>NZ_JBFAID010000012.1:0-76098 GCF_040654475.1 Micromonospora sp. NPDC050686
ATCCACCACCCCCCCCGGGGGGGGGGCCGCGCGCCCCCCCCCCCCCCCCCAGCCGTCTCCCACCCACTGCGTTGATCAAGGGGTTTGCGTCGGAATCCGAGCCCTCGGTGACGCAAACCCCTTGATCAAACCGATCGGGGGCGGGGGAGGGGGGTGAAGGGGGTGGTCAGGTGGGGGGTGGCCAGGTGGGTGGCGGGACCGGCCTCGGCGAGGGTGTGCAGCAGGGTGGTGCGGGAGGTGCGGGCCTGGGCCTGGTCCTCCTCGTGGGCGTAGGCGACGGTCGGGTCGACGAGTTGGACGGCGTGCACCAGCAGGTCGCCGGTGAGCAGCAGGCGCTCGTCGTCGGTGTCGACCAGCACAGACTGGTGACCGGAGGTGTGGCCGGGGGTGCTCAGGGCGCGTACCCCGGGGGTCAGGTCGGTGTCGCCGTCGACCACCCGGAGCTGGCCGGCGGCGCGCAACGGCGCGATCAGGCCGGCCGGCAGCCCGGGGTTGATCGACTCCATGGCGTCCAGCTCGGCCCGCTGCACCACGTACTCGGCGTTCGGGAAGTAGGGGCGGCCGGGGGTGCCGGTGACCGCCCAGCCGATGTGGTCGCTGTGCAGGTGGGTCAGAACCACGGCGCGTACGTCCGCCGGGTCGATGCCGGCGGCGGCCAGCTCCGCGGGGAGCCGGCCCGGCACGGGCGCCCAGCTCGCGGCGGGTGAGTCCGCCGGGCCGATGCCGGCGTCGACCAGCATGACCGGCCCGTCCCCGGTACGCAGCGCGAAGGCGCGGAACGGCAGCCACCACTCGCCGTCGGCGGTGACCGCGCCAGGGTCGCGCCGGTCCGCCTCGCGCCAGTGCGCCTCGGTGGCGTCCGGGAACGCCTCGGTCCGCGGCTGGAAGAACAGGCCCTCGCCGTCGGTGAGGGCGGTGACCGTGATAGACCCGAGGGTGCGGCTCACTGGCATCGGCTGATGATGCCAGTGATCTCCCACGCCCGGTGTCCGGTGCTCAGGCCGGTCCGGGCCGGCTGGGGAGTGCCGGCGGGTTTCCAGTACGCTCGTACTGCTTGAGCACGTGTCCCCCGAGAGGAGCGCCGGCCGATGGCGAAGATCAAGGTAAACAACCCGGTCGTAGAGCTCGACGGCGACGAGATGACCCGGATCATCTGGAAGCAGATCCGGGAGCAGTTGATCCTGCCCTACCTCGACGTCGACCTGCACTACTACGACCTGTCGATCCAGCACCGCGACGAGACCGACGACCAGGTCACCATCGACGCCGCCAACGCCATCAAGGAGCACGGCGTCGGCGTCAAGTGCGCCACCATCACCCCGGACGAGGCGCGGGTCGAGGAGTTCGGCCTGAAGAAGATGTGGCGGTCGCCGAACGGCACCATCCGCAACATCCTCGGCGGCGTCGTGTTCCGCGAGCCGATCATCATGTCCAACGTGCCGCGGCTGGTGCCGGGCTGGACCAAGCCGATCATCATCGGCCGGCACGCGCACGGCGACCAGTACAAGGCCACCGACTTCGTCGTCCCCGGCCCGGGCACGGTGACCATCACCTACACCCCGGCCGACGGCTCCGAGCCGGTCGAGATGGAGGTCGCCAACTTCCCCGGCGGCGGCATCGCGATGGGCATGTACAACTACGACGAGTCGATCCGGGACTTCGCCCGGGCCTCGTTCCGGTACGGCCTGGACCGCAACTACCCGGTCTACATGTCGACCAAGAACACCATCCTCAAGGCGTACGACGGCCGGTTCAAGGACATCTTCGCCGAGGTGTTCGAGAACGAGTTCAAGGCCGAGTTCGACGCCGCCGGCCTCACCTACGAGCACCGGCTGATCGACGACATGGTCGCCGCCGCGCTCAAGTGGGAGGGCGGCTACGTCTGGGCCTGCAAGAACTACGACGGCGACGTGCAGTCCGACACCGTCGCGCAGGGCTTCGGCTCGCTCGGCCTGATGACCTCGGTCCTGCTCTCGCCCGACGGTCGCACGGTCGAGGCCGAGGCGGCGCACGGCACGGTCACCCGGCACTACCGGCAGTACCAGAAGGGCGAGAAGACCTCGACCAACCCGATCGCCTCGATCTACGCCTGGACCCGTGGCCTGGCCCACCGGGGCAAGCTGGACGGCACCCCGGCGGTCACCGAGTTCGCCAACACCCTGGAGCAGGTCATCGTGTCCACCGTCGAGGGCGGCCAGATGACCAAGGACCTCGCGCTGCTCATCTCGCGGGACGCCCCGTGGCTGACCACCGACGAGTTCATGAACGCGCTCGACGAGAACCTGGCGCGCAAGCTCGCCGCCTGATCCGCGTCGTCTCGCGCTCCGACGAGCCCGCCGGCCCTCGTGCCGGCGGGCTCCGTCGTGTCCGCAGTGGTCCCGTCGTCCCTGTCACGCACCGTCACGGGGGCGCTGCCCGCCAGCAGGGCGCGTCACCGGCCGGCGGTTGGCTCGTTGTATCAGGTGGACGTGGTGCCAGTCGCGTCCAGGAAGGTTGACCGCGGTCGCCTCGCGGCACGAGTGCCGATCAGCCAGCCTTCCCGGCTGTCGTGCACAGCCAGCCGTCCCTTCCCTGCGGGGGGCCCTGTCCCGGGCCCCCCGCGCCCTGTCTCCCGGTCGCCGGCGCCCGAAGCCGGCCCGGCGGCCCGGTCAGCCGGCGCGGAGAAGTTCGGCGGCCCGTTCCGGGGCGATGTCGTTGATGAACACGCCCATCCCGGACTCCGAGCCGGCGAGGAACTTCAACTTGTCCTTCGCCCGCCGGATGCTGAACAGCTGCAGGTGCAGGTGGCCCAGCTCGCGGTCGACGCGGACCGGGGCCTGGTGCCAGGCGGCGATGTAGGGCATGGGCAGGTCGAACAGCCCGTCGAAGCGGCGCAGCAGGTCCAGGTAGAGCGGCCCGAAGGCGTCCCGCTCCGCGTCGTCCAGCGCCGGGATGTCCGGCACCGGCCGGTGCGGGGCCAGGTGCACCTCGAACGGCCAGCGGGCGGCGGCCGGCACGTACGCCGTCCAGTGCTCGTTGGCCGCGACCACCCGGTCGCCGGCGGCGCGCTCGGCGGCGAGCACGTCCGCGTAGAGGTTCCGGCCGCCGGTGCGCTCGGCGTGCCGGCGGGCCGCCGCCAGCAGCGCCCGGGTCCGGGGGGTGACGAAGGGGTACGCGTAGAGCTGCCCGTGCGGATGGTGCAGGGTCACCCCGATCTCGACGCCCCGGTTCTCGAACGGGAAGACCTGCTCCACGCCCGGCAACGCGCTCAGCGCCTCGGTGCGGTCGGCCAGCGCGTCCAGCACGGTGCGCACCCGGCGCGGCGGCAACTGCGCGAACGAGGCGTTGTGGTCGTCGGTGAAGCAGACCACCTCGCAGCGCCCGCGCCCCGGCCGGACCGGGGTGAACGGGGTGATCTCGGCCGGCTCGTCGGCCACCCGCTGGCTCAGCGCGGGGAAGCGGTTCTCGAAGACCGCCACGTCGTAGTCCGGTGCCGGGATCTCGCTGAGCCGGTCGCCGCGGGACGGGCAGAGCGGGCACTGGTCGGCCGGGGGCAGGAAGGTGCGGGTCTGCCGGTGCACCGCCACCGCCACCCACTCGTCGGTCAGCGGGTCGTACCGCAGCTGGGACGCCGGCGGTGGCGGCGGCAGCTCGCGCCGGTCCGGCTGGTCCCGGACCGCGTCGTCCCGCTCGTCGAAGTAGATCAGCTCGCGGCCGTCGGCCAGCTCGATCCGCGTACGCTTCACTGCGCCCCCTCGCTGCCCGTCACGATCACCAGTTCGCCCACCTTTTCGCCGAGCACCCGCCGGGCGTCCGGCGCCAACCGGCCGTCGCTGATCAGCACGTCCGCCGCGGCCAGCTCGACGATCGAGGAGATCCCGACCGTGCCCCACTTGGTGTGGTCGGCGAGCACCACCAGCCGGTCGGCGGCGGCCACCAGCGCCCGGTCGGTCTCCGCCTCCATCAGGTTCGGCGTGGTGTAGCCGGCCCGCTCCGTGATCCCGTGCACGCCGAGGAAGAGCAGGTCCAGGTGCAGCGACCGGACGGCGGCGACCGCGAGCGGACCGACCAGGGCGTTCGACGGGGTACGCACGCCCCCGGTGAGCACCACGGTCTGATCCGGCCGCCCGCCGGTGTGCAGCACCTCGGCCACCGGCAGCGAGTTGGTCACCACGGTCAGCCCGGGCACGTCGACCAGCCGGCGGGCCAGCTCGGCGGTGGTGGTGCCGGCGGAGAGCGCGATTGCGGCGCCGGGGCGGACCAGTGCCGCGGCGCGCGCGGCGATGGCGGCCTTCTCGGCCGGCTGCCGGACCGACTTCGCCGCGAACCCGGGCTCGTCGGTCGAGCCGGAAAGGGCCAGGGTGGCGCCGCCGTGCACCTTGGCCAGCAGCCCGCGTTCGTGCAGCGTGTCCAGGTCACGCCGGATGGTCATGTCGGAGACGCCGAACTCGCCGGCCAGGTCGCTGACCCGGACCCCGCCGGCGGCCCGGACCCGGTCCAGGATGGCCGCCTGCCGCTGCCGCGCCAGCACCCTTCCCCACCCCCGGTTTCCCGCGCACGCCTCACGCGATCGAACGTGTTCCAACAAAGACGAACACTAGCGCGCGGGCCGGGCCCGACGGAAGGCGGACGGCCTGGGGTCAGGCCGACTGGAGGCGGGGCTCGACCCAGCCGTGCTCGGTGAGGTGCTCCATCACCACGCGGACCGCCTCCTCGACCGTCAGGTCCGTGGTGTCCACCACCACGTCCGCGTCGGTCGGCTCCTCGTACGGGTCGTCGATGCCGGTCATCCCGGTGAGCAGGCCGGCCCGGGCCCGGGCGTACAGGCCCTTGCGGTCGCGCTGCTCGCACACCTCGAGCGGGGTGGCCACGTGCACCAGCAGGAAACCCGCCCCGGCCGCGAGGGCCATCTCCCGAGCGGTCGCCCGGGCCTGCGCGTACGGGGCGATCGGGCAGCAGATGCCCACCCCGCGGTGCCGGGCGATCTCGGCGGCCACCCAGCCGATCCGGCGCACGTTGGCGTCCCGGTCGGCCTTGCTGAAGCCCAGCCCGGCGGAGAGCTCCCGGCGCACCACGTCGCCGTCGAGCAGGGTGGTCGTCCGGTCGCCCTGCTCCCGCAGCACGTCCGCCAGGCCCCGGGCGATGGTCGACTTGCCGGAGCCGGAGAGGCCGGTCAGGAAGATCACCATGCCCCGGTGCCGGCGGGCCGGCCGGGCCCGGGACAGCTCCTTCGCCACCGCCGGCGGGGTGTGCCACTCCGGCAGCGGGAAGCCGCGGTCCAGCAGGTCGTCGATCTCGGCGTGGGTCAGCGCCAACCGCCGGTTGCGCGGCGGGATGTCCTCCCGCCAGCGCCACTGGCCGTCCCGGTTGTCGTAGGCCAGCTCCCGGGGCACCAGCACCCGCAGGCCGGCGCCGGAGAGCATCTCGCCGGTGGAGAGCAGGTGGGTCACCCCGTACGCGGCGGCGACCCGGGCCCGCAGCAGCGCGTCGCTGATCTCGTCGACCCGGCGGGACAGCGGCACCGCGACGATGGTGGCCGGGGGCATCCGGTCCCGGGCGGCGAAGACGCTGCGGACCAGCGCCTCGGACGGCAGCCCGCCGCCCACGCCGTCACCCACCGGGATCATCACCAGCAGGTGCGCGCCGATGGTGCGGGCCGCGTGCGCGATCTGGGCGAGCTGCGGGCGGTGCAGCGGGCGATCGGCGAAGACCCCGAGCACCCGGCCCGGCGGCAGCAGCGGCCGGATCTCCTCCGGCCCCCGGCGCAGCCGCTGGAACGGCCCGTGACCGCCGTCACCGACCCGGCGTACCGGGCCGCCGACGCCGACCAGCCCGTCCCGGGCGGCCCAGCGGTCGGTCACCTCCAGCCCGGCCACCGGGGCGCCCTCGCCGTCGGTCAGCAGCAGCGCCCGGCGCTCCGGGTCGTCCGGGTCCAGCCCCTCGGCGAGCGCGGCCGGTACGTGCAGGGTGACCGGCACCGGCCAGGGGATGCCGTCGGCGAGCCGGCCCCGCCGGGCGAGCGAGGCCAGGTCGGCGCGGGTCATGAAGCCGGCGAGCGGCGCGTACGCCCCGGACAGCAACAGCTCCAGATCGGCCAGCTCGGCAGGGCGCGGCGTGTACGCCTGCGCGCCCCGAAGCACCTCGTCGGGCAGCACCCACCCGTTGCTCATCGAACCCCCACTCCTGGTCGGCACACAGTCTCGCAGTCGGTCGTCGTTCGGTCGAGACCGCCACTCCTGCGGGACCGGAGGGGAGTACGGCGGTCAGCCGGCCGGGTCGAGCGGGGCGGCGCCGAACGACACGGCGAACCGTTCGCACCAGATGGAGACGCTGGTCAGGCCGGCGAGGTCGGTCCCGGCCGGTATCGGGTACACCTGGTCGCCGCGGTTGCCCTTGAGCGCCCCGAGCGGGACGTAGCGGCCGTTGTCGAAGACGTCCCAGGCCGCCCGGCCGGTCCGGACCGGCTGGTCGGTCAGCCAGACCTTGAGATCGGGGCCGTTGGAGGTGTCCAGCCCGACCAGTTCCAGCCGGTGCCGCCCTTCGGCGTCCCGGACGATCCGCGCGGCGCCGGTGGTCTCGTGCTCGTGGCTGACGAACGAGCCCCGGCTGACCACAGTCGGCCCGGCCGCCGCCGAGGCCGCCGGGGTGCGGGCCCCGCCGGGTGTGGGGGAGGGTCGGCCGGACTCCTCGACTGCGGTGAGCGTCTCGTGTACCTCGGTGTCGGTGACCAACTTCCACGGCTGGAACCAGAACAGCCCGAAAGCGGTGCCGACCGCGAGGACGGCGAGCGCGAGCCAGGCCAGCGGTGTGCGGAGCAGGCGGATGCACATGGCATCGAGTGTTGCGCCGCCCGCGCCGGCGGTCACCCCGGGTAGCGGTTACGGAACTCTTACCACTCCTCGTCACCCCCCTGTCGCCTGCGATCCATAGCCGGTCCACAGGCTGTTCATACGAAGTTTCCATGGCTGTCCGCTTTCCTTCCTCGCAAGCCGTTCCCTGCCCACGAAACGACAGAGGAAGACCCATGCGTCTGCGGTTCAACCGCCGTGCCCGCCCGCCTGATCCGCCCACCGACGAGGAGGCCACCGCCGTGCCGGAGTCCCGCCGGCCGGAACGGCCGGCCAGCCGGGACAGCGACCAGGCCGGCCACGCCCTGCGCGCGCCGAGCAAGCTGCACGCCTTCAACCGGTACGAGATCAAGTACCTGGTCGACAACACGAGGCTGGCCGCCCTGCGGGACCAGCTCGCCGCCCGCCTCGTGCCGGACAGCCACGGTGCCGACGGTGGGTACGGCGTCTGGAGCGTCTACTACGACACGACCGACCTGCGCTTCTACTGGGAGAAGATCGAAGGTCTGAAGTTTCGCCGCAAGCTGCGGATACGCCACTACGGCGACCGCTCCACGGTGGACGACGACAGCACCGTTCATGTCGAGATCAAGCAGCGGGTCAACCGGGTCACCCAGAAGCGGCGCATCGCCCTGCCGTACCGGGTGGCGCGGCAGCTCTGCGACGAGCGGCAGATGATCGAGCACGACCCGTCCCAGCACGGGTTCGTCTCGGAGGTGCTGGAACTCGTCTCCGGGCTGGATCTTCGGCCGGTCGCGATGACCGGTTACCAGCGGGAGGCGTTCGTCGGGCAGGACGCCGACCTCGGCCTGCGGGTCACCCTTGACCGGCGTGTCCGGGGTCGGGACCGGGACTTCCATTTCGGCGCCGACGCCGAGAACCGACTGATCGTCCCGGCGTCGCGCTCGATCGTCGAGATCAAGGCCAACGAGCGGGTTCCGTACTGGCTCACCGACCTCTCCGCGAAGGCCGAACTGCAGGTGGTGCGGGTCTCCAAGTACTGCCAGTGCGTGGAGGCGTACGGCCGCGCCCCACGCTCGATCTTCCACATCCAGGACGACGACCCGTCCGCCGAACTGCTGACCACCACCACGAGAAGTGAGGCCTGAGTACCGATGGACATCACGTTCCAGGATCTGTCCGGCACCTTCAGCGTTGGCGACATCGCCATCGCGTTGTCACTGTCCTTCCTGCTCAGCGCGTTGATCGGCTGGGTGTACCGGGCCACCCACCGCAACGTGTCGTACAGCCAGTCGTACGTCCAGACCTTGATCATCCTCGGCATGCTGATCTCGCTGATCATGTTGGTGGTGGGCTCGAACATCGCGCGCGCCTTCGCCCTGGTCGGCGCGCTCTCGGTCGTCCGCTTCCGCAACGCGATCAAGGAGACCCGGGACGTCGGCTTCATCTTCCTGGTGATGGGGGTCGGCATGGCCGCTGGCACCCGCTTCTACACGCTCGCCATCGTCGCCGCGGTGGCGATCAGCTTGATCATCCTGGTGATGTACCGGTTCAACTGGTTCGCCCTGAACGTGCAACGCCAGGTGGTCAAGGTCCAGGTGCCGGCTGGCGGCAGCTACGCCAGCGACATCCAGGACGTGCTGGTCCGCTACACCACGGAGTTCGAACTGGTCAGCATGGAGTCGATTCGGGCCGGCGCGCTCACCGAGCTGATGTACACCGTTCGGCTGAAGAAGGGCAGCGAGCCGGGTGACCTCATCTCGGCGCTGAGCGAGCGGACCTCCGGCCAGCGGGTGACGGTGCTGACCGGCTACGACCAGACGGACCTGTGATGCGGGAGCCGTTGGTCGCCCGTTCACCGCTGCCCCGCCGGCTCCGGCAACGGCTGCCGTTGCGGGTACGGCAGAACTGGAAACTGCTCACCGTCTGCGCGGCGTTCCTGGCGGTGCTCTCGCTGGTGTTCGGAACGGAACGGATCCGTCCGTACGTCAGCAGCGCGAGTGACCGGTCGTCCGAGGTGCCGATCACGAACATCGCCGGCGGCGTGGACCTGTTCGACGCGAGCACGCGGCACAGCATCAAGCTCACCTTCCGCAACGCCGACTACGAGCGGATGCTCGACACCTACTGGAAGGAGGGGGAGAAGGAGTACGTCGAGGCGGACCTGACGATCGACGGCACCACGGTCCCGAGCGTCGGCATCCGGCTCAAGGGCAACTCGACCCTCGGCTCGTTGAGCTGGAAGGGCCAGACCAAGCCGTTTCGGGGTGGCGAGGGCGACCAGGGTGCCAGGCCGGGCGGCGCCCAGTTCCCGGGCGGCGCCCAGTTCCCGGGCGGCGGCCAGGTGCCCGGCGGCCAGCAGCCGGGCGGCGGCGAGCGACCGGGTGGGGCGCCCGGTGGCGGGATGACCCGGGTCGCGCTGAAGGCCGAGGAGCCGGAGACGCTGCCCTGGTTGATCAGCTTCGACGAGTTCGTCGACGGCCGGCGCTATCAGGGGTACCGGGAGGTGGCGGTCCGGGTCTCCGGCATCGGTGGCGGCTCGGCGGTGCCGAACGAAGCGCTGTCCCTCTCCCTGCTCGACAGCGCCGGCGAGCCCGCCCAGCGGTACGCGTACTCCTCGTTCACGGTCAACGACCGGCCCACCGCCGCCCGGTTGCTGGTCGAGCACCCGGACGAGCAGTACGCCGACCGGATGGGGAGCCACGGGGTGCTCTACAAGTCGCTGGCCAGCAGCAGCTTCACCGATCAGGGTGACGACCCGACCGACTACCAGGACGACTTCAAGCAGATCAATATGCGCGGCAGCCAGGACCTGCAACCCGTCATCAACCTGATCAAGTGGGTGAACTCAGCCAGCGACGAGGAGTTCGACGCCCACCTGGCCGACAAGGTCGACGTGAAGTCGTTCGTCCGCTACCTCGCCCTGCAGAACCTGCTGCTCAACTTCGACGACATGGGCGGACCGGGGAAGAACTACTACCTCTGGTATGACCTGACCACGAAGAAGTTCAGCGTGCTCAGCTGGGACCACAACCTGACCTTCAGCGGCAGCGCCAGCCAGGGACCGCACGACAGCGGCAGCTTCAGCATGCCCGGCGCCGCCGGCCAGAACCCGGGCGCCGGCCGGAATCCCGGCGGTGACCAGGGGAACCCCGGAGCCGCCGACCAGGACCCGGGCGGCCTGGCGCCGCCCGCGGGAATGCAGCTCCCGGAGGGCTTCAAACTGCCCGAGGGCATGGAACCCCCGCCAGGTATGCAGCCGGACGGCGGTGCGGGGCAGCCGGGCCGGGCCGACGGAGGCAACGGCGGGCGAATGGGCGGCATGATGATGGGCCACAAGCTCAAGGAGCGATTCCTCGACAGCGATGCCTTCAAGCAGGTGTACGAGGACGCGTACCGGGAGCTGTTCCAGGAGGTCTACGGCAGCGGGCGGGCGACAGAGTCGCTCGACGCCATCACCGCGGTGCTGAAGACGGTGGACGGTGTGGACGCCGCGGCCGTGGACAGCGACGCCGGAACCCTGCGCACCCTGATCCGGCAGCGTACCGAGAGCCTGGCGAAGGACGAGGTGATCAGCCGGAGTTGACCCGAGCGGACGACGGGGGGCCCGGACAGCACTTCGGGCCTCCGGGTGGGCGGAAATCAGGGGCATCCCCGAGCGTTTCCCGATGCCCTGGCTGGCATCAGCTCCCTACGCTGAACCCCGTGGCACTGCTCGCGACCGAGTCGCTCACCAAGACGTACGGCGGACGGGTGACCGCCCTCGCCGACCTCACCGTGTCGGTGGAGCCGGGGATCATCGGACTGGTCGGTGCCAACGGCGCCGGCAAGTCCACCCTGATCAAGATCCTGCTGGGTCTGCTCCCGCCGACCAGCGGCCGGGTCTCCGTGCTCGGCCTGGACCCGACCACCGACCCGGCGGCGGTGCGCGCCCGGGTCGGCTACATGCCCGAACACGACGCCCTGCCACCCGATCTCTCCGCCGCCGAGCTGGTCACCCACCTGGGTCGGGTCAGCGGCCTGCCGCGCACCGTGGCCCGGGAGCGGGCCTCCGAGGCGCTGCGCCACGTCGGCCTGCACGAGGAGCGGCACCGGGCGGTGGGCGGCTACTCCACCGGCATGAAACAGCGGGTGAAGCTGGCCCAGGCGCTGGTGCACGACCCCGACCTGCTGCTGCTCGACGAGCCGACCAACGGCCTCGACCCGGCCGGTCGGGACGCCATGCTCACCCTGATCCACCGGATCGGCACCGAGTTCGGCATCTCCGTGCTGGTCTGCTCGCACCTGCTCGGCGAGGTGGAACGGATCTGCGACACGCTGGTCGCCATCGACGGCGGGCGGCTGCTGCGGGCCGACCGGGTGTCCGCCATGACCACCGCCACCGACGTGCTCGCCGTCGAGGTCAGCGAGGGCACCGACGGCCTGGCCGCCCGGCTGGCGGCGCTCGACCTGCCGGTGGCCCGGGAGGGGCGGCTGCTGCTCGTCCCGCTCGCCGACGAGGCCACCTACGACCTGATCCTCGGCGCGGTGGCCGAGCTGGACCTGCCGCTGCACCGGCTGGACCAGCGGCGGCACCGGGTGGCCGAACTCTTCGCCCCGAGGGAGCCCAGCCATGTCTGAGCTGACCGGCGTCATCCACGACATCGGCTACCAGCGCTACACCGGGCCGCGGCTGGGCCGCCGGCACGTGTTCGGCGCGCTCTACCTGCACGGCGTACGGACCGCGTTCGGCCTGGGCCGGTCCGCCAAGGCCAAGATCTTCCCCTGGCTGGTGGTCGCCATCGTGCTGGCCGTCGCCGCCGGGCTGACCGCGGTACGCGCCCAGTTCGGCGAGACCGTCATGACGTACGCCCAGTTCGCCGACGCGATGAGCTGGCTGGTCATCTTCTTCGTCGCGGTCGCCGCGCCCGAGCTGGTCTCCCGTGACCTGCGCAGCGGTGTGCTGCCGCTCTACTTCTCCCGGCCGCTGCCCCGCGGCGACTACGCGCTGGCCAAGCTCGGCGCGCTGGCCACCGCGCTCTGGCTGCTGCTCGGCGCGCCCCAGCTGGTGATGTTCCTCGGTGCGGCGTTCACCACCGGCGACGGGATGAGCGGGGTCTGGCACGAGCTGCTCGACCTGCTCCCGGGCCTGCTCTACGCGGCCCTGTGGGCGGTGGTGTTCGCCTCGATCGGCCTGCTGATCGCCTCGCTCACCGGCAAGCGGGCGTTCGCCGCCGGTGGCATCGTGGCGATCTTCCTGATGACCACGCCGGTCGTCGGCGTGCTGTCGATCATGCCGTCCCGGGCGATCAACGAGCTGGCCTTCCTCGCCTCGCCGTCGACCCTGGTCGGCGGCGTGGGCACCTGGGCGCTCGGCGACCTGCTGGTGCCCGAGGGACAGGGCGGCGGCATGCCGATCGGCGACTTCGGGCCGGTCTACGCGGCCGCCGCCGTACTCCTGGTGGCCGGCTGCGTCACCCTGCTGCTGCTGCGATACCGGAAGGTGGCCGCCCGATGACCACGATCAGCGCCCAGCCTGCGGCGCCGACCACGCCCGCGTCCACCCTCGACCTCGCCGGGGTCTCCCGGTGGTACGGCAACGTGGTGGCGGTCAACGACGTCTCCATGCGCCTCGGCCCGGGGGTGACCGGCCTGCTCGGCCCGAACGGCGCCGGCAAGACCACCCTGCTGCACATGATGGCCGGCTTCCTCAGCCCGTCCCGGGGCACGGTCAGCCTCGACGGCGAGCCGACCTGGCGCAACCCCCAGGTCTACCGGCGGTTGGGCCTGGTCAGCGAGCGGGAGGCGGTGCACGCCTTCCTCACCGCGTACGAGTTCGTGCTGGCCAGCGCGAAGCTGCACCAGCTGCCCGACCCGGCGGCGGCGGCCCGGCGGGCGATCGACCTGGTGGAGATGGCCGACGCGCAGGACCGGCGGATCGGCACGTACTCCAAGGGCATGCGGCAGCGCACCCGGGTGGCCGCCGCGCTGGTCCACGACCCGCAGGTGCTGCTGCTCGACGAGCCGTTCAACGGGATGGACCCGCGCCAGCGGCTGCACATGATGACCCTGCTGCACCGCCTCGGCGACGCCGGCCGGACCATCCTGTTCAGCTCGCACATCCTGGAGGAGGTCGAGCAGGTCTCCGGCACCGTGCAGGTGATGGTCGCCGGCCGGCTCGCGGCGTCCGGCGACTTCCGTACCATCCGCCGGTTGATGACCAACCGGCCGCACGTCTTCGCGATCCACTCCACCGACGACCGGGCGCTGGCCGTGGCGCTGATGGCCGAGCCGTCGGTCACCGGCGTCGAACTCGGCCGCACCGGCCTGAGCGTCAAGGCCGGCGACTACGGCGCCTTCACCCGGGCGCTGCCGAAGCTCGCGCTGCGCCACGGCATCCGGGTCCGGCAGCTGTTGCCCGAGGACGAATCGTTGGAGAGCGTCTTCTCGTACCTGGTGGAGGCATGATGTCGACCGTTGGTTGGATCACCGCGCGCGGGCTGTTCGGCCGCCGCCGATTCCTGATGCTGGTGCCGCTGCCCCTGCTGCTGGTGGGGCTGGCCGTGCTCTGCCGGGCCCTGGGGGTGGCGCCCGGTGAGTGGGGTCCGGCGGTGCTGGTCGGGCTCGGCCTGGCCGTGGTCCTGCCGGTGGTGGCGCTGGTCGTCGGCACCGGCGTGCTGGGCGCCGAGATCGAGGACGGCACCGTGGTGCACATCCTCACCAAGCCGCTGCCGCGCTGGCAGATCGTGCTGCCGAAGCTGGCCGTGGCGACCGGGGTCAGCGCGGCCACCGTCGCCGTCCCGCTCTTCGCCGCGGGCACGCTCGCCGACTCGGTACGCCTCGGCCTGGCGCTGGCCGCCGCGTCGGCGCTGGGCGCGCTGGCGTACTCGGCGTTGTTCCTGGCGCTCAGCCTGCTCACCCGCCGGCCGGTGCTGCTCGGCCTGGTCTACGTGCTGATCTGGGAGGGGCTGCTCGGCCGGTTCGCGGACGGCACCCGGGTGCTCTCCGTCCAGCAGTGGGTGATCGCGCTCGCCGACCGGATGGCCCCCACCGACCTGCTCGGCACGTCGGTGTCGGTGCCGGTCGCCGCGGTGCTGACCGCCCTGGTGGCGGTGGGCTTCACCGTGCTCGCCATCGACCGCCTCCGCTCTTTCAGCGTCGCCGGCGAAACCAGCTGAGGTGTGAGGAGGGGGCCCTTGTTGACAAGGGCCCCCTGCGCACCCTCCTGCGGCTCAGAAGGCGCAGGCGATCACCAGTTCGGGGGTGCGGTCCGGCAGCAGGTCGAGTTTGGCGATCCGGCCCGCCGCGCGGACGTCGGCGGCGACCAGGGTGAGCTGGTCGAGCAGGGCGGCCGGGCCGAGCGCCTCGGCCAGCGGCACCTCCGCCTTCATGGACAGCTTCCGCTCCGACTTGGCCCGGCGCACCTGGCCGAGCGCATCCGCGGCCAGCCGCAGCAGCTCCGGATCACCCGGGGCCTGCACCGCCCGGCCCACCTCGTACGTGGTGGGCCAGGGCGCGCGGTGCACCGAGCCGTACCGCCACCAGGACCACACCTCCTCGGTGACGAAGGGCAGCACCGGGGCGAACAGCCGCAGCTGCACGGAGAGCGCGGTGGCCAGCGCCGCCCGGGCCGAGTCGGCCCCCGGCCCGGTGCCGTAGGCGCGTTCCTTCACCAGCTCGATGTAGTCGTCGCAGAACCGCCAGAAGAACGCCTCGGTCGTCATCAGCGCGGCGGTGTGGTCGTACCCGTCGAAGGCGGACGTCGCCGTCCCGACCAGGCCGGAGAGTTCGGCGAGCATGGCGGTGTCCAGCGGCTCGGTGGCCGGGGCGCGCAGCGCGTCGGCGGCGCCCAGCCCGAGGGCGAACTTCGACGCGTTGAGCAGCTTGGTGGCCAGCCGCCGGCCGACCTTGATCTGCGCCGGGTCGAAGGCGAGGTCCATGCCGGGCTTGCCGTTGGCGGCCCAGTACCGGACCGCGTCGGAGCCGTGCCGCTGCAGCAGCTCCATCGGGGTGACCACGTTCCCCTTGGACTTGGACATCTTCTTCCGGTCCGGGTCGAGGATCCAGCCGGAGAGCACGGTGTTCCGCCAGGGCAGCACGTCGTGCTCCAGGTGGGACCGGACCACGGTGGCGAAGAGCCAGGTCCGGATGATCTCCTGCCCCTGCGGGCGCAGGTCCATCGGGAAGACCCGGCGGAACAGGTCGTCGTCGGTCTCCCAACCGCCGACGATCTGCGGGGTCAGCGACGAGGTGGCCCAGGTGTCGAGCACGTCCGGGTCGCCGACGAACCCGCCCGGCCGGCCGCGCTGCGACTCGGTGAACCCGGGGGGCGGTTCGCTGGACGGGTCGACCGGCAGCAATGACTCCTCCGGTGTGAGAGGCTGGGACCAGTCCGGTTCGCCAATGTCGTCGAGCCGGTACCACACCGGCACCGGCACCCCGAAGAAGCGCTGCCGGCTGACCAGCCAGTCACCGGTCAGCCCACCGACCCAGTGCTCGTAGCGGTGTCGCATGTGCTCCGGCACCCAGCGCAGCTCCCGGCCGCGGGCCAGCAGCTCGTCGCGGAGCCGGCCGTCGCGGCCACCGTTGCGCAGGTACCACTGCCGGGTGGAGACGATCTCCAGCGGCCGGTCGCCCTTCTCGTAGAACTTCACCGGGTGGGTGATCGGGCGCGGCTCGCCCACCAGCGCGCCCGCGTCGGCCAGCAGCGCCACGACGGTACGCCGGGCGCCGTTCACCGCCTGCCCGGCCAGCGCCGCGTACGGCTGCGCCGGCACGCCGGCCGGCGGCTCGGGCAGCAGCCGCCCGTCCCGGCCGATCACCACCCGGGTCGCCAGCTCCAGGTCCCGCCACCAGGTCACGTCGGTCAGGTCACCGAACGTGCAGACCATCGCGATGCCGGTGCCCTTGGCCGGGTCCGCCAGCGGGTGCGCGCGCACCGGCACCTCGACCCCGAAGACCGGGGTACGCACCGCGGCGCCCACCAGGTCGGCGTACCGCTCGTCGTCGGGGTGGCAGACCAGCGCCACGCAGGCCGGCAGCAGCTCCGGCCGGGTGGTGTCGATCAGCACCTCCCGTCCGTCCGGCCCGGCGAACCGCAGCCGGTGGTACGCCCCGGGCCGCTCCCGGTCCTCCAGCTCCGCCTGGGCGACCGCGGTGGCGAACCCGACGTCCCACAGGGTCGGCGCCTCCGCCTGGTACGCCTCGCCCCGGGCCAGGTTGCGCAGGAACGCCCGCTGGCTGGCGGCCCGGGCCACCCGCCCGATGGTGGTGTACGTCAGCGACCAGTCCACCGACAGCCCGAGCCGCCGCCACAGCGCCTCGAAGACCTGCTCGTCGGAGGCGGTGAGCAGCTCGCACAGCTCGATGAAGTTGCGCCGGGAGATCGCGGTCGGGTTCTTCCGCGCGTCGTCGTTCACCGGGGTGGCCGGCGCCGTCCAGTCCGGGTCGTACGGCAGGGCCGGGTCGGGGCGCACCCCGTACACGTTCTGCACCCGGCGCTCGGTGGGCAGGCCGTTGTCGTCCCAGCCCATCGGGTAGAAGACGGCCTTGCCGCGCATCCGCTGGAACCGGGCCACGGTGTCGGTGTGCGTGTACGAGAAGACGTGCCCCATGTGCAGCTCGCCGGATACGGTCGGCGGCGGGGTGTCGATCGCGTACACGTCGGACCGCTGCTTGCTGCGGTCGAACGCGTACGTGCCCTCCTCCTGCCAGCGGCGCGCCCAGGGGTCCTCGAGGCCGTCCAGGGTGGGACGCTCGGGGACTCCGGCGCGGGACGTCTTCGCCGTGTCGCTCATCGCCCGATCGTAGGCAGCGCCGCTGGGCGGGACCACCGGGTTGCGCTCAGATCAGCGATTCGCGCCACTGCCGGTGCAGGGCCGCGTACCGGCCGCCGGCCGCGGTGAGCCGGTCGGGTGGGCCGTCCTCGACGATCCGCCCGCCGTCGACCACCAGCACCCGGTCGGCGATCTCCACGGTGGAGAGCCGGTGCGCGATCACCAGCGCCGTCCGGTCGTGCAGCACGGTGGCCAGCGCCCGCTGCACCAGCCGCTCGCTCGGCACGTCGAGCGAGGAGGTCGCCTCGTCCAGGATCAGCACCCGGGGGTCGGCCAGGAACGCCCGGGCGAACGCCACGAGCTGCCGCTGCCCGGCGGAGAGCCGGCCGCCGCGCCGGTGCACCTGGGTGTCGTACCCGTCGGGGAACGCGGCGATGAACTCGTGCGCGCCGATGGCCCGGGCCGCGGCCGTCACCGCGGCGTCGTCGGCGTCCGGCCGGCCGAACCGGATGTTCTCCGCCACCGTGCCGCTGAACAGGTGGTTCTCCTGGGTCACCAGCACCACCGCCCGGCGTAGCTCGGCGTCGCCGAGGTCGCGCAGGTCCACCCCGTCCAGGCTGACCGTGCCGGTGTCCGGGTCGTGGAACCGGGCCACCAGCTTGGCGATTGTCGACTTGCCGGCGCCGGTCGGCCCGATCAGCGCCACCGTCTGCCCGGCCGGGATCCGCAGCTCCAGCCCGCACAGCACGGCCGCGTCCGGCCGGTAGCCGAAGGTGACCGACCGGAAGGCCAGCGCGCCGCGCCCGGGACCGGCGGGCAGCGGCACCGGCCGGGCCGGCTCCGGCACCGTGGACCGCTCGTCGAGCACCCCGGCGAGCTTCTCCAGCGCCGCCGTCGCCGACTGCAACGAGTTGTAGAACTGGCTCAGCTCCTCCATCGGCTCGAAGAAGCGGCGCAGGTAGAGCAGGAACGCGGCGAGCACGCCGACCGCCATGTCGCCGCCGAGCACCCGGGCACCGCCGTAGCCGAGCACCACCGCGACCATCACGTTGCCGACCGCCCGGATCCCCGGCGAGTAGAGCGCCCCCAGCCGGAAAGTGCGCAGGATGGCCGCCCGGTAGTCGTCGTTCACCGCGTCGAAGATCCGCTGGTTGCGCCGCTCCCGCCGGTACGCCTGCACCGCCCGGATGCCGCGCAACGACTCGACGAAGTGAACGATGACCAGCGCCACCGTCTCCCGGGTGCGCCGGTACGCGGTGGCCGACGCCCGGGTGAACCAGCGGGACAGCCAGAACAGCAGCGGGAAGGCGAGCAGGGCCACCCCGGCCAGCGGCGGGTCCAGCCAGAGCAGGATGCCGGCCACGGTGAGCACCGACAGCGCGGAGACCACCAGCCGGTCGATGCCGCCGTCGACCAGCTCGGCGATCGAGTCCAGGTCGCTGGTCAGCCGGGACACCATTCGGCCGGAGGTGTACCGCTCGTGGAAGCCGACGGGCAGGTGCAGGAAGTGGCCGTACACCCGGCGGCGCAGCTCCAGCAGGACGGCCTGGCCGATCCGGGCGGAGAGGGTGAGGAAACCGCGCCGGGCCGCGTACTCGATCAGGGCGGCGGCGGCGAACGCGCCGGCGATCGCGACCAGCGGCGCCGGGTCGCCGGCCCGCAGCGGGCCGACGCCCCGGTCGATGCCGAGCATGACCAGGTACGGCCCGGCCATCGCGGCGGTGTTCTGGGCGAGCAGCAGCGCGACCGCCCCGCCCAGCCGGCGGCGGTGCGGGCGCAGCAGGTCCCGCAGCAGCGCCCGGCTGCGCATCCGCAGCCGGGCCACCGCCTCGGGGGAGGCGTCCTCGGCGCGGCTGCGGTCCGCGTCCGGGTCGGTGGCGCGGCCCCGCCACCGGGCCAGCTCCGCCGCCTCCGCCTCCGCCGTCGCCTCCGCTTCGCCGCCGTCCCGCCGGCCCGGACCGGGCCCCGGTGCCGGTGCGCGGGCGGCCGGGCTCGCCCGGTCGCGGGTCACGAGCGCACCAGCCCGGCGCCGTCCGGCTCGCCCAGCCGGGGCCGCGGGACGGCCGGGGGGTCGGTGCCGGCGGAGAGCACCGCCCGGTACGCGGGCACGGTGGCCAGCAGCTCGGAGTGGCTGCCGGTGGCCACGATCCGGCCCCCGTCGAGCAGCGCCACCCGGTCGGCCAGCGCGACCGTGGACGGACGGTGCACCACCAGCAGCGCGGTGGTGTCCCGCAGCACCCGGCGCAGCGCCGCCTCGACCTGCGCCTCGGTGTGCACGTCCAGCGCGGAGAGCGGGTCGTCCAGGATCAGCAGCGCCGGGTGGCCCAGCACCGCCCGGGCCAGCGCCAACCGTTGCCGCTGGCCGCCGGAGAGCGACAGCCCCTGCTCGCCGACCCGGGTGGCCAGCCCCCACGGCAGGTCGTACGCGAAGTCGGCCTGGGCCAGCGCCAGCGCGGCCCGGACCTCCTCCTCGCCGGCGTCCGGCCGGCCCAGCGTGAGGTTTTCCCGGACCGACATCGAGAACAGGGTCGGCTCCTCGAACGCCACCCCGACCAGCCGGCGCAGCGACCCCAGCCGCACGTCCCGCACGTCGTGCCCGTCCAGGGTGATCCGGCCGCCGGTCACCTCGTGCAGCCGGGGCACCAGCGAGAGCAGGGTGCTCTTGCCGCACCCGGTCGCGCCGACCAGCGCGAGGGTCTCGCCCGGTTCGACGGCGAGGTCGACGTGCCGCAGCACCGGCTCCGGGCTGCCGGGGTAGCGGAAGGAGACGCCCTCGAAGGCCAGCCGGCCGCGCACGGTGGCGCGGGACAGCTCCACCGCGTGCGGGGCGTCCACGATGGCCGGCGGGGTGTCCAGCACGTCGTGGATCCGGTCCGCGGCGGTGGCCGCCTCCTGCCCGTTGGCGATGATCCAGCCCAGCGACTGGACCGGCCAGATCAGCATCAGCTGGAGGCTGACGAAGGCGACCAGCTGGCCGACGGTCAGCGCGCCGTGCGCCACCGCGGTCGCGCCGGCCACCAGCACCACGCCCAGGGTCAGGTTGGGCACCAGGTCGAACAGCGCCGAGGTGCGGGCCAGCAGGCGGGCCTTGCCCACCCCGATGTCGTGCAGGGCGCCGGCGCCGGTGGCGAACCGCGCGGCCAGTTGCGGCCCCCGCCCGTACGCCTTCATGGTGCGCAGCCCGGCGGCGGTCTCCTCGACCAGCGTGGCCACCTCGCCCTGCTGTTCCTGCATCCGCCGGGACGCCGCGTGGTACGTCCGCGCGAACCGGCGGCTGATCAGCACCAGCGGGACCGCGCTGGCCGCGACCAGCAGGCCCAGCGCCGGGTGCAGCCGGACCAGCAGCACCACCACCGCCACGTAGGTGACCAGGTTGAGCACCAGGAAGAGCAGGTTGAAGGAGAGGAAGCGGCGGATCGCCGACAGGTCGCTGGTGACCCGGGACAGCAGCTGGCCGGTCTGCCACCGGTCGTGGCAGCCGGCCGGCAGCCGTTGCAGGTGGGCGTAGACGTCGGCGCGGATCGCCGCCTCCATGCCCACCGACGCGGACGACTGGGTCCACCGCCGGACGACGATCAGCGCGGCCTCGGCCAGCCCGAGCAGCAGGGCCAGCCCGCCGAGCCGCAGCACCCCGGCGGGATCGCGGTCGGCGATCGGCCCGTCCACCACCCGCTGGGTGAGCAGCGGCACGGCGAGGCTGGCGGCGGTGGCCGCCAGCGCGGCGGCCAGCAGCCAGCAGTAGCGCGGCAGATACGGCCGCAGGTAGGGATGCAGCCGCAGCATGTTGCGAAGCGGCCGCCTGCGGGGGGTGAGGTCGCCGTCGCGCTGCGCGGGCACTACCCGACGGTAGCGGCAGAATCCGAGAGTTCTTCTGTCAGGTTGCCGTCATCGGCCGCTCATGGGCGAGAAGCCACCTCTTCACCGGCAGGCCCCACCGGTAACCGCCGAGCGTCCCGTCGGTGCGCAGCACCCGGTGGCAGGGGACGAAGAGGGCGACCGCGTTGCGGGCGCAGGCGGCCGCCGCCGCGCGGACCGCCGCGGGCCGTCCGGCGCGGGCGGCGAAACCCGTGTACGTCACCGGCTCGCCCGGCTTCACCTCGCGCAGCACCTGCCAGGCGTGCGCCATGAACACGCCGCCGGTGTGCTGCTGGACCGGCACCCCGTCGAGCGCGGTCAGGTCGCCGGCCAGGTAGTCGGCGACGGCCCGGTCCACCGGCCCGAGGTCGGCCCGGTGCCGCAGGTCGCCGCGCATGCTGGGGTGGGTCAGCGGGAGCAGGGTCGCCGGGTCGGCGGTGAAGCCGGCGGCGCGTACCGCCCCGTCGGGGCCGGCGAGGACGCTCAGCGGGCCGGCCGGGGTGTCGATGACGGTGCTGTCCAGGATGGTCATGCCGCTCTCCAGAGTCGGATCACCGCGTACGACCGCCAGGGGCGCCAGCGGTCGGCGTACGCGTCGAGGGTGGTGGGGGTGTCGGGCAGGCCGAGGGCGGTGGCCCCCCGGCGTACCGCCAGGTCGGTGGGGAGCAGGACGTCCGGGTCGCCGAGCGCCCGCATGGCGACGTAACCGGCCGTCCAGGCGCCGATCCCCGGCAGCGCGGTCAGCCGCCGTACGGTCTCCTCCCGGTCCCCGCCCGGATCAAGATCGAGGCGCCCCTCAACCACCTCCCGCGCCAACGCCCGGATCGTCTCCCGCCGCGCCGCCGGCATCCGAAACCCCTCATCCCCCACCCGCAGCACCTCCTCCGCACCGGCAAACACCCCCAACGGCTCGTCGCGTTGATCATGAAGTCTGCGTCCGGCTGAGGCCGTTTCCTCGACGCAAACTTCATGATCAACCCGGTTGGTGGCGAGGAGGAGGTGGGTGAGGGTGGTTTTGGCGGAGGCCAGGGAGATCTGTTGGGTGGTGATGGCGCGGAGGGCGATCTCGAAGCCGTCCACCGCGCGGGGAAGGCGGACGCCGGGCTCGACCGCCACCGCCCCGGCCAGCGCCGGATCGGTGGCCAGGGTGGCGTCGACGGCTTCGGGGTCGGCGTCCAGGTCGAGCAGGCGCCGGCAGCGGGCCACCGCGGGTGCCAGGTCCCGCATGTCGGTCAGCCGCAGCGTGGCCACGACGTGGCCGTCCGCGGGGGTCAGGACCGCCTCGCCGGTGCCGCGTGGCAGCCGCAGGCCCCGGTGGTACGTCCCGTCGCGTACCTCCTCCACGCCGGGCAGCGCCCGCACCGCGAGGAAGTCCAGCAGGGCGGCGGCGTGCAGCGGCGGCCGGTACGCCAGCCGCAGCGTGATGGTGCCCGCCCCGG
Organism: Micromonospora sp. NPDC050686; assembly: GCF_040654475.1. NCBI lineage: Bacteria > Bacillati > Actinomycetota > Actinomycetes > Micromonosporales > Micromonosporaceae > Micromonospora > Micromonospora sp. NPDC050686. The sequence continues at coordinate 21,838 of NZ_JBFAID010000012.1, forward strand.
CCGGTACCGGCTGCCGGCCGCGGGTGATCCGCAGCTCGGACGGGGGCGCCGCGTACACCTCGCGGATCGTGTCGTTGAACTGCCGGACGCTGCCGAAGCCCGCCGCGAACGCGATTTCCGCCATCCCCATCGCGGTGGTCTCGATCAGCGTCCGGGCGGTCTGTGCCCGTTGCGCCCGGGCCAGCGCGAGCGGCCCGGCGCCGAGCTCGGCGTGCAGCATCCGGTGCAGGTGCCGCTCGGTGTAGCCGAGCCGGCTGGCCAGCCCCGGCACGCCGTCCCGGTCCACCACCCCGTCGGCGATCAGCCGCATGGCCCGGCCCACCACGTCGGCCCGGACGTCCCACTGCGGCGAGCCGGGCGCCGCGTCGGGGCGACAGCGGCGGCAGGCGCGCAACCCGGCGCCCTGCGCCGCGGCGGCCGACGGAAAGAATCGGACGTTGCGCCGCTTCGGCGTCATCGCCGGACAGGACGGCCGGCAGTAGATCCCGGTCGACGTCACGCCGGTGTAGAACCAGCCGTCGAACCGCTGGTCGCGGCTGTCCACGGCCCGGTAGCACCGCTCGAAGTCCAACTCCATGTCACCGATCCTGCCTCGCAGGTGGGACGCTCGGCTGGCGGGATTCGGACCTGACCGTCTCGGGCCCGGCGGTGGCGCGTCGTCGCGGTGTGCGCAGGTACCCCTCGGGGTCGGCGTGCCGCAGCGTCCGCCACCTCGGGATCGTTTTGGCCAGCGCCGACTGGAGGAGATCCTCGGCGGCGTGCCGATCGCCGGTGAGCAGGTACGCGACCTGCATCAGCGCCGGCGTACGGCCGGTCACGAACTCGGCCAGCCGCGCGCGTTCGTCCTCGTCCACCCACCCTCCCGCTCTTCTTCGTCACAGATACAGACGCCCCAGCTCAGGCCAGCTATCCCTGACGCGGCAACGGATTTCGCGGCGGAAAGTGTCGGTGGTGGCCGTTACCGTCCCGCCCACCAACTCAAGAAGAAGGTGCGGGGAAATGGCGAGCGTGGCCGGGCGGGGTGCCCGCTGATGCGGTCGGGGCGGGCACGGCTGGACCGCGTGGTGGTGCAGGGCTTCTACGACCGGATGCGGGTGGTGGCGCCGGCCGCGTACGGCGCGATCGAGCGGGACCGGGCCGGTGACCCGGAGCGCCCGTTCGCCGAGACCGCCTGCGGCCGGCTCGCCGGCTCGCTCGACGCCGACGGGCTGCGCGCGCTGGGCATGTGGGCACACCACTGGTGCATGCGCTTCTACGACGACGACACCCGGGTCGGGCTGCGCCTGGTGCGGGAGATCGCCGGCCGGACCGGGCTGGGCTGGACGCTCGACGAGGTGCGCTGGCTGCTCGGCGAGTCCTACGCGGCCGGGCCGGCCGCCGCCCATCGGTTCACGCTGCCCCGGGCGGCGGTCGCGGAGCTGCCGTCGGGGGCGCTGCCCGAGCTTGCCGCCGGCGAGGTGGACTGGCGCCTGGCGGGCTGACGCCGGGTGCGGGGCGGCAGCTGGGCGACGATCATGGCCGCCATCGCGACGGCGAAGCCGCCGAGCTGGACCGGGGTGAGCGCCTGCCCCAGCACCAGCCAGCCGAGCGCGGCGGCGGTGAGCGGGCTCAGCGCCCCGAGGATCGAGACCTGGGTCAGCGGCAGCCGGGCCGCACCCCGGAACCACAGCGCGTACGCGAGCGCGGTGCCGGCCAGCCCGAGCCAGGCGTACCCGAGCAGGGCCGGGCCGTCCGGTGCGGGCGGCGCTCCCTCGACGGCGACCGCGACCGGCGCGATGAGCAGGCCGCCGGCGGTGAGTTGCCAGCTGGTGGCGGCGAGGCCGCCGATCCCGGCCGGGCGCCCCCATCGGCGGGTGAGGACCAGTCCGGTGGCCATCGCGGCGGTGGCGACGAGCCCGGCGGCGACGCCCAGCGGGTCGGTGCCGGCGTCCGGCCGGAGCACGACCAGCCCGACGCCCAGCGGGGCGACCGCGGCGGCGAGTAACGCCCGGCGGTGCGGGCGGTCCCGCAGGGCGAGCACGGTCAGCCCGGCGACCAGCAGCGGCTGGACGGCGCCGAGCACCGCGGCGGTCCCGCCGGGCAGCCGGTACGCGGCGAGGAAGAGCAGCGGGAAGAACGCGCCGATGTTCAGCGTGCCGAGCACCGCGCTGCGCCACCACCAGGAACCGTGCGGTGCGCGGCGGGTGACGGCGAGCAGCAGCAGGCCGGCGGGGAGAGCGCGGAGCGCCCCGGACCAGAGCGGTCGGTCGGCGGGCAGCAGCTCGGAGGTGACGAGGTAGGTGGTGCCCCAGGTGGCGGGCGCGAGGGCGGTCAGCGCTACGTCGGTGCCGCGACGGCTCATCGGACCCTCGATTCTCTCTCGGCGCTAAGTAGCTTAGCACTAAGCTAATCATTGCCGAGTGAAGAAGGGAAGTGAGCTGTGCGGCACAATCCGGTGGTGACCGAGCAGGACGACGTCGACGTGATCGTCGAGCAGTGGCGGCGCGAACGCCCCGGCATGCGGCCGGAACCGATGGCGGTCTTCGGCCGGATCTACCGGCTGTCCCGCCTGGTCGGTGACGCACAGGAGAAGGTCTACGCCGGCTGGGGGATCAGCCGCGGGGAATTCGACGTGCTCGCCGCGCTGCGCCGCTCCGGTGAGCCGTACGCGCTGGCGCCGAAGGCGCTCGCGGCCGGGCTGATGCTCACCTCCGGCGGGATGACCGGCCGGCTGGACCGGCTGGAGCGGGGCGGCCTGATCCGTCGTACCCCCGATCCGGCGGACCGGCGCGGGCTGCGGATCACGCTGACCGGCGAGGGGCGGCGGGTGGTCGAGGAGTCGGTCGACGCCGGCCTGGCCGTGCAGCGGCGGATCCTGGATGCCCTGCCGGTGCAGGACCGGGAGCGCCTGGGTGAGCTGCTGCGCGCCCTGCTCGCCGCCGCCGAGACGGGGGCCTGATCCCGCCGGCGAGGCACCGTGCCGGAGGATGATCGTCGGCACCGACGGAAAGGAAGAGCGATGCCCGCCAGCGAACCGACCATCGTCGCCACCAGCATGGGTTACTCCCGGCGCAACCGCGGCCCGTGGGACGCCGCGCCCGGGCCGGTCTTCGACCTGATGGCCGAGCTGTCCGGCGCGGACGAGCCGAGGATCTGCTATCTCAACCAGGCGGTCGGCGACCAGCCCACCTCGTACACCGTCTTCTACGGCGCCTTCGCCGGCACCCGGTACCGCCCCTCCCACCTGGCGCTCTTCCCGATGCCCAACGTCGACGACATCCGGGCCCACCTGCTCGGTCAGGACATCGTCTGGGTCGGCGGCGGCAGCGTCGCCAACCTCTGCGCGGTGTGGCGCACCCACGGTCTCGGCGAGATCCTCCGGGAGTGCTGGGAGGCCGGCGTGGTGCTCGGCGGGGTCTCCGCCGGCTCGATCTGCTGGCACGTCGGCGGCGCCACCGACAGCTTCGGCCCGCGGTTGCGCGGCTTCACCGACTCGCTGGGCTGGCTGCCGTACGGCAACGGGGTGCACTACGACAGTGAGGAGCAGCGCCGGCCGCTGATGCACCGGCTGGTCGGTGACGGCACGCTGCCCACCAGCCACTGCACGGACGACGGGGTCGGGCTCGTCTACCGGGGCACCCGGCTGGTCGAGGCGGTCGCCGACCGGGCGGGCGCGGCCGCGTACGAGGTGAGCCGGGGCGAGGACGGCACCGTGCGGGAGACCCGGATCGAGCCCCGGCTGCTCACCGCCTGACCCCGATCCCCCGGTGACCGGGGTCCCTTTTCGCGCCGGGGCGGGCCTGGCTGCCCGCACGGCGCGGCGAACCGCGTAAGCTGGCTCGTCGTGAGTCTCACCATCGGCATCGTCGGCCTGCCCAACGTCGGCAAGAGCACCCTGTTCAACGCGCTGACCAAGAACGACGTGCTCGCGGCGAACTACCCGTTCGCGACGATCGAGCCGAACGTCGGTGTGGTCGGGCTGCCGGACGATCGGCTGGCCACGCTGGCCGAGATCTTCTCCTCGCAGAAGGTACTGCCGGCGCCGGTCTCGTTCGTCGACATCGCCGGCCTGGTCCGCGGCGCCTCCAAGGGGCAGGGCCGGGGCAACGCGTTCCTGGCGAACATCCGCGACGCGTCGGCGATCTGCCAGGTGGTGCGCGCCTTCTCCGACCCGAACGTGGTGCACGTCGACGGCAAGGTCTCCCCGGCCGACGACATCGAGACGATCAACACCGAGCTGATCCTGGCCGACCTCCAGACCCTGGAGAAGGCGCTGCCCCGGCTGGAGAAGGAGGCCAAGCTCCGCAAGGACCGGGCCGCCGCCGTCGAGGCCGCGAAGAAGGCCGCCGAGGTCCTGGACACCGGCACCACCCTGTACGCGGGCGCCGCCGCCGCCAAGATCGAGCTGGAGCACCTGCGCGAGCTGCACCTGCTCACCACCAAGCCGTTCCTCTACGTCTTCAACGTCGACGAGGCCGAGCTGGGCAACGCCGAGTTCCTCGACGAGCTGCGGGCGCTGGTCGCCCCGGCCGAGGCGGTCTTCATGGACGCCAAGATCGAGTCTGAGCTGGTGGACCTGCCCGAGGAGGAGGCCCGCGAGCTGCTGGAGTCGATCGGCCAGTCCGAGCCGGGGCTGGACCAGCTCATCCGGATCGGCTTCCGCACGCTGGGGCTCCAGACGTACCTGACGGCCGGGCCCAAGGAGGCACGGGCCTGGACCGTCCCGGTCGGCGCGACCGCGCCGGAGGCCGCGGGGGTCATCCACAGTGACTTCCAGCGCGGCTTCATCAAGGCCGAGGTGGTTTCCTACGCCGACCTGGTCGAGGCCGGATCGATGGCGGCGGCGAAGGCCGCCGGCAAGGTCCGGATCGAGGGCAAGGAGTACGTCATGCAGGACGGCGACGTGGTGGAGTTCCGCTTCAACGTGTAAGCAGGGGCCCCCTGTTAACGCTTTCGGTAGCGCAGGCGCCCCTTGTCAACGCGTCGGCCGAGCGCGACGGCTCAGGCGGCATCCGGCACGGGAGCGGCCTCGGGGCGGGGGTGTTGCCGGGCGGCGCGGGTCAGCAGGTGGCTGAGCGTGGACAGCAGCAGCCCGAGGACCAGCCCGCAGAAGCTCAGGGCGAGGTCGCTGTCGGCGCCGTTGACCGGCGGGTTGCCCGCCACCACCGTCATCGCGCTGCCGACCCCCATGCCGACCAGGTACAGGGCGATGGCCGCGGGAAGCAGCGCCGCGCCACTGATGATCGCCACGGGGAGCAGCCGGCCCAGCGGGACGTCCCGGGCCGCGGCGACGGCGAGCGTGGCGCCGACGAACATGACGATCATGCCGAGCGGCTTGCCCCCGCCGTCGCTGCCGACGGCGAGCCAGGCACCGAGCGCGGCCACCCCGACGAAGGCGGCCACCCGCGGCAACTGGGCGGCGGTGTGCACGACGAGCGCGAGGGCGGCGGCCAGGAACAACACCACCAGCGCGGCCTTGAGGCCCGCCAGCGCGTTCTCGACCGTGACCCGATCGGGTGCGCTGACCGGCTCGTCCCACGGCGTGCTGACCACCATCGTGGTGACCGCCAGCAGCGCGGCGACCGTTGCCGTCACGTGCCGGGCCAGCGGTGACCCGTCCGCACCGGCGGACATCCGGTGCGCGAGGACGGCGCTGGCGGCGAAGACGGCGATCCCGCCGGCCGCGAGCCACGCCGCGGCGGCGGCACCGGCCACGTCGATCCGGTCCAGCCACAGGTCCGCCCCGAGCCAACCGACGGTGACGGCCGCGCCGGCGGTCAGGCCGCGCGGATTGCCGCGGCAGATCAGGAGTACGCCGGCGAGGGCGAGCAGGATCGCCAGTTGGCGGATGTCCCGCGGCCAGTACGTGTTGTTGCTGGCCAACTCCGGGAGCCTCTCGCCGCTGCCGCTGTCGGTCCAGAACCCGTCCGGCTGCATGACCGGCTGATAGATCGCCGCGGCCAGGGCCCAGATCACCGCGCCGGTGACGCCGGCCAGCACGCCCAACCCGGTCCGCCAGCTTTTCCGCATGCCGCATCTTCGCCGTTGCCGCCCCGGATCGGAAGAGCCAGCATTGCCCAACCCATTTTCCGTCCACTATGGTCAACCGTCATCGGCGACCGCCCGGCATGAGCGTCATGGTCGCCGCACCGATTGCCAGCACCGGAGGCGCACGGGGGCAGGGGTGCACTGTCCGGCTCCAGTGAGGAGATGACATGAAGCACAGGCTGATCCTGCCGATCAGGATGGCCCTGGCCACTCTGATGGCAGCGACCCTCGTACTGGCAACAGGCCAGGCACCTGCGGCGGCGTCGCTGCCCTCCGATTACAAGGTCACCACGAGCGTGATCCTGCACGGCTCCGACTACTCGCAGTCGTACACGCGGATGATCTTCATCAAGAACGGCTGGGGCGAGACGGTCGGGACGGCCGAGTTCCGTGCCGACCCGATGGACGGATCTCCGGGTGACGCACTGGGCGCGTGCGACGAACTCGCCGACGGGCTGGGCGTCGAAATTCGAATGGACATCGGATCGTCAAGCGGCTTCTACCAGACCGACCGGATCGCCTCCACGCGCGGAAGGAACTCGCCGACCTGCACGGGATGGGTGACCGGCGACATCGCCGAGAACACGCCGGTGGCCCTCAAGGTGTGTCTGGTGAGCGGCACCCTTGAATACTGCACCGGCGTCTACTACGCCCGGTCCTGAGTCCGCCCGTGACGCAGACCCGCCTCCCGGCGCGGCCGGGAGGCGGGTCTACCGCTGGTCGTCAGATCCGGCTGCGGCGCACGTCCCGTCGGGCGTGTCCGGCGGGCGGAGGTAAGACCCCGACGAGCGTGATACCTCTGAGGCATATTGATGACTGAGAGGTATCACGCTCGTGTCGGGTCCTGCTCGGCTCCCGGCGTCACTGTCGGTGTCCAGGAGCGCCGGTCAGGGGGTCAGCGCACGGGCGGACGCCCGGCTACCCTCGCGGCATGTCGACCTTGACCGTCGGGCTCACCGACGCCGAGCTGGCAATCGCCGGGGCGCGGGCGGGGGCCGCCGTGGCGCGAGCCCGTTACGGCACCCCGCTGACCCGGATCGAGAAGTCGGCGACCGACTTCGCCACCTCCGCCGACATCGAGGCGGAGCGCGCCGTCCTGGACACGCTGCGGGCGGCCCGGCCCGACGACGCCGTGCTGGGGGAGGAGGGCGGCCACACCGGGAGTGCGGACGCCGCGCGCACCTGGCTGGTCGACCCCCTCTGCGGCACCCTCAACTTCGCGGCCCGTACCCAACTGGTGGCGGTGAACGTCGCCCTGCGCACCACCGCCGGGGTCACGGCGGCGGCCGCCGCCGACCCGTTCACCGACGAGGTCTTCTGGACCGATGGCGCGGGCGCGTACGTCCGGCGGGGCGACGCGGACGAGCCGCTGGTGCCGACGGCCGAGTCCCGGATCGTCGACGTCAACCTGGACCCGCCGTTTGCGAACGCGCCCGCCTTCCGGGGCGTCGACCTGCTCGCCGACGACCGGCTCGTGGCCCGGTTCCGGCCGCGGGTGGTTTCCACGAGCCTGGCGGTCGCCTGGGTCGCCGCCGGCCGCCGGGCGGCGTACGTGACCGACGGCCCGCTGATCGACACCGTGCACTTCGCCGCCGGGGTGGCCCTGTGCCGGGCGGCCGGCGCCGTGGTGACCGGCCTGCTCGGCCAGCCGCCGGAGACCGGCGTGGGTGGGCTGCTGGTGGCGGCGGACGCGGAGGCCCACGCCGAACTGCTCGCCCTGGTCCGCGACCGGTTCGCCGGCTGAGCCGACCGGGCGGCGACTGAGCGGCCGGACCGACTGACCCGGCCGCTCAGTCGCTCGGCCGGGGCGGTCCCGGTCGGGCGGCTCGCGGTGGCGGTCAGACCGCCGCGCCGTACCGCTGGAGCAGGGTCGGCCAGCCGCCCTCCCCGGCGACGGACGCGCGCATGCCCGGCCAGCCGGGGCCGTGCGCGTCCAGCCGGTCGTGCACCAGGTCGACCTGCGTGCCGGTGTCGGTGGGGGTGAAGGTGACGGTCACCCGGCTGCTCGGCGCGTCCGGCGTGGGCGGCTGCCAGTCGGTGCCGATCAGCCAGGCGAAGGCGAAGGTGCGGGGCGGGTCCCAGGTGAGGACACGCCCCCAGGCGCAGACCTCACCGGCGTCGTTCTGCTCCCAGAGCCGGCCGCCCTCGTGCGGGTCGATGCCGACCTCCTTCAGCTCGCCGGGCAGCAGGTGGTGTTCGCGGATCCACCAGGAGTCGATGCCGCCGGTGAACACCTCGAACGCGCGTTCCGGCGGGACGGCGACGTGGATGCTGCTGCGTACGGAGCCGTCCTGGTCGGTGTGGGTCGTCATGATCTCTCCTCTACCGGGTTCCCGGTGGCCCCGCCCTCGGCGGCCTGCGCGAACGCCGCCAGGGACTGGTGCCAGAAACGGTCGAAGTAGGCGCGCACCGCCGCCAGACCCGCCGGGTCGACGGCGTAGACGCGCCGCGTGCCCACGGCGGTGGCCGAGACGAGCCCGGCCTCCTTGAGCACCTTGAGATGTTGGGAGACCGCCGGCCTGCTGACCGGCAGGCCGTCCGCGATCTGCGCGACCGAACGGGGACCGGCGGCGAGGAGTTCGAAGATCGTCCGCCGGGTCCCGTCACCCAGGGCCTCGAGCATGCGCCCTTGGTAAGCCGTCACGAACGGTAAGTCTAAACTTTCCATTGGGCCTGTCAAGGGGCCCGGGAGGCAGCTCAGGCGTCGCGGCGGTAGACGGAGATGTGCGACCGGCTCTGCGTGGTGAACGGCGCCCGGTCCCAGTCGGCGTACCGCTCGGTCAGCCGCAGCCCGGCCCGCTCGGCCATCGCGTCGATCTGCTCCGGCCAGGCGTAGCGCATGGCGAACGGGTGCAGGTGCACGCCGTCGCGGTCGAAGGTGATGGTCTGCCGGACGAACGTCTGCTCCGCCCGGTCGTACTGGTGCAGCCGGATGGTGGCCGAGTCCTCGGTGACCGCACTCATCCGCACCTGCTCGTTCCGGTCGAAGTCCGCCGGGTCGGGCACGAAGGTTTCGATCACGAACGCGCCGCCGGGGGCCAGCACCCGGGCGACGTTGCCGAAACAGTCCTCCTGCCGGCCCGCGCCGGTCAGGTTGAACAGCGTGTTGAAGACCAGGAAGACCAGGGAGTACGGCCCGTCGACCGGCACGTCGGCCATGTCGCCGATCACCACCGGCAGCCCGTCGCCGCCCGGCTTGCCCCGCAGCACGGCCACCATCTCCTCGGACGCCTCCACGCCCTCCACCGCCAGCCCCCGCTCGGCCAGCGGCAGTGCCACCCGGCCGGTCCCGATCGCCAACTCCAGCACCGGGTCCGGCCCGGCGAGGTCGGCGAGGAAGTCCACGGCCGGCCCGGGGTCCGGGTTGCCCGGTCCGTCGTAGGTGGCGGCCCAGAGTCGTCCGAACAGGGCGGGATCGTCGAAGATGGACATCGCTTCCTCTCGATTGGCGTCGACCCCAGCCAACCGCCGCCCGCCGAGCGGGGCAACCACTTTTCCCCGCCGGCCGGTGCCCGGGGCGGTCAGTCCGGGCGGTGCGCCAGCAGATAGCAGCGGTCGGTCGCCGCCTCCTGCGGCAGGTGCGCCCGTTCCAGCCGTGCCTGCACCGTCAGGCCTGCCCCGCGCAGCGCCTCGACGACCGTCTCCACCGCGAAGAAGTGGAAGTCCACGTCGACCGGGTGCCCCCACCAGTCGTCCAGGTGGCGTACCCCGGCGCCGACGTGGAACGCGACCAGCAGCGGGGCGCCGGGGCGCAGCACCCGCCGCATCTCGGCGAACGCCGACGGCAGCTCGGCGGGGGTCAGGTGGATGACCGAGTAGAGCGCCACGGCCGCCGCGAACTCGCCGTCCGCGGCCGGCAGCGCCAACAGGTCACCCTCCCGGAACTCGACCTCCGGGTACGCCCGCCGGCCGGTGTCGAGCATGGCGGGGGAGAGGTCCACGCCGACCGCCCGTACGCCCTGCCCGGCCAGCCACGCCGCCACGTGCCCGGGGCCGCAGCCCAGGTCCGCCACGGTGGCGCGCGGCCCGGCCAGCTCGACCAGCGCGGCGAGCAGCGCCCGGTCCAGCGGCTTGCCGTCGAGTTCGTCGCCGATCCGCTCCCGGTAGGAGCCGGCGACCGTGTCGTAGCTGCGGCGTACCCGATCGTGGTCGGTGGCGGGCGGCATGGCCTCAGCCTGCCACCGGCGCGGCCGGTCCGCCGCCCCCGGCCGTCACGAGGAGATGTAGTGCAGGATCACGTTGTGCACGTGGTGGCTCTTCTCCGCGCCCCGGAACTCCACCTCGTAGGTCTGCGCGCCGACGTGGACGGCGATCGAGCCGGTGGAGAAGAACGACCCGCCCCACGACTTGTTGCTCACCACGCTCACGCTGGTGATCTTGCTGTACGGGATGCTGGTGATGGCGTGCTTCTTCCCTACGAACGAGCGGTCCTGGATGATCACGCGCCGGTCGGTGAGCCCGATGAACCCGGTGCCGGTCCCGACGGCGTCGTAGACGGCGATGATCCGTTCCCCGTCGAGCAGCCCGCTCTGGATCTGCTGGAACTGCTCCTTGCGGTCGTACGTCGCGTTGGCCATGCGTCCCACCGTAGGCAGCCGGGTCCACCGGCTCAGGTCAGCGGGTTCGCCTCGACTGCGGCCCGGACGAACTCCCGTACCCGCGCCGTGCCGTTGCCGGGCGACCAGACCGGCCCGCGCAGGATCGGCGGCGCGTCGTGGATCGGCACGTACGCCACGTCGGGGCGCGGGTAGTAGCGCCGGGTGTGCGCGCCCACCGGCAGCACGCCGCGGCCCATGGCAACCAGCGTCAGCATCTCGGAGAACGTGTTGCCGACCGGCCCCTTCGGCACCGCCCGGCCCGACGGCGTCACCTCCGGTGTGCGGTCCCGCTTGAATCCCGCCGAGGTCACCGCCGGGTACTGCACCACGGGATGTTCCGCGAGCACCTCCAGCGAGACGGAATCCGCGCCGGCCAGCGGGTGGGTCGCGGCCACCGCGAGCATCCTGGGCTCCGACAGCAGCGCCGGGCCGCAGTCCATCCCGTCGAACGGGTACGCCGCGACGAGCACGTCCACCGAGCCGTCCTGGAGGCTCTGCCGGGAGTTGGACAGCTGCACCTCGTGCACCTCGACCGCGCACTCCGGGTGGCGTTCGCCGAACAGCGCGACGGCGCGCAGCAGCACCGGCGCGGTCCACTCGCCGAGGAACGCGACCCGCAGCCGGCCGGTGATCCCGCGACCCGCCTCGACCGCCCGGCGTACCGCCTCGTCCATGCCGGCGACCAGCGGAGCCAGGTCGTCGGCGAGTTGGCGGCCGATCGGAGTGAGCCGCACGACCCGGCTGGTACGCGCGAACAGCGGCGCGCCAATCCGCCGCTCCAACTTCCTGATCACCTGGCTGATCCGCCCGGTCGTCACCCGCAGTCGCTCGGCGGTCCGGCCGAAGTGCAGCTCCTCGGCGAGCGTCAGGAAGGTCTCCACCTCGTGGCGTTCCAGCACGTCCCGCCCCTTCGTTGAATCCGGCTCAACGATGGTAGAGCCATCGTGTCTTGGTCGGCCCCGCCGCTGAGCGCAAGGTGGGAGCAACACCGGCCAACACGGAAGGCAGCACGATGACCACGACGACCGTCAGCGATCACCTGACCACCCTCGACCCGCCACTGCGCCACCTCGCGGAGGAACTCCGCACCGTCATCGAGGCGGCGCTGCCCGAGGCGGCCGGGGCCGTGTGGCACGGCCATCCGGTCTGGGGGCTCGGCGACAAGCCGGGCCGGCAGCCGGTCTGCCTGGTCAAGGGGTACTCCTCGTACGTCACCTTCGGGCTGTGGCGTGGGCAGGACATCGAGGACCGGTCCGGGCGGCTCGTGCCGGGTGCCCGGCGGATGGCGTCGGTGAGGTTGCGTGGCGTCGCCGACGTCGACCCGGACCTGTTCACCGGCTGGCTGCGCCAGGCGTACGCGCTGGAGGCGAAGTGAGCGGGGTGCGGGTGAGCGGGTTCGACCACCTGGTGCTCAACGTCGCCGACGTCGAGCGGTCGCTGGACTTCTACTGCGCGACACTCGGCCTGGCCCCGGTCCGGGTCGACGAGTGGCGGGCCGGCCGGGTGCCGTTCCCGTCGGTACGGGTCGACGCGGGCACCATCATCGACCTGGTGCGCGGCGATCGGGGCGGCGCCAACGTCGACCACTTCTGCCTGGTCGTCGCGCCGCTGGACTGGCAACGCGTGATCGACGCCGGGGTCTTCACGGTGCTGGCGGGCCCGGTCGAGCGGTTCGGGGCGCGGGGCACCGCCACCTCGGTCTACGTCCGCGACCCGGACGGCAACTCGGTGGAGCTGCGCTGGTATCCGCAGGACGTGGCGGGCTGAGGGGTCAGGAGCCGGTGACGGCGCGGTACGCGTCCTCGATGCGGGCGGCCAGCAGAACCTCGCCCTCGCTCAACGGGGCGCCGTCGCCGTGCCCGACCCGGATCTGCGTACGGTCCGCGCGTCGGCTGATGTCCGGGCGCAGGCGCAGGGCGTCCGCGACCACCTTGACCCGCTCGGTCAGGGCCGCGTGCTGGGTGTCGTCCATGACCAGGGTCCGGCGGATCTGCTCGCCCTCGCGCGTCCAGCCGGACAGCAAGGTCAACGCGTCACTGAGATAGTCCTGTTTCGCTCGGCTCGCAAACAGCGCACGCATCACCGCACCTCCCAGGCGTCGTTGCCGGCTCGTGGCCAAATCGTCGCCGTCCCGTGTCCTCGTCGGTTCCCCAAGTCTGGTCGTCGGCGCGGGGGTGTGTCCACGCCCACACTTCCCACATCTACTGGCCTGGCGGCCGGCCAAGGTACCCAAACCGCCGATTGATCTGGCACGCTGGACGCCCGTGCGGACCGAACGGGCGAATGGGCATGGGCAGGCCGACCGACGCGACCCGAAGGTCGTGGTCGGGGCCGCGATCATCGACGACGGGCGGGTGCTCGCCTGCGCCCGGGCCGCCCCGCCTGAGGTCGCCGGCCGGTGGGAGTTCCCCGGCGGCAAGGTCGAGCCCGGCGAGAGCGAGCCCGCCGCGCTGATCCGGGAGTGCGCCGAGGAGTTGGCCGTACGCGTGGCGGTCGGCGAGCGGGTCGGCCGGGACGTGCGGATGGCCCACGGCCGGTCCGTGCTGCGGGTGTACACGGCCCGGCTGCTGCACGGCGACCAGCCGGAAGCGCTGGAGCACTCGGCCCTGCGCTGGCTGTCGGCCGACGAACTGGACACCGTCGACTGGCTCCCGGCGGACGTTCCGATCGTGTCGGCGCTGCGGCCGCTGCTCGCCAACAGCTGACGCGGAAGCGGACACCCGGTCGAAAACGGGACGGGGGCCGCCGGCAGTCGCCGTGGCCCCCGTCATCGTCTTCGTCGGTGTGATCAGTGCTTCTCGTCCTGCTGCGGGTGAGCGAAGTTCAGGTGCTCCGGCGGCAGCGGGAAGCTGACGTCGTCACCGAACGGCGACGGGGCCGCGGCCCGGTCGAAGGTCAACTCGGTCAGCGGGAGCTTGCCGCTGGCGTCGACGGCCGGGGCGGTCGGGTGGGGCACCTCGCGGTGCCAGTTGACGCCCTGCTGCGCCTGGCGCTCGGCCAGTGCGTCGTGCGAGCCGCCGGCGTGCGAGTGCACGCCGCCGTGGCCGGCGCCCGCGCGCCCCGCACCGCTGGAATGGCCGCTGGTCACGCTGGTCTGAGGCACCTGACCCCTCCGGAAGATCTTGCTACCAAGCCACACGAGGGGATCGTACCCGCGGTCGACGACCCGCTCCTTCATGGGGATGATCCCGTTGTCTGTGATCTTGATGTGCTCGGGGCAGACCTCGGTGCAGCACTTGGTGATGTTGCAGAAGCCCAGGCCCTGCTCGGCCTGCGCGTACTCCTTGCGGTCGGTCTTCGCGTCGAGCGGGTGCATGTCCAGCTCGGCGGCCCGGATGAAGAAGCGCGGCCCGGAGAACGCGGGCTTGTTCTCGTCGTGGTCCCGGATCACGTGGCAGACGTTCTGGCACAGGAAGCACTCGATGCACTTGCGGAACTCCTGCGAGCGTTCCACGTCCACCTGCTGCATCCGGTACTCGCCCGGGGCCAGGTCGGCCGGCGGCGCGAACGCCGGGGTCTCCCGGGCCTTCTCGTAGTTGAAGGAGACGTCGGTGACCAGGTCGCGGATGACCGGGAAGGTCCGCAGCGGGGTCACCGTGACCGTCTCCTCCTCCTCGAAGGTGGACATCCGGGTCATGCAGCTCAGCCGCGGCTTGCCGTTGATCTCCATGGAGCAGGAGCCGCACTTGCCCGCCTTACAGTTCCACCGGCAGGCGAGGTCGGGCGCGTCGGTGGCCTGAAGCCGGTGGATGACGTCGAGGACCACCTCGCCCTCGTTCACCTCGACCGTGTAGTCCTGCAGGTCACCGCCGGTGTCGTCGCCGCGCCAGATCCGGAACTGCCTTTTCGCGCCCGCCTTGCCGGGTGCCTGCGTCGGTTCGGTTCCCATTCCTCAGCGCTCCTCCTTCGCGAGGGCGTCGAACTCGGCGAGTTCCTCGTCGGTCAGGTACTTGGCCAGCTCGGCCCGGTCGAACAGGCCGATCAGCTCTGCCCGCATCTTCGGCAGCGGCTTGTGGGTCAGCGCGACGGTGTCCCCGTCGAGCTTGCAGACCAGGTTGACCTGGCGCCACTTGGGCTCCATCCCCGGGAAGTCCTCCCGGGTGTGCCCGCCACGCGACTCCTGCCGCTCCAGCGCGGCCTTCGCGGTGCACTCCGACACCACCAGCATGTTGCGCAGGTCCAGCGCGAGGTGCCAGCCCGGGTTGTAGCGCCGGCCGCCGGCCGCACTGACCTTCGCCACCCGCTCGCGCAGCTCGGCCAGCCTGCCCAATGCGTCCACAAGCTCGCCGTGACGGCGGATGATTCCTACTAAATCTCCCATCACCGCCTGGAGGTCCTGCTGGAGGACGTACGGGCTCTCGCCGGTGTCCCGCTGCAACGGCGCCAACGCCGTCTCCACCGCGGCCTCGACCGCCCGGATCGACACCTGCGGCCGGGCGGCCAGCCCGTCGGCGTACGAGGCGGCGTGGCCACCGGCCCGCTTGCCGAAGACCAGCAGGTCGGACAGCGAGTTGCCGCCGAGCCGGTTGGAGCCGTGCATGCCGCCGGAGACCTCACCGGCGGCGAACAGCCCCTGCACGGTGCCGAACGCCGCCCCGCTGTCCGGGTCGACCTCGACGCCACCCATCACGTAGTGGCAGGTCGGCCCGACCTCCATCGGCTCCTTGGTGATGTCGACGTCGGCCAGCTCCTTGAACTGGTGGTACATCGACGGCAGCCGGCGACGGATCTCCTCGGCCGACTTGCGGGAGGCGATGTCCAGGAAGACGCCGCCGGCCGGCGTACCGCGGCCGGCCTTGACCTCGCTGTTGATCGCCCGGGCGACCTCGTCGCGGGGGAGCAGCTCGGGTGGGCGCCGGTTGTTGTCCGGGTCCTCGTACCAGCGGTCCGCCTCCTCCTCGGTCTCCGCGTACTGCTTGCGGAAGACGTCGGGGACGTAGTCGAACATGAACCGCTTGCCGTCGGAGTTCTTCAGCACGCCGCCGTCGCCCCGGACCGACTCGGTGACCAGGATGCCCTTCACCGAGGGCGGCCAGACCATGCCGGTCGGGTGGAACTGGAGGAACTCCATGTTGATCAGCGTCCCGCCGGCCCGCAGCGCCAGCGCGTGCCCGTCCCCGGTGTACTCCCACGAGTTCGAGGTGACCTTGTAGGAGCGGCCCACGCCGCCGGTCGCGAGGACCACCGCCGGGGCCTCGAAGAGGACGAACTCCCCGGACTCGCGGTAGTAGCCGAACGCCCCGGCGATCCGGTCGCCGTCGAGCAGCAGCTCAGTGATGGTGGTCTCGGAGAAGACCCGGATCCGGGCCTCGTAGTCGCCGAGGTCGCGCTTGTCCTCCTGCTGGAGGGAGACGATCTTCTGCTGGAGGGTACGGATCAACTCCAGGCCGGTCCGGTCGCCGACGTGCGCCAGCCGCGGGTACTCGTGGCCACCGAAGTTGCGCTGCGAGATCTTGCCGTCCTTGGTGCGGTCGAAGAGCGCGCCGTACGTCTCCAGCTCCCAGATCCGCTGCGGCGACTCCTTGGCGTGCAGCTCCGCCATCCGGAAGTTGTTCAGGAACTTGCCGCCGCGCATGGTGTCGCGGAAGTGGACCTGCCAGTTGTCCCGGCTGTTCACGTTGCCCATGGCGGCGGCCGCGCCGCCCTCGGCCATCACCGTGTGCGCCTTGCCAAACAGCGACTTGGAGATGATCGCGGTCTTCTTGCCCGCCAGTCGGGCCTCGATCGCCGCCCGCAGGCCGGCGCCGCCGGCCCCGATCACGACGACGTCGTAGTGGTGTCGTTCGATTCGCGTCTCAGTCATGTCCCGGGCCTTCAGTTGATGAACCGCAGGTCGTTGAACCAGCCGGCGGCGATGGCCATGACGTAGAAGTCGGTCAGCGCCAAAGTGCCGAGGGTGATCCAGGCGAGCTGCATGTGCCGTACGTTCAGCCAGGACACGCCGGTCCAGGCCTTGTACCGCACCGGGTGCTTGGAGAAGTGCTTCAGCCGGCCGCCGATGATGTGCCGGCAGGAGTGGCAGGAGATCGTGTACGCCCAGAGCATCACCACGTTGCCCAGCAGGATCAGGTTGCCGAGCCCGAAGCCGAAGCCCTTGGGGGAGTGGAAGGCGTAGATCGCGTCCCAGGTGTTGACCAGCGAGATGATCACGGCGGCGTAGAAGAAGT
Organism: Micromonospora sp. NPDC050686; assembly: GCF_040654475.1. Classification (NCBI taxonomy): domain Bacteria; kingdom Bacillati; phylum Actinomycetota; class Actinomycetes; order Micromonosporales; family Micromonosporaceae; genus Micromonospora; species Micromonospora sp. NPDC050686. Next base: position 38,630 of record NZ_JBFAID010000012.1, read on the forward strand.
AGCGGTGCAGGTTCTGGCCCAGCAGCGGGAACCGGGTCTCACCGCTGTACGACTTGTGCCCGTCCGGCACCGCGCAGGCCGGCGGCGACAACCAGAACGACCGGTAGTACGCCTTGCGGTAGTAGTAGCAGGTCAGCCGGAACAGCAGCAGGAACGGCAGGGTGAAGGCCGCGTCCGGGATGATCCACCAACCGGGCAGGTACTGGCCGAAGTGCGAGGAGCCCTCGACACACCGGTCGGTGACGCACGGCGAGTAGAAGGGTGTCAGGTAGTGGTACTGGTCCACCCAGTACCACTTGTGCATGAAGACCCGGACCGTCGCGTAGATGACCCACGCGCTGAGCCCGACGAAGGTGATCAGTGGCGCCAGCCACCAGCGGTCGGTGCGCAACGTCTTCGCCGCGATGGCGGCGCGTGCCCGCGCTCCCCGCGGCTGCGATCTCGGCGTCTTGGCCGACGTTGTTGTCATTCGAGTCGTCTCCCTGACGTCGCTGCCCCCGCCGGGCGGCGGCTCACGTTCCGTTCGGCCGGCGGACCGGCGAGGCCGCGTCCACTGGCACGTGTGGTGCACGCATGCGACCGCGCCGCGAAAGGGCGCAGCTAAATGACACACGTTACGCCGATCTTCACGGCCCGGCCGTGCAACGCAGTGTCCCGTGTGTTTTCCAGCTTGGAAAGACCTTCCTCCAAGATCAATATTTCCGTGCGCGTCGCCTGCGCTGGGCGGCGTCTGGCGTGCGCCGGGCGGGCGTCGTTCCCGGCGGGTCGTCGCGCTCGCCCGGGGCCGGTCAGCCGGAGGCGCCGCCGGTGAAGTTCCAGGACGCCAGGCGCATCGCCGGCGCCGCCCACCACACCCCGTCGGTCCGGTCCGGCTGGCGGGCCGCCCGGCTGCCCAGGCCGAGGACCGCGCCCGGCCCCATCGCCCGGGGGTACGCCTCGGTGAACCGGAGGTTGCGCACCGCCCGGACGGGCACCCCGTCCTCGACCAGCCACACACCGTTACGGGTCAGCCCGGTCACCACCAGGCTCTTCGGATCGAGCACCCGGGTGTACCAGAGGTCGCTGACCAGCAGCCCGCGTGTCATGCCCGCCACCAGCGCCGCGGTGTCCGGGTCGCTCACCGCGCCCGCCACCGGCCCGGCCGTCGCGCCGGGGCCGGGCAGCAGGCGGAGGTTGTGCGGGAGCGGGCCGAAGGTGCCGGAGCCGGCCATCGCGTGCCCGGTCGACGACCCACCCGCCCCGGCCGCGCTGCGCCGGTCGTGCGCCACCGCCCGGGTCACCCCGCCGTCCACCAGGGTCACCGCCCGGCGCGGCGTGCCCTCCAGGTCGAACTGGAGGTGCGAGCCGTGCAGCGGATCGTCCACCAGGGTCACCGCCGGGTCGAACTGGGCGACGCCCGGCTCGGCGAAGGACTGCCGCTCGGCGTACCGCTTGCCGTTGAAGCCGTACCAGGCGAGTTTCTGCAGCAGGTCGCTCACGGCGGCCGGCTCGAAGACCACCTCGTACCGGCCCGGGGGCAGCTCGACCGGCTCGGCGGCGGCGCGGGCCTTGGCGGCGGCCCGGGCACCCAGCGCCGCGCCGTCCAGGTCGGCGAGGCGGTCGGCGTGCCCCCGGGCCACCCCGTCGGCGGTGCCGGTCCGGGCGATCCCGTCCATCGCCGCCTCCGCCGAGCGGCCGGTCGCCGAGTGGCCCGCGGAGTTGGCGAACGCCTCCTGCCGGGACGACGTACGGCAGTAGCCGGCCGCCTCCAGGCCGCCCACCGCGGCCACGAACGCGCGGACGCGCTCCGCGCGGTCCTCGGGCCGGGCCTGCTCGGTGGCGTCGTCGGTGGGCGGGGCGGACGGGACCGGCGTGCGCGGGGTCAGCCCCGGCCAGGCCGGGTCGGGCGGGGCGAGCCGGGCCGCCGCCACGGTCCGCTCGACCAGCGCGGCCAGCCCGTCGGCGTCGACCAGGCTGCCGCTGCCGCCCGCCGTCCGCCCGCCGAGGTGCAGCCGCAGCCGCACCGCCACCCCCACCTCGTCGACGTTCTGGTGGATGAAGGAGTTGGCGAACCGGGTCAGCGCCAGCTGGTGCCGGGCGACGGTGACCTCGGCCTGGGCGTCCGGGCCGGCCAGGCGGCGGACCAGCTCCACCACCCGGGCGGCGACGTCCAGCTCGGTGCCGGTCATGCGCGTACCCCCACTCGCACGTCGCGGAAGCGGGCCGGGGCGGCCGGATGGCCGGTGTGCCCGATCTGGCCGGGCTGGCCCTTGCCGCAGTTCGGCGTGCCCCAGGAGACGGTCTCGGCGGAGAGCATGTCCATCGAGCGCCAGAACAGCGGGCCGATGCCGGTGTAGGTGGGGTTGCGCAGCATCCGACCCCGCCGGCCCTTCTTGATCTCCCAGCCGACCTCGCAGCCGAACTGGAAGTTGAGCCGCTTGTCGTCGATCGACCAGGACCGGTTGATGTCCATCAGCACCCCGTCGTCGGTGGCGTCGATGATCTCGTCGAGGGTGTGCGGGCCGGGCTCCAGGCCCACGTTGGTCATCCGCACCATCGGCAGCCGGGCCCAGCCGTCCGCCCGTACGCTGCCGCCGTAGTCCAGGCCGGCGACGGCGGCCGAGTCCCGGCCGGCGAGCACGCCCACCCAGCGCCCCTCGCGGACGGCGTCCCGCCGCACCGCCGGGGAGCCCTCGTCGTCGAAGCCGAAGCTGCCCAGCGCGCCGGGGATGGTCGGGTCGATGGTGACGTTCATCAGCTCGGAGCCGTACCGCAGCGAGCCGAGCCGGGCCAGGTCCAGCCAGGACGTGCCGGCGAAGGCGGCCTCCCAGCCGAGGATCCGGTCCAGCTCGATGGCGTGCCCGACCGACTCGTGGATCTGCAGGGCGAGCTGCTCGCCGCCGAGGATCAGGTCGGTCTCGCCGGCCGGGCACTGCGGCGCGGTGAGCAGCGCCCGGGACTCCTCGGCGATCCGCGCCGCGTGCGCGGCCAGGTCGAGGGAGGTGACCAGCTCCCAGCCGGTGGTGCCGTACTGGCCGCGGTAGCTCGGGTAGGACCGGCGCTGGGTCTCGCCGTCGCCGATCGAGGTGGCCGAGATGCCTCCGCCGCACTCCCGGATCCGCTGGTCGATCCGGTGCCCCTCGCTGGAGACGAACCACTTGGCCGTGTCCCAGATCTGGTAGAGCCCCTCGGCCAGGTCGGCCCCGTGCGAGCGCATCGTCGCGGTGGCCCGGACCAGCAGGTCGCCCTTGTCGGACAGGGCCACCCCGAGCGGGTCGACCACGCAGGTCGAGGCCCAGCTCGCGGTGGTCGGCGTCGCCGGCACCAGGTCGATCGGCGGGCCGGGAACGCGGGCGCTCGCGGTGGCGATCGCCGCGGCCCGCCGGCCGGCCGCGCGCGCCGCCCGGTCCGACAGCTCGGGTACGGCGTGGAAGCCCCAGCTCGACCCGACCAGCGCGCGCACCCCCAACCCGAGGCTCTCGTCCTGGGTCAGCTCCTCGATCGCCCCGTCGCGGGCCGACATCGACTCGTAGCGGCGGTGCATCACCCGGGCGTCCGCGTACCGCGCGCCGGCGTCCAGGGCGGCCTGCACGGCGGCGGTCGCCACATCGAACTCGGTCATGGCCCGACCCTAGGCGAGCCGACCGACATCCGTCAGGTGAGCAGAGCCTCGGGGCGGACGCTCGGCCGGACCGGCCGGGTCAGCTCCAGCACCTGCCCCGGCCCCGCGGTGGCGTGCTCGACCTAGCCGTCACCGGAGCGCCGGTGCAGCCGGACGCGCTGTCGTGTCGTGTCGGGGCTGCGACAGGCGTTGTCGACTCGTTACGCTCGGCCCTGCTGACACCGCCTGCCATGTAGCTTATTTTCACCTTCGGATCACTGCTGTAGGTTCTCTACAACCCGAGGGAGGCGGTCGTGGACGGTCCGGAAGCTGCGCGGTCGGACGACCGCCCCGACCTGCCGGCGCAGCGCGCCGCGGAGGACCCGTACCTGCGGGTGGACGACCTGCGGGTCCGGTTCGACACGCCGGACGGGGTGGTGCGGGCCGTCGACGGGGTGTCGTTCGCCGTGGCCCGCGGGCGCACCCTGGGCATCGTGGGGGAGTCGGGCTCCGGCAAGAGCGTCACCTCGCTGGCCGTGCTGGGCCTGCACGACGCCCGGCGCGCCACCATCACCGGTCAGATCACCGTCGGCGGCCGCCAGCTGGTCGGCCTGCCGGACGAGGAGGTACGCCGGCTGCGCGGCCGGGACATGGCGATGATCTTCCAGGACCCGCTGTCGGCGTTGCACCCGTACTACACGGTCGGGCGGCAGATCGCCGAGGCGTACCGGGTGCACCATCCGCGCGCCGGGAAGCGGGAGGCCCGCACCCGGGCGGTGGACATGCTCGGCCGGGTGGGGATCCCGCAGCCGGCCCGCCGGTTCGACCAGTACCCGCACGAGTTCTCCGGCGGCATGCGGCAGCGCGTGATGATCGCGATGGCCCTGGTGAACGACCCGGACCTGTTGATCGCCGACGAGCCGACCACCGCGCTGGACGTGACAGTGCAGGCGCAGATCCTGGACCTGCTGGCCGACCTGCAGGCCGAGTTCCATTCGGCGATCATCCTGATCACCCACGATCTCGGCGTGGTCGCCCAGGTCGCCGACGAGGTGCTGGTGATGTACGGGGGCCGGGGCGTCGAGCACGGCAGCGTCGAGCAGGTGCTGCGCTCGCCGCAGCACCCGTACACCTGGGGTCTGCTGTCGAGCGTGCCGTCGCTGCACGGCGACGCGGACGTGGACCTGCTGCCCATCCCCGGCAGCCCGCCCTCATTGATCAACCTGCCGTCGGGCTGCGCGTTCCACCCCCGCTGCCGGTACGCGGACCGCAACGGCGACCGGTCCCGCACCCAGGTGCCGGTGCTCGCGCCCGCCGGGCGGCCCGGGCACCTGGTCGCCTGCCACCTGTCCGCCGAGGAACGCGACCGGCTGTACCGGTCCGACGTGGCCCAGGTGGGAGTCGCGCGATGAGTTCGGACAGCGAGCCGCTGCTGCGGGTACGCGGGTTGACCAAGCACTTCCCGGTGCGCGACGGGTTCCGCACCCGGGGGCTGGTCCGCGCAGTCGACGGGCTGGACTTCGACGTCCGGCCGGGGGAGACGCTGGGCCTGGTCGGCGAGTCCGGCTGCGGCAAGACCACCACCGGCCGGATGCTGGTGCGGCTGCTGCAGCCGACGGCGGGGACGATCGAGTTCGCCGGGCGGGACATCACCCACGCCGGGCGCCGGCAGTTACGCCCGCTGCGGCAGGATCTCCAGATCATCTTCCAGGACCCGTACGCCTCGCTGAACCCCCGGCACACCGTCGGCCGGATCGTGGCGATGCCGTTGCAGGTCAACGGGATCGACCCGCCGGGCGGGATCCGCAAGCGGGTGCAGGAGTTGCTGGAACTGGTCGGGCTGAACCCGGAGCACTACAACCGCTATCCGCACGAGTTCTCCGGCGGGCAGCGGCAGCGCATCGGCATCGCCCGCGCGCTGGCGCTGCGGCCGAAGCTGATCGTGGCCGACGAGCCGGTCTCCGCGCTGGACGTGTCGATCCAGGCGCAGGTGGTGAACCTGCTGCGCGACCTGCAACGCGAGCTGGACCTGGCGTTCGTCTTCATCGCCCATGACCTCGCCGTGGTCCGGCACTTCTGCCAGCGGGTGGCGGTGATGTACCTAGGGCGGATCGTGGAGATCGGCGAGCGCGCGGACATCTACGAACGGCCGCAGCACCCGTACACCCGGGCGTTGCTGTCGGCGGTGCCGGACGTGACGGCGCTCGGCCCGGCGGGCCGGATCCGGCTCACCGGTGACGTGCCGACCCCGCTGAACCCGCCGTCGGGGTGCCGGTTCCGGACCCGGTGCTGGAAGGCGACCGAGCGCTGCGCCACCGAGGAGCCGGCCCTGGTCTCCCGGGACGGCGGGCGGCAGGCCGCCGCCTGCCACTACCCGGAGGGCGGACCGGTGGCGGCGCGGCCGGCGCCGGTGGGCGGCGGCAGCGACGAGGAGGTGGCGGAGTGAGCCTGTCCCCCGTGGAGGGCGTGGCGCTGGCCGAGATCGAGTCGTCCGGCGACGGCGACGCGCCCCGGGAGAAGGGCTTCGTCGGCCGCTCGCCCGGCCAGCTCGCCTGGGCGCGGCTGAAGCGCGACCGCACCGCCCTGGTCAGCGGCGCCCTGCTGGCCTTCTTCGTGCTGGTCGCGCTGGCCGTCCCGCTGATCGAGGCGGTGTACGGGGTGGGGCCCAGGGAGCAGTTCCAGGACCGCCTGGACGGTTACAGCATGCCGCTGGGCTACGCCGGCGGGGTGTCCGGCGAGCACTGGTTCGGGCTGGAGCCCGCCCTGGGCCGGGACATCTTCATCCGGATGGTGCACGGCCTGCGTACCTCGCTGTTCATCGCGTTCGCCGCCGCGGTGCTCACCGCCGCCATCGGCGTGACGCTGGGCACCCTCGCCGGGTACCTGGGCGGCTGGCTGGACACGGTGATCAACTGGATCACCGACCTGACCCTGGCCATGCCGTTCCTGATCATCGCGCTGGCCCTGATGCCGACCGTCGCGCTGCGCTTCTACGGCCAGCGGGAGACGGTGCCGGCGTACTTCCAGATCAGCGTGCTCATCGCGATCTTCGCGCTGTTCGGCTGGACCAGCACCGCCCGGCTGGTCCGGGGCCAGGTCATCGCGCTGCGCGAGCGGGAGTTCGTGGAGGCGGCCCGGGCCAGCGGCGCCGGACTGGGGCACATGCTCTTCCGGCAGCTGCTGCCGAACGTGTGGGCGCCGATCCTGGTCTCCTTCTCGCTGGCGGTGCCGCAGTACATCACCAGCGAGGCGGCGCTGTCGTTCGTCGGGGTCGGGTTGACCGACGAGACGCCGAGCTTCGGCCGGATGATCTACCTCAGCCTCGACTACCTGCAGACCGACCCGGCGTACGTCTTCTTCCCGGGCGTCACGATCTTCGCGCTGGTGTTCGCCTTCAACCTCTTCGGCGACGCGCTGCGCGACGCGCTCGACCCGAAGTCCTCCCGGTAGGTATCTGATGCTGCGATTCCTGGTCCGGCGGCTGCTCTCGGCCGCGCTCACCCTGTTCGCGGTGAGCGTGCTCAGCTTCCTGATGTTCTTCGCCCTGCCGCGCGACCCGGTCAGCGGCATGTGCCCCAAGAACTGCAACCCGGAGCGGCTGGAGCGGGTCCGCCAGGAGCTGGGCCTGCGCGACCCGCTGGTCAGCCAGTACGCCGGCTACATGAAGGGCATCGTCACCGGGCGGGACCTGGGCAGCGCCCAGGGCGGCCGGTGCGACGCCCCCTGCCTCGGCTGGTCGTACGTCTCCAACGAGGCGGTCTCGGACACCATCGCCCGGGTGCTGCCGGTGACGCTGAGCATCGTCATCCCGGCGGCGATCCTCTGGCTGGTGCTCGGGGTCGGCCTGGGCATGGTTTCGGCGCTGCGCCAGGGCACCTGGCTGGACCGGGCGGCGATCGGTTTCTCGCTGACCGGCGCCTCGTTGCAGCTGTACTTCGTCGGCGCGGTGCTGCTGATCGTCTTCGTCTACAACCTGCGGTTGCTGCCGGTGCCGAACTACACGTCGCTGTTCGACAACCCGCTGAAGTGGACCAGCGGGCTGGTGCTGGCCTGGGTGGCGCTGGCCTTCCTCTTCTCCGCCATCTACGCCCGACTGTCCCGGGCGCAGATGCTGGAGACGCTGTCGGAGGACTTCGTGCGCACCGCGCGGGCCAAGGGACTGGCGAAACCCAAGGTGTACGGGCGGCACGCGCTGCGCGCGGCGATCACCCCGGTGGTGACCATCGCCGGGTTGGACGTGGGCGGGGCGCTGGGCGGGACGGTGATCACCGAGACCACCTTCGGCCTCAACGGGATGGGGCGTACCGCGGTGGACGCCGTCCGCTCCGGTGACCTGCCGACCATCATGGCGACCGTGCTGATCGCGGCGGTCTTCGTGGTGTTGGCGAACGTGGTGGTGGACCTGCTCTACGCGGCGATCGACCCGCGGGTGCGGCTCGGCTGACCGCGACGGAATTTATCGACAACTGTTACCCAACTTGTAGGTTTTTTTCTTTACGATCCTCGGGACGTCGGCGGATTCGCCCGGCGTACGGGTGGAGGAGGTAGGAGATGCGACCACGCGCAGCGGCCGCCGCTGGCGGTGCCATCGCACTGGTTGTGGCGCTGGGTGCCTGCTCGGAGAACACGGGCGAGGGCACCACGGTGGACACCAACCGGCAGCAGACCGGGGTCATCGCGACCGACCCCAAGGACTCGCAGGGGCCGGCGGCCGAGGTGGCGGGGGCCGCCAAGGGCGGCACGTTCACCATCATCCGGGAGACGCCGATCTCCCATCTGGACCCGCAGCGGACGTACTCGTTCGCCGGCCTGATGGCCAACCCGCTCTTCGCGCGTTACCTGACCACCTGGAAGGACGACGGCAAGGGCGGCCTGGTCCTGGTGGGCGACCTGGCGGAGACGCCGGGCACGAACGTCAACAACGACTGCAAGACCTGGGAATTCAAGATCAAGGACGGGGTGAAGTTCGAGGACGGCAGCCCGATCACCGCCAAGGAGATCGCGTACGGCATCGCCCGGTCCTTCGACCCGGACCTCACCGGCGGCCCCACCTACCTTCAGGAGTGGCTGGCTGACACCGCGCAGTTCGACACCAAGTGGGACTTCAAGAAGAACAAGACGTCGCTGCCGCCGGGCCTGACCACGCCGGACGACAAGACGCTGCGCTTCGAGTTCGCCAAGCCCCGCTGCGACCTGCCGTTCGCGGTCTCGCTGCCGACCACCGCCCCGCTCAAGCCGGAGCTGGACACCGGGGTCAACCTGGACCAGAAGCCGTTCTCGTCCGGCCCATACAAGATCGCCAAGAACCAGGCGGGCGTGCAGATCACCCTGGACCGGAACCCGAACTGGGACCCGAACACCGACCCGGTGCGGCACCAGTACCCGGACCAGTTCGTGTGGACGTTCGGCCCGACCGCGGACGCCGCGGTCAACCGGGTGATCGCCGACAACGGCGCCGACCAGAGTGCGCTGGCCTGGAACTACGTGCCCGCCTCCCTGGTCGCCAAGGTGGCCGGTGACCAGGCGCTGAAGTCCCGCACCATCCTGTCCCCGACGCCGAGCGCCAACCAGCTGGTGATCAACAACCAGCGGGTCAAGGACCTGAAGATCCGCCAGGCGCTCAACTACGCGATCGACCGGGAGGGCATGATCAAGGCCCTCGGTGGGCAGACCGTGGCCCAGCCGCTGACCACCCTGATGCCGCCGTCGGCCATCGGCTACCAGGCGTACGACGCGTACCCGGCCGGCGCCACCGGCGACGTGGCGAAGGTCAAGGAACTGCTCGGCGGGCAGACCCCCGAGCTGGTCCTCGGCGTCGCCGACAACTCGACCGAGCAGCGGCAGGGCACCCAGCTCAAGGCCAACCTGGAGCGCGCCGGCTTCAAGATCACCGTCCGGAACATCCCGGACGACGCGAAGCTCGACGAGGTGAAGAAGAAGGACAACCCCTGGGACCTGTACATCGGCAACTGGGCGGCGGACTGGCCGAGCGGCGCCTCGATCCTGCCGGTGCTCTACGACGGCCGCACCATCAAGGCCGAGGGCAACAGCAACAGCGCGTACTTCAACGACGACGCGATCAACGCCGAGATGGACCGGATCCTGGCACTGCCCCCGGCCGACCAGGGCCCGGAGTGGGGCAAGCTCGACGAGCGGATCATGAAGGAGCACGCCCCGGTCGTGCCGTTCTACGTCGACGTGGCGTACGCGGTGCACGGCTCGAAGGTCGGTGGCGTCTTCATCTCGTCCGTCTTCGGCTACCCGAGCTTCGTCAACGCGTACGTGAAGCAGTAACCACCCGGCGGTAAGGAGGGGCCCCCGCTCAACACCCCGGCGTTGAGCGGGGGCCCCTCCCATACCGGAGGGGCGTTAACAAGGGGCCCCTCCTTACACCGAGGCGCGCAGGAAATCCAGTTCGAGGCGGAGCAGTCGTTCGGCGAGGCCGCCGGCGGCCAGATGGGTGGCGCCGGTCAGCGGCAGCACCGAGTGGGGGCGCCCGGCCGCCAGCAGCGCCGCCGACAGCCGCAGGGTGTGCGCGGCCACCACGTTGTCGTCCACCAGGCCGTGCACCAGCAGCAGCGGGCGGGCCTGGTCCGGGCCGGTCACCGGCTCGGCGGCCAGCTCGACCAGCGAGTGGTGGGCGTAGACGTCCATCCCGTCGTCCGGCAGGCCCAGGTAGCGCTCGGTGTACGCGGTGTCGTACAGCGCCCAGTCGGTCACCGGGGCGCCGGCGATGCCGCAGCGGAACAGCTCCGGGTGGCGCAGCACCGCCAGCCCGGCCAGCCAGCCGCCGAACGACCAGCCGCGCACCGCCACCCGGCCGAGGTCCAGGTCGGGGTGCTTCTCGGCGAGGGCGGTGAGCGCGTCCACCTGGTCGCCGAGCACCACGTCGGCCACCCGCCGGTGGATCGCCTTCTCGAACGACGGGGACACCCCGGGGGTGCCCCGGTTGTCGACGGCCACCACGGCGAAACCGGCGTCGGCCCACCACTGCCGCTCCAGCCAGGCCGCCCGGGCGGCCACCACCTCCTGGTGGCCGGGGCCGCCGTAGACGTCCAGCAGCACCGGCAGCCGCCGGCCGGTGACGTGGTTGTCCGGGTAGAGCACCGCGGCCGGCAGCCGCCGGTCGGTGACCCGCTCCAGCAGCGGCAGCGGCTGGTACGGCGGGGTGGCCGCCAGCGACCGCAGCTCGGCCACCTCGTCGTCGCCCCGACGCACCGTCCAGCGGGTGCCCGGGTGGTCCAGCGAGGCGAACCCGACCGCCAGCACGTCCCCGCCCACGGCGGCGGTGTGCCAGCCGGCGTCGGTGGTCAGCCGGCGGGCGTCCACCCCGCCGCCGACGGCGGTCCGCACCCGGAACAGGTGCCGCTCGCTCGGCTCGCCGTCGCTCGCCTCCACCAGCAGGTCCGCCGGGGCGTTGCCGGTCGCCGGCAGCCGGCCCACCACCCGGCGTACGTAGAGCGACGGCGGGGTGAGCAGGGTGCCGTCGGCGAAGAGGCAGCGGGCGTCGTACCCGTCGTGGGCCAGTTCCCCGCCGACCAGCACCCGGCCGTCGGGCAGGTGGGCCGGGGTGCCCGGGATCGGCTCCACCCAGCGCGGGTCGGCCAGCTCGGCGTGCACCTGCGTCTCCCCGGTACGCGGGTCCACCGCGAGCACCAGGCCGTGCTGCTGGGAGCGGCGCAGCACCGTGATCAGGGGCCCGCCGTCGGCCCAGTCCACCGAGGTCAGGTACGGGTACGTCTCCCGGTCCCAGTGCACGTCGACCCAGCCGTCGTCCAGGTCGAGCAGGTGCAGGCTGACCTCGGCGTTGGCCCCGCCGGCCACCGGGTACGCCAGCGTCGTCGGCGGGGCGGCCGGGTCGGCCGGGTCGTGCAGGTGCCAGCGGTTCACCCGGGACTCGTCCACCCGGGCGGCCAGCACCGACCGGCCGTCCGGGGCCCACCAGTAGCCGCGGAACCGGTGGAACTCCTCGGCCGCGATGTGCTCGGCCAGCCCCCAGGTGACCCCGGAGTCCTCCCCGGCCAGCAGGTTGTCGGTGCCGTCGGACTCCACCACCCGCAGCTGCCCCCGGCGGACCCCGTCGGCGGCGTCGGTGACGTAGGCCAGCCGCTCGCCGGCCGGGTCGGGCCGGGGGTCGAGCGCCGGCCCGACGGTGCTCACCTCGACCACGTCGCCGTGCACCAGGTCGGCCCGGAACACCCGCCCGGCCAGCGCGAACACCGCCACCCGGCCGGCCGCGTCCAGGGCGTACGAGCCGATGCCGGCGGAGCTGAGCCGCAACCGCTCGCGCAGCGCCCGTTCCCCGGGGGAGAGCGCCGCCGGGTCGGCGTCCGCGCCGAGCAGCGCCGCCGGGTCGGCGACCAGCCGTTCCTCCCCGGACCCGACGTCGAGCAGCCAGAGCGCCTCGACGGTGTCCTCGGGGCCGCCCGAGCGGAGGAAGACCACCCGGGAGCCGTCATCGGCGACGGTGACGGCGCGCGGCGCTCCGAGGCTGAACCGACGGGTCCGGGCGGCCAGCTCGGGAAAGTCCACAACCCGGATCGTAGGCGGGTGCCGGGCGTGATGTGGCCGACCTGCCTGGACGCGTCCGGCGCCCCGGGGAAGGACCGCCGGTTAGAGTGACGGTCGTGACGAAGCTGCCCGATCGCCGACTGCTGCTGGTCCACGCGCACCCCGACGACGAGTCCATCGGCACCGGTTCGACGATGGCGCGCTACGCCGCCGACGGCGCTCACGTCACGCTGGTGACCTGCACCCTCGGCGAGGAGGGCGAGATCCACGTGCCGGAGCTGACGCGGCTCGCCGCCGCCGAGGCCGACCAGCTCGGCGGGTACCGGATCGGCGAGCTGGCCGCCGCCTGCGCCGCGCTGGGCGTCACCGACCACCGGTTCCTCGGCGGTGCCGGCCGCTACCGGGACTCCGGGATGATGGGGCTGGCCACCAACGAGCACCCCCGGGCGTTCTGGCGGGCCGACCTGGACGAGGCCGCCGGGCTGCTGGTGGAGGTCATGCGCGAGGTCCGCCCGCAGGTCATGATCACGTACGACCCGAACGGCTTCTACGGTCATCCGGACCACATCCAGGCGCACCGGGTGGCGATGCGGGCGGTCGAACTGGCCGAGGCGCAGGGGTGCGCCCCGGCCAAGGTCTACTGGACGGCGATGCCGCGCAGCGTGCTGGAGGCCGGCCTCAACCACTTCACCGACTCGTCGGACAACCCGTTCGCCGGCATCGAGGACGTCGACCAGTTGCCCTTCGGCACGCCGGATCCGGAGATCGCGGCCCGGGTCGACGCCACCGACCAGCACGCCGCCAAGGAGGCGGCGATGCGCGCGCACGCCACCCAGATGCCGGCCAACTCCTGGCTCTACGCCATCGCGGGCAACTTCGGCGCCGAGTTCATGGGGGTGGAGTACTTCACCCTCGCGGTCGGCGAGAAGGGCCCGGGCGGTGGCCCGTACGGCTGGGAGGACGACCTCTTCGCCGGTCTGGCGCCCGACGCGTCCGACCGGTCCCCGGTCGGGGCGGTCGGGCTCCGGTGAGCCTGCCGGCCGCTGCCGTGTCGGCCCCGCCGGAGGAGGAGACCGTCCCGTCGCCCGGCGGGTCGGCGCGGCTGCTCGACGTGCTGCTGCGGGTGGCCGGCGGGCTGGTCGCGCTCTTCGCCGGGGCGCTCGTCGCCGTGCTGGAGCTGATCCTCGCGGTCGCCGCCTGGGAGCAGGTGAAGGCCCGGCCCACCACCTCGGGCGAGGTGCTGGTGGGGGTGGCGGCCGGGGTGGCCGGGCTGGTCCTGGTGGTGGTCGCGACGGTGGCGCTGAGCTGGTTCGCCCACTCGGCCGTCGGCACCCGCTGGGCGGCCCTGCTGCCCGCGCTGCCCTGGTTCGTGCTGATGGCGGTGGCCGCCGTCCGGACCCGGGAGGGCGACCTGCTGCTCGGTGGCGACAACCTGCTCGGGCTGGGGCTGATCCTGGCCGGCGCGGTCACCTTCGCGGTGATGCTCTTCCGCCAGTTGCTGGCACCCGTCCCCGCGGTCCGAGGGTGATGACGCCACCCAGGTACGGGTGGTAGACATTCCTGCCAGAAGGCCCGCCGCGCCCGGCGGGCGGAGTACGGCAGGAGACATGCGATGAGGGATCGGTGGCGCGTGATCGGCGCCCTCGCCGCGGCACTGTTCGCGGTCAACGTGGCGGCCCGGCTGGTCATCAAGTTCGCCTTCCCGGACGACGACCCGACCGCCGACCGGGTCTCGCTGGTGATGTTCCTGGTGATCGGCCTGATCCTCGCCGGGGTGGCGTTCCGGCGGGGGACCACCCGGCCGCTCGCCGAGTGGTCCACCGACCTGGCCGCGGCGGTGGGGGTGGCGCTGGCGTTGACCGTGCTGGTCGGCCCGCTGCTGGTCGGCGACAACCCGTTCGGCGGGGGAGCGGGCCTGTTCTTCGCCCAGATCTGGCTCTACCTGGCCGCCGCGCTGGCCGGGGTGGCGATCGGCTACCTGCTGCTCACCGCGCTCGGCCGGGACTACCGCTCGCAGCAGCTCAAGCGGTACGCCGAGATCAAGGCCGCCAAGCCGCGCCGCGTCGTCCGCCGCTGATCCAAGCCGGTGCCCCTCGCACCTTAATGCGGCAGATGGGCCTTCCCGCCAAGGGGAAGGCGCAATGTGTCGCATAACGCGGCCTGCCGATCAGGCCGGGGCGACCCGGGTCAGGTAGGTGTGGTGGGTGGTGAAGCCGAGGCCGCGGTAGAGCGCCACCGCGGCCGTGTTGCGCTGCTCGACCTGGAGGAAGGCGTCCCGCGCGCCGAGCCCGGCACCCCACTCGGCGAGCGCCCGGACGACAAGGCCGGCCAGGCCCTGGCGGCGTGCCTCGGGGACCACCTCGATCAGGCTGAGCCCCAGCCAGCGCCCCTGCCCGGTGACCGTGCCCCGGCCCATGGCGAGCAGCCGCCCGTCGGCGTACACGTGGGCGAAACGGACCTGGTCCACCGCGGTGAGCACGTGCCGCGCGGCGTCCGGGAGGCCGCCCTTGCGGCCGGCGGCGACGGCCAGCCAGTCCTCGGACGGCGCGGCGGCCAGCTCGACCGGCGGGCCGGCGGCCGGCGGCAGCGCGGCCAGGGCGACCGCCTGGACCAGTACGGGCGGGCGGGCGGCCCAGCCGCGGGCGTCGAGTTCCGCGGCCACCGGGGTGGCCAGCGGCAGCGGCGTGTTGACCAGCGCCGGCCGGCCCCGCTCGGCGTACCAGCGTTCGATGGCGTCCACCGCGTCCGGCAGCGGCCGGTCCGGGTCGCCGACCGGCAGCGCCGAGTTGGCCCGGCCGCTCCAGCCGCCGGCGCTGCGCAGCAGCCAGTCGCCCAGCCGGCCGCGTACGGCCGCCGGCCAGGCCTCGTCGGCGGCGAGTTCCAGCGCGACGACCGCGGCGGCGGCCGGCCGACCGACCGGCGGCACCCGCTTGGCCCGGTGCACCTGGGCCAGCGGGACCTGCAACCGGCCCTGCCGGGTGGCCAACGTGAGATGGGTCTCGTCCAGCTCGACCAACTCGCCCAGGGCGTCCGAGAAGAGCGGCCGGCCGGCCCGAACGCCCACGATCCGCCGCACCACGATCCGGTGGCCCACATCCTGCTGTCGGAGCACGATCGACCTCCTCCCCGGCGAGATACTAGGCTCTTACCCGTCGCGGAGATCGCGGCGAGTCTTGCGGAGGAGAAGACCGGTGACCTACATCATCGCCGAGCCGTGCGTGGATGTGCTCGACAAGGCATGCATCGAGGAGTGCCCGGTCGACTGCATCTACGAGGGCAATCGGATGCTCTACATCCACCCCGACGAGTGCGTCGACTGTGGTGCCTGTGAGCCGGTCTGCCCGGTCGAGGCGATCTTCTACGAGGACGACGTGCCGGAGCAGTGGAAGGACTACACCGGCGCGAACTACGAGTTCTTCGAGGAGCTCGGCTCGCCCGGCGGCGCGTCGAAGATCGGCAAGATCGAGAAGGACGCGACCTTCGTGGCGGCCCAGCCGCCGCGCGAAGAGGGCCACTGAACCGGCCCGCGCCGGTCTCGTCGCGGCTGCCCGACTTCACCTGGGACACGCTGGACGCCGCGGCCACCCTGGCCGCGGCGCACCCCGGTGGACTGATCAACCTGTCGATGGGCACCCCGGTCGACCCGGTGCCCCCGGTGATCCGGCAGGCGCTCGCCGACGCGTCCGACGCCCCCGGCTACCCGCTGACCGCGGGCACCCCCGCGCTGCGGGACGCCATCGCGGCCTGGGTGGCCCGGGCCTGCCGCGCCGGCGTCGACGGGCTCGGGGTGCTGCCCACCATCGGCTCCAAGGAGCTGGTCGCCTGGCTGCCCACCCTGCTCGGGGTGGGGCCCGGTGACGTGGTCGTGGTGCCGTCCGTCGCGTACCCGACGTACTCCGACGGGGCCCGGCTGGCCGGCGCGACGATCGTCCGCGCCGACTCGCTGACCGCGGTCGGGCCGACCCCCCGGGTACGCCTGGTCTGGGTGAACTCGCCCGGCAACCCGACCGGCCGGGTGCTGCCCGCCGCCCACCTGCGCAAGGTGGTCGACTGGGCGCGCGAGCGCGGCGCGGTGGTGGCCAGCGACGAGTGCTACCTGCCGCTGGGCTGGTCGGCCGACGCCGAGCCGGTGTCGGTCCTGGCCCCCGAGGTGTGTGGCGGCTCGTACGACTCGGTGCTGGCGGTGCACTCGCTCTCCAAGCGCTCCAACCTGGCCGGGTACCGCGCGGGCTTCGTCGCCGGCGACCCGGCGCTGGTCGCCGAGCTGCTCAAGGTCCGCAAGCACGCGGGGATGATCGTGCCGGCCCCGGTGCAGGCGGCGATGGTGGCCGCGCTGGCCGACCAGGAGCACGCCGACGCGCAGCGCGAGCGCTACCGCGCCCGGCGCGAGCAGCTGTACGCGGCCTTCACCGGCGCGGGCTTCACGGTCGAGCACTCCGAGGCGGGGCTCTACCTGTGGCTGACCCGGGGCGAGGACTGCTGGGCGACGGTCGACTGGCTGGCCCGGCGGGGCATCCTGGTCGCCGCCGGCGCCTTCTACGGCCCGGGCGGCGCACAGCACGTCCGGGCGGCGCTGACCGAGTCCGACGAGCACATCGCCGCGGTCGCCGGCCGGCTCGCCGAGGCCTGACCCGGCCGTCGAGGTACGTGATGGGGGACACTTCCGGCCCGCGGGTCGCCGTGGTGGGCACCGGTCTCATCGGCGGCTCGATCCTGCTGCGGCTGCACGAGGCGGGCGCCGACGTGCGCGCCTGGGACCCGGACGGGCCGACCCGGGCGGAGGGCGTACGCCGGGGTCTGGCCTTCGCGGACCGGCTGGCCGACGCGGTCCGCGACCGGGACGTGGTCTTCCTCGGCGGCCCGCTGCCCAGCCTGCCGGAGACCCTGCTGGCCGTGGCGGCGCACGTCCGACCGGGCTGCGCGATCAGCGACGTGGGCAGCACCAAGGCGGCGCTGGCCGGGTTCGCCGCCGAGCGCGGGCTGACCGATCGGTTCGTCCCCGGCCACCCGATGGCCGGCGCCGAGTTCGCGGGCCTCACCTCGGCGCAGCCGGGACTGCTCGCCGGCGCCGCCTGGGTGCTCTGCCCGAGCGCCGCCGGGATCGCGCCGTTCCGCACCCTGGCCGCGCTGCTGATCGACGTGTTCGACGCCCGGGTGGTGCCGATGTCCGCGACCGGGCACGACGCCGTGGTGGCGCTCGCGTCGCACGTCCCGCACCTGCTCGCCGGCGGCCTGGCCGGGGCGGTGGCCGCCTCCCCGCTCCGGGACGCCGTGCTCGGGCTCGCCGCGGGCAGCTTCCGGGACGGCACCCGGGTCGCCGGCACCCCCGCCCGGCGTACGGCGGACATGCTGGCGAACAACCGGGAGCAGGCGCTCCGGCAGCTCGACGAGGTACGGGCGGTCCTCGACGAGCTGGCGGCGGCGCTGCGCGCCGACGACCTGCCCGCCCTGGTCGACCGGTACGAGCAGGCCCGGTCTGCGCGCCTGGCGCTCGCCGGACGGCGCTCCCGTCCGGGGCGACGCGAGTTCCCGCTCGCCGGGGACCCGGCGGGTGAACTGGCCTACCTGTGCGAGCTGGGCGCGGCCGGCGGATACCTCACCGGCTGCCGGACCGGCGACGGCGTGGTGGCGTACGACGGGCACCGTCCGGGCTAACCCGCGCCCGCCCGGCGGGGGGGCTCGCGCGGTTAGGGTGTGGTCATGGTGGACGGGCCGGTGGTGGCGGTGCGGGGCGAGGCGTACCGCGAGGTGCCGCCCGAGCTGGCCCGGTTCACGGTGACCGCGACGGCCCGGGACCGGGACCGGGAGGCCACGCTGACCCGGCTCGCCGAGCGGGCCGCGGCGGTGCGGGTGCTGCTCGACTCGTACGGGGCGGTCATCGCCCACCGGGAGACCGGTGACCTGCGGGTGCGCCCCGAGACGCGGCGCTCCGGCGAGCGGGTGGTCGCCTACCACGGCAGCGTCGCCACCACCGTCACCGTGACCGACTTCACCGACCTGGGCGAGCTGATGCTGCGCCTGGCCGACCAGGACCAGGTCGAGGTCGCCGGGCCGTGGTGGTCGCTGCGCCCGGACAGCCCGGCGTACCGGGAGGCCCGGCGGGCGGCGATCGCCGACGCGCTGGCCCGGGCCGGGGAGTACGCGGAGGCGCTCGGCGCCCGGGTGACCGCCCTGCTGGAGCTGGCCGACACCGACGGCGGCGGCCGGCCGATGTTCGCCCGGGCCGCGTTCGCCGGGGGCGGCGCGGGCGACGCCGTGCCGGAGCTGGAGCTCGACCCGCAGCCGCAGAGCGTGCACGCGGCCGTCGAGGCGCGGTTCACCATCAGCGAGCCGGTCCTGCGCTGATGATCCCGGCGACGGTGCTTCCGCTCGACGACCTGGTGGCCCGGGCCAGGGCGCTCGCCGCCGACGGGCCCCGCCAGCTGCTCGGCATCGCGGGGGCGCCCGGCGTGGGGAAGTCCACCCTGGCCGAGCGGATCGTCGAGGCGGTCGGGCCGGCCGCCCGGCTGGTGCCGATGGACGGCTTCCACCTGGCCCAGGCCGAGCTGCGCCGGCTCGGCCGGGAGGCGCGCAAGGGCGCGGTGGACACCTTCGACGCGTACGGCTACGTGGCCCTGCTGCGCCGGCTGCACCGGCTGGAACCGACCATCGTCTACGCGCCCCGGTTCCGCCGGGACCTGGAGGAGCCGGTCGCCGGGGCGATCGCGGTGCCACCGGAGGTCCGGCTGGTGGTGACCGAGGGCAACTACCTGCTGCTGCCCGAGTTCCCGTGGGACGAGGTCCGGGCGCTGCTGCACCAGGCGTGGTTCCTGGACCTGGACGCGGAGCTGCGGCTGCGCCGGCTGACCGCCCGGCACGAGGCGTACGGGCGGTCGCCGGAGCAGGCCCGGGCCTGGGCGCTCGGCAGCGACGAGACGAACGCCGCGCTGGTCGCCGGCACCGCCGGCCGGGCCGACCTGGTGGTCCGGCTAGCCGGCCCGCTGCCCGAGTGACGGAAGCCGCTGGGTGTCCCGCCATCGCCGTTTCCGCAGGTGGCGCGCCTTCAGAGGGTACGGACCGGGGCGGCCGGGCTGCCAACGGCGACCACGTTCGGTGGCAGGTCGCGGGTCACCAGCGCGCCCGCGCCGACGACCGTGTTCGCGCCGATCGTGACGCCGGCCAGGACGATGACGCCACCGCCGAGCCAGACGTTGTCCCCGATGGTGATCGGCGCCGAACCCTCCCACTTGGCCCGGCGGGCCTCCGGCTCGACCGGATGGGTGGCGGTGAGCAGTTGCACGTTCGGTCCGACCTGAACGTCCGCGCCGATGGTGATCCGGGCGACGTCGAGGAAGACCGCGTTGAAGTTGACGAAGCAGCGCGGGCCCAGGTGGATCTGGTAGCCGTAGTCGCAGTAGAAGGGCGGGCGTACCCAGGTGTCCTCGCCGACCGAGCCGAGCAGCTCGCGCAGCGCGGCCAGCCGTCCCTGCGGGTCGGTCGCGGCGCTGGTGTTGAAGCGTTCCGCCAGCCGGGCGGCGCGGTCCAGGTCGGCCGTGATCTCGGGGCCCTCGGCGATGTACGGCTCGCCCGCCAGCATGCGTTCCCTCATCGACCTCATGCCCAGAGCGTAAGGCGGGGCCCCTTCTCAACAGACGTCTGTTGAGAAGGGGCCCACCTCAGTCGTTGGCGTGCAGCGCCGCGTTCAGCTCGATGCCCCGGCCGGTACGCGGCTTCGCCTCCAGCGCGCCGCTGACCGAGTTGCGCCAGAACAGCAGCCCGTCGACGCCGGAGAGCTCGCGGGCCTTGACCACCCGCCCGTCCGGCAGGGTGATCTTCGAGGCGGCGGTGATGTAGCACCCCGCCTCGACCACGCAGTCGTCGCCGAGTGAGATGCCGACGCCGGCGTTCGCGCCGACCAGGCTCCGCTCGCCGACGCGCACCTTGTCCTTGCCGCCGCCGGAGAGGGTGCCCATGATCGACGCACCGCCGCCGATGTCGGAGCCGTCGCCGACCACCACGCCCTGCACGATCCGCCCCTCGACCATCGAGGTGCCCAGCGTGCCGGCGTTGAAGTTGACGAAGCCCTCGTGCATGACGGTGGTGCCCGAGGCGAGGTGGGCGCCGAGCCGGACCCGGTCCGCGTCGGCGATCCGCACCCCGGCGGGGACCACGTAGTCGGTCATCCGGGGGAACTTGTCCACCCCGTACACGCTCAGGTGGCGGCCGGCGGCCCGCTCGATGACGCGCAGCTCGTCCACCCGCTCCGGCGGGCACGGCCCGGCGGAGGTCCAGGCCACGTTGGCCAGCTTGCCGAAGATGCCGTCGAGGTTGAGCTCGTTGGGTCGCACCAGGCGGTGGGAGAGCAGGTGCAACCGGAGGTACGCGTCGGCGGCATCCTTGATCGGGTCCTCCAGCGAGCCGATCACCGTGGTCACCTCGACCGTACGCAGGCCGGGCAGGGCCCGCTCGCCGACCGCGCCGGGCGGCAGGTCGAGCACGTCGGCCTCGTCCTCCCCCGGGACCAGGGGCAGTTCGCCCAGGCCCAGCTTGCCGGTCGGGTACCAGGTGTCGAGCACCTGGTCGTCAGCGGTGATCGTGGCCAGGCCGATGCCCCAGGCAGACTGTGTGCTCCTCACGGTCCTGACGGTACCGTGCGAATCATGCAGAACCCGCTGACCCCCGAGGTGCTGGCCGATCCGGTGGCGCTGACCCGTGCCCTGGTCGACATAGAGTCCGTCTCCCTCAACGAGAAGGCGATCGCCGACTGCGTGGAGGAGGCGCTGCGGTCGGTACCCCACCTGTCCACCCACCGGTACGCCAACACCGTGATGGCCCGAACCGACCTGGGCCGGGGGCAGCGAGTGGTGCTCGCCGGCCACCTGGACACCGTGCCGCACAACGACAACTGGCCGTCGACCATGCGCGGCGACCTGATGTACGGCTGCGGCACCTCGGACATGAAATCCGGGGTGGCGTTCGCGCTGCACCTCGCGGTGACGCTGCCCGACCCGCGGTACGACGTGACGTACCTCTTCTACGAGGCCGAGGAGATCGAGTCGAGGTACAACGGGCTCACCCTGCTCGCCGAGGCGCATCCGGACTGGTTGGCGGCCGACTTCGCGGTGCTGCTCGAACCGACCTACGGGATCGTCGAGGCCGGCTGCCAGGGCGTGCTGCGGGCGACCGTGACCACCACCGGCGCCCGGGCCCACGCCGCGCGTTCCTGGCGCGGGGTGAACGCCGTCCACGCCGCCGGTGAGGTGCTGCGCCGGCTGGCGGCGTACGAGGCGCGCCGGGTGACCATCGACGGTTGCGAGTACCGGGAGGGGTTGAACGCGGTCGGCATCCACGGCGGCGTGGCCGGCAACGTGATCCCGGACCGCTGCGCTGTCGAGATCAACTACCGGTACGCCCCGGACCGCGACCCGGCCGCCGCCGAGGCGCACGTGCGGGAGGTCTTCGCCGGCTTCGACCTGACGGTCACCGACTCGGCGCCCGGCGCGGCCCCCGGGTTGGACGCGCCGGCGGCGCGGGAGTTCCTGGCTGCCGTCGGCGCCGCCCCGATCGGCAAGCTCGGCTGGACCGACGTGGCCCGGTTCGCCGCGATGGGCGTGCCCGCGCTCAACTTCGGCCCCGGCGACCCCAACCTGGCCCACCACCGGGACGAGCACGTCGAACTCGCCAAGATCCGCGACGGCGCCGCCACCCTGCACCGCTGGCTGGCCCCCGCCTGACCGGAAGCCGCTCGTCGAGTGACCAAGGGGTTTGCGTCGCCGGAAGCCCGTCCCGGCGACGCAAACCCCTTGATCGTCCCCGGGTCGGGGTGGGGCCCGGGCCCGGGGTGGGGAGGGTGGTAGCGGTCAGTGGGTGGGGGCCAGGACGGTGGGGTCGGGGTGGGTGGAGTCGGAGGTGGCGGTGGGGGTGGGGAGGTCGGCGGAGCGGGTCTCCAGCTGCCGGGCACGGCGGCGCTCGGCCACCACGTCCTGGATCCGGCGCTGCATCTGTCGCCGGATCCTGATCATCTCGTTGCTACTGATCACGCTGGCTCCTCCCCCGAAGTCGCGCACCCCGGCCATACCGGGTATGTGAATAAAGACGTCCGGGCGGCCCGATCGGTTGCGTACGGTCGCGAACTATTTCCCGGCTCGCCGCCCCACGTCCCGGCGGCGGACGGCTCCACTACCGTTGCCTCATGAGCCAGAGCAACGGGCAGCAGCAGCCCGGCCGCGATCCGGGGCGGGAACGGCACCGCGGCGCCGTGACGTTGCGCCGGGGCGCCATCCCGTCCAGCACCGCCGACCAGCGCCTGCTGGACTCCCGCAGCCGGGGCGACTGGAAGACCCGGGACGCCTGGCGCGCGCTGCGCATCCTGTCGGAGTTCGTGGAGGGTTTCGACACCCTGGCCGACCTGCCGCCGGCGGTCAGCGTCTTCGGTTCGGCCCGCAGCACGCCGGAGAGCCCCGAGTGCCGGCTGGCCGAGGAACTGGGCGCCGCTCTGGCCCGCGCCGGCTACGCGGTCATCACCGGCGGCGGCCCCGGGGTCATGGAGGCGGCGAACCGGGGCGCCAGCGAGGCCGGCGGGCTCTCCGTCGGGCTCGGCATCGAGCTCCCCTTCGAGCAGGGCCTCAACGACTGGGTCGACCTGGCCATCGACTTCCGCTACTTCTTCGCCCGCAAGACGATGTTCGTCAAGTACGCCCAGGCGTTCGTGGTA
This sequence comes from Micromonospora sp. NPDC050686, assembly GCF_040654475.1. Taxonomy (NCBI): domain Bacteria; kingdom Bacillati; phylum Actinomycetota; class Actinomycetes; order Micromonosporales; family Micromonosporaceae; genus Micromonospora; species Micromonospora sp. NPDC050686. The sequence goes on from NZ_JBFAID010000012.1 coordinate 61,414, forward strand.
CTGCCGGGCGGCTTCGGGACCATGGACGAGCTGTTCGAGGCGCTGACCCTGGTGCAGACCGGCAAGGTCACCCGGTTCCCGGTGGTGCTGATGGGCGAGGCGTACTGGCGAGGGCTGCTGGACTGGCTGCGGAACGCCATGGCCGCCGACGGCAAGATCAGCCTGGTCGACCTGGAGCTGATCTGCGTCACCGACGACGTCCAGGAGGCGGTGCGGTACATCGTCAAGGCCGAGGCCGCGCTCTCCGCCGAGCAGGAGGCGGTACGCGAGGAGTCGGTCGCCCGCACCGGTGCCGACCAGCGGGCGGCCGCCGAGGCGGCCCCCGACCGGGACGGTGCCGGCGGGGCCACCTCGCGATCCGTGTCCCGGCCGGGCGGGGAGATCTGAGCCGTGGCGGCGATCTGCGTCTTCTGCGCCTCCTCCCGTACCCTCGACCAGCGCTGGCTGGACCTCGCCGCCGCCACCGGCGCGGAGCTGGCCCGGCGCGGGCACACCCTGGTCAGCGGCGGTGGTTGCGTCGGGATGATGGGCGCGCTGGCGGACGGCGCCCGGGCGGCCGGCGGCCGTACCGTCGGGGTGATCCCGCAGTCGCTGGTGGACCTGGAGGTGGCCGACCTCGCCTCCGACGAGCTGCTGGTCACCGACGGCATGGCCAGCCGCAAGACCCTCATGATCGAGAAGTCGGACGCGTTCCTCACCCTGCCCGGCGGGCTGGGCACGCTGGACGAGCTCTTCGAGGTCTGGACCACGGCCACGCTCGCCCTGCACGCCAAGCCGATGGCCCTCGTGGACGCCGAAGGCTTCTACCGCCCGCTGGTCGACTGGCTCGCCGCCCTCGCCGACCAGACCTTCCTCAAGCCGGCCGGCCTCGGCCTGCTGGCGGTGGCCGACACCGTCCCCGCCGCCCTCGACGCCCTCGAGTCCCAGCTCACCTGACTCCCCGCCCCGCCCCGCCGCGTCGCCGCCGCGCCCACCCGGCTGCGGCTCCTGCGGCCCGGGCCGCTGCCCCGATGTCGGAAGATCGAGCGTGATACCCGAGAGTCATATTGATACCTCTCGGGTATCACGCTCGCGAATGTCCTCGCCCCGCGCAGGACCACGGACAGTGATCGGCCCGTCGCCTTCGTCCGGCCGCGTCGTCCGTTCGCCGCGCCGTCGAGGTGAGGTGGGGCGCGGCGGCGGGGGAGGAGGACCCGGATGTCGTACCGGCGTGGTGGGATGAGGTGATGCAGGCGTACCGGCTGGTGCGTCGGCCTGCCGAGGCGGACCGGGGGGACGGCCCCGCCGGCGGGGCGGCGCGGGGGAATGCGCGGGGCGACGGTCGGTCCACTGGGGTGGCCGAGGCGGGCCGCCGACCGGAGGGGTCGGCGGGCGATGCCGCGCACCCCGCGCCGGACGGCCACCCAGTGGCCGGCGAGACTCCGGTCGGCCGGGTGGCGGATCCGGTGCAGGCCGAGGTGGTGGCGCACACCGACGGCCCGATGCTGGTGCTCGGCGGGCCGGGCACCGGCAAGACCAGCACCCTGGTCGAGGCGGTGGCCGCCCGGGTTGTCGAGGGGGTCGACCCGGAGCGGATCCTGGTGCTCACCTTCAGCCGGCGGCAGGCGACCGACCTGCGGCACCGGCTGGAGGCCCGGATCGCCGCCGACGGCCACCGGGTGCTGCGCGAGCCGCTGGTGCGCACCTTCCCGGCGTACGCCTTCGGGCTGCTGCGCCGGGCCGCGGCCGGGCGGGGCGAGCCGTCCCCCCGGCTGCTCACCGGCCCCGAGCAGGATCTGATCATCCGGGAGCTGCTCGACGTGGTGGGCGAGGAGCCCGACGACGACCCGGTCGGCTGGCCGGAGGACCTCCGCCCGGCGCTGCGGACCAGGGCGTTCGCCGCCCAGCTGCGGGATTTGCTGATGCGGGCCGCCGAGCGCGGGGTCGGGCCGGCCGACCTGGCCCGGCTGGGCGAGCGGCTGGGCCGCGCCGACTGGCCGGCCGCCTCCCGCTTCCTCCGGGAGTACGTGGCGGTCCTCGCGCTGCGCGACGTCGCGAACCGGGGCTCCGTCGCGTACGACCCGGCCGAGCTGGTCCGGGCCGCGACCGGCATGCTGCGCGACGACCCGGAGCTGCTCGACGCCGAACGCCGCCGGCTGGGCCACGTCTACGTCGACGAGCTGGCCGACACCGACCCGGCCCAGCAGGAGCTGCTGCACGTGATCGCCGGCGGCGGCCGTCCACTGGTCGCCTTCGCCGACCCCGACTCCTCCACGTACGCCTTCCGCGGCGCGGACCCGGCCGTCGTCACCGGCTTCCCGCACCGGTTCCGGACGGCGTCCGGGGCGCCGGCGGCGCAGGTCGTGCTGCCCACCTCCTACCGGGCCGGCCCGGGGCTGCTGGCCGCCACCGGCCGGCTGGCCCGGCGGCTGCGGGGTCCGGCGGCCCACCGCCGGCTGCGCCCGCTGCCCGACGCGCCACCCGGCGCCGTCGAGGTACGCACCTTCCGCTCCAGCACCAGCGAGGCGGTCTGGCTGGCGCACGCGCTGCGCACCGCCCACCTGCTCGACGGGGTGCCCTGGTCGGGGATGGCGGTGCTGGTGCGCTCCACCGCGCTGCGCCTGCCGTCGCTGCAACGGGCGCTGCACGCCGCCGGCGTGCCGACCGTGGTGCACGGCGAGGACCTGCCGCTGCACCTGCAGCCGGCGGTCGCCCCGCTGCTGCTCCTGCTGCGCTGCGCCCTGGAGCCGGAACGGCTCGACGAGGAGGCCGCGGTCGCGCTGCTGCACTCGCCGCTCGGCGGCGCGGACCCGCTGGCCGAGCGGCGGCTGCGGCAGGGCCTGCGCGCCCTGGCCCTCGCCACCGGCGACCGGCGGCCCTCCGGCGAGCTGATCGTCGACGCGTTGCGCGACCCGGAGGAGCTGACCGGCATCGACCGGCTGTGGGCGGAGCCGGCGCAGGCCGTCGCCGGTCTGCTCGCCATCGCCCGGGAGACCGCCGAGCGGCCCGACGCCACCGCCGAGGACGTGCTCTGGGCGGTGTGGCACGCCAGCGGCCTGGCCGAACGGTGGGCCGGGGAGATCACCCGGGGACGGGCGGCCACCGGCGAGCACGAGACCGCGCAGCGCTGGCGGGCCGAGGCGGCCGACCGCGACCTGGACGCCGTGCTGGTGCTCTTCGACGCGGCGGCCCGGTTCACCGACCGGCTGCCCGGCGCGCGTACCGAGGTGTTCCTCGACCACGTGCTCGGGCAGGACCTGCCGGCGGACACGCTGGCCGCCAGCGCGGACCGGGGCGAGGCGGTACGCCTGCTCACCGCTCACGCCGCGAAGGGGCTGGAGTGGGACCTGGTCGCGGTGGCCGGGGTGCAGGAGGGCGTCTGGCCCGACCTGCGGCTGCGCGGCAGCCTGCTCGGCTCCGAGCGGCTGGTCGACGTGCTGGCCGGGCGGGCCGACGGCAGCGGGCTGCGGGCCAGCCTGGTCGGCCAGACCTCCGCTCTGCTCGACGAGGAACGCCGGCTGTTCCACGTGGCGGTGACCCGGGCCCGGCGCCGGCTGCTGGTCACCGCGGTCGCCTCGGCGGCGGTCGGCGGCGACGACCACGAGGAGCAGCCCAGCCGCTTCCTGCACGAGCTGGGCGCGACCGAGCCGCCCGCGACCGGCGGCGGGCCGGCCCCGGTCGGGCCGCAACCCGGCCCCGTGCCGTCCGGGCCGAGCCCCGTGCCGTCCGGGCCGAGCCCCGTGCCGGCCGGGGCGGACGGCGGCGGGCCGGTGGCGGTCGGGGACGAGGAGCATGACGACGGGCCGCCGGGGGAGTTGCCGGTCACCCGGCCGCCCCGGGCGCTCACCCTCTCCGCGCTGGTCGCCGAGCTGCGTACCGCGGTCATCGACCCGGCCGCGCCGGCGGCCCGGCGGCGGGCCGCGGCGGCCGAGCTGGCCCGGCTGGCCGCGGCCGGCGTGCCCGGCGCCCATCCCGACGAGTGGTGGGGGCTGCGCCCGCTCTCCGACGACCGGCCGCTGGTCGAGGAGGGGGAGCCGGTCCGGGTCACCCCGTCGGCGATGGAGAGCGCGCTGCGGTGCAGCCTGCGCTGGCTGCTGGAACGGCACGGCGGGAGCCCGCCGGCCAGCGCCGCCCAGGGGGTCGGCAACCTGGTGCACGCCGCGGCCATGCTCGCCGAGGACGCCACCGCGGACCGCACCGCGCTGCTGGAGTACGTGGCCGCCCGGTTCGACGCGATCGAGCTGGCCGCCCGCTGGATGGCCGGCCCGGAACGGGCCCGGGCCGAGGCCATGGTGGACAAGCTGCTGCGCTGGTTGGCCGGCAACCCGCGCCGGCTGCTCGCCATCGAGCACGAGTTCGCGGTGCGCCTGGACGACCCGCACCGGCCGATCGAGCTGAAGGGGCGGGTGGACCGGCTGGAGGTGGACGCCGACGGCCGGCTCGTGGTGATCGACCTGAAGACCGGCAAGTCCACCGCGGTCACCGAGCGGGAGGTGGCCGAGCATCCGCAGCTCGGGGCGTACCAGGCGGCGGTGGAGGCGGGGGCGTTCGCCGAGTACGGCGACTCCTCCGGCGGCGCCGCCCTGGTGCAGCTCGGCACCGGGGCGAAGGAGGCCAGGGAGCAGGCCCAGGCCGCCGCCGGGGAGGGGCCGGAGGCCGGCTGGGCCACCGCGCTGGTCCGGCGGACCGCCGATACGATGGCCGCCTCGACCTTCGCCGCCGTCGCCAACGCCAAGTGCCGGGTCTGCCCGGTGCGCACCAGCTGCCCGGTCTCCGGCCGGGGGCGGCAGGTGGTCGAGCCGCCGGCCACCCGACCCGCCGCGGAGGACCAGTGAGCGTACGGCACGAACCCGCGGTCGAAGGCGACCCGCGGTGACCCAGCCAGCGCTGTTCGGCGCCGCCGCCCCGGCCCCCCGGACGGCCGACGCCGGCCCTCGCTACACCCCGGTCGAGCTGGCCCGGCTGCTGAAGCTGCCGGCGCCGACCCGGGAGCAGGCCGCGATCATCGCCGCCCCGGTGGAGCCGCTGCTGGTGGTGGCCGGCGCCGGCTCCGGCAAGACCGAGACGATGGCCGCCCGGGTGGTCTGGCTGGTGGCCAACTCGTACGTCCGGCCGGAGCAGGTCCTCGGCCTCACCTTCACCCGCAAGGCGGCCGGCGAGCTGGCGCACCGGGTGCGTACCCGGCTGGGCCAGCTGGTGCGGCGGCTGGGCCGGCGCGGGCGCGACCCGCTGGACGACCCCCTCGCCGGCGAGCCGACCATCTCCACCTACCACTCGTACGCGGGCCGGATCGTCACCGAGCACGGGCTGCGCGCCGGCTACGAGCCGTCCACCCGGCTGCTCACCGAGGCGTCCCGGTGGCAGCTGGTGGACCTGCTGGTCCGCAACTACGACGGGGACATGTCCGAGGTGGACCGGATGCCGAGCACGGTCACCGACGCGGTGCTGGCGCTCGCCGGCGAGCTGGACGAGCACCTGGTCGACCCGGACGACCTGGCCGCCTGGACCGGCCGGTTCTTCGCCGACGTGCAGTCCCGCCCCGGCCGGGTCTACGCCGACGTGCGCAAGGCCCTCGCCGTGCAGCAGACCCGGCTGCGGCTGCTGCCGCTGGTGCGCGCGTACGCCCGGCGCAAGGACGACTTCGAGGCGATGGACTTCGCCGACCAGCTCGCCCGGGCCGCCCGGGTGGCCCGCGACCATCCCGCTGTCGGAGCCATCGAGCGGGACCGCTTCCGGGTGGTGCTGCTCGACGAGTACCAGGACACCAGCCACGCCCAGGTGGTGCTGCTGAACGCGCTCTTCGGCGGCGGCCACCCGGTCACCGCCGTGGGCGACCCCTGCCAGTCCATCTACGGCTGGCGGGGGGCCAGCGCCGGCACGCTGGAACGCTTCCCGACCGACTTCGCCGCCGCCGGTGGCACGCCCGCCCCCGCGCTCGGCCTCACCACCAGCTGGCGGAACCGGCCGGAGATCCTCGGGGTGGCGAACGCGCTGGCCACGCCGCTGCGGGCCGCCGGCGCCCAGGTGCCCGAGCTGCACGCCGCGTTCAGCGTCAAGGATCCGATCCCGCACCGCAGCCCGCGCGGCCAGGCCGCCGGCACCGTGCACTGCGCGCTGCTGCGGACGTACGCCGACGAGGCCGACTGGATCGCCGACGGCGTCCTCGCCGCCTGGCGCGGGGCGGCCCGGATGCCGGCGGCGCTGCCCGAGCACATCCCGGTGCCGCACCGGCCCACCACCGCCGTGCTGGTCCGGCTGCGCAGCCAGATCCCGGCGATCGAGGCGGCGCTGCGCGCCCGGGGGCTGCCCGTCGAGGTGGTCGGCCTGGGTGGCCTGCTGGACACCCCCGAGGTCCGCGACGTGGTCTGCACGCTGCGGGTGCTCGCCGACCCGACCGACGGGGCGGCGCTGCTGCGGCTGCTCACCGGCGCCCGCTGGCGGATCGGGCCGCGCGACCTGGTGGCCCTGCACCGGCGGGCCCGGGCCATCGCCCGCGCCCGCCGGCAGCACACCGGCGCGGACGGGCCGGAGATCACCGTGGACGCGCTGGACGAGGCGACGCTGGTCGAGGCGCTGGCCGATCCCGGGCCGGCGCAGGCGTACTCCGACCAGGGCTACGCCCGGCTGCGGGCGTACGGGACGGAGCTGGCGCTGTTGCGCTACCGGCTGGACCAGACGCTGCCGGAGCTGATCGCGGACATCGAGCGGACCATCGGCCTGGACGTGGAGGTGGCCGTGCGGGCCGGCCGGGACGGCACCGGCGACGCCGGCCTGGCCCGCGGCCACCTGGACGCCCTGGGCGACGTCGCGGCCCGGTTCAGCGGGGAGACCCCGGGCGCGACGCTGGCCGGTTTCCTGGCCTACCTGGCCGCCGCCGAGGACGAGGAACGCGGGCTGGCCCCCGGCGAGGTCGAGGTGGTGGAGGGCGCGGTGCAGGTGCTCACCGCGCACGCCGCCAAGGGCCTGGAGTGGGACGTGGTGGCGGTCGCCGGGCTGACCCGGGGCGTCTGGCCGGGGCCGGTGCGCAACTCCGACCACTGGCTGGGCGGGCTGGGCGTGCTGCCGTTCCCGCTGCGCGGCGACGCGGCCGGGCTGCCCGGGTTGGCGCTGGCGGAGGCCGAGGACCAGCGCGGCGTGGCCCGGGCGGTGGAGGACTTCACCGACGCGTGGCGGGCGCACGACGAGCGGGAGGAGCGCCGGCTGGCGTACGTGGCGGTGACCCGGCCCCGGCGGCTGCTGCTCTGCTCGGGCTACTGGTGGGGCGAGGGGACCAAGCGGTTCCGTGGCCCCTCGGTGCTGCTGCGCGAGGTGCACGACGCCTGCCTGGACGGTGGCGACGGGCTGCTGGTGGACGAGTGGGCGCCCGAGCCGCCGGGGGACGCCGCCAACCCCACCAGCGAGCTGGTGCTGCGGGCGGACTGGCCCGCCGATCCGCTGGGCGCGCGCCGCCCGGCGCTGGCCGAGGCCGCCGCGCTGGTCCGCCGCTTCCTGGCCGATCCGGAGCCGGCGTCGGACGCGGCCCAGGACGATCCGCAGGTGGCGCGCTGGCAGGGGGAGGCGGACCTGCTCCTCGCCGAGCGGGCGGAGCTGCTGCGCCGGGCGGAGGCGGTCGAGGTGGCCCTGCCCGACCACCTGTCGGTGACCCAGTTGGTCGCGCTGCGCCGGGACCCGGTGGCGCTGGCCCGGGCGCTGCGCCGCCCGATGCCCACCGCGCCCAACCCGTACGCCCGCCGGGGCACCGCCTTCCACGCCTGGCTGGAGCAGCGGTTCGGCGCCGACCGGCTGCTCGACGTGGACGAGCTGCCCGGCGCGGCGGATTCCGACGCCGCGCCCGACGAGGCGCTGGGCGAGCTCCAGGAGCGCTTCCTGGCCAGCGAGTGGGCCGACCGGGTGCCGGTCGAGGTGGAGGTGCCGTTCGCCACCGTGCTGGCCGGCGTGGTGGTCCGCGGCCGGATGGACGCCGTCTTCACCCGCCCCGGCGGCCGGTACGACGTGGTCGACTGGAAGACCGGCCGGCAGCCCACCGGACGGGAGGCGGCGGCGGTGGCCGTGCAGCTGGCCGTCTACCGGCTGGCCTGGGCCGAGCTGGCCGGGGTGCCGGTCGACCGGGTGGGCGCCGCCTTCCACTACGTCCGGGACGGGATGACCGTGCGGCCGGCCGACCTGCTCGACGCCGACGGGCTCGCCGCGCTGATCGTCGGAGTACCGGAATCCACGGTCGGGGGTGTGTGATGCCGACAATCGTGATACGTTGGCGTCGTTGCAGTTTTGGTTTCCAGCAGACTTTTTGTGCGCCTGGCGGATTGTGGCCCCAGGCGCACTTTGTTGTGTCCGGAGTTTCCGGGCGGGGCGACCAACCAGCGACATGCGTGACGCGCCATCCGGTGCGACGCGCATCACGGTTCCGCAGCAGGTGCGGGACCGACGTTCCGTCGAAGGAGACGAAAAGCATGGCCATCGGCACCGTCAAGTGGTTCAACGCTGACAAGGGCTTCGGCTTCATCACCCCGGACGGCGGCGGCGCCGACGTCTTCGCCCACTTCTCGGCGATCCAGTCCTCCGGCTACCGGAGCCTGGACGAGAACCAGCGGGTCGAGTTCGAGATCACCCAGGGCCAGAAGGGCCCGCAGGCGGAGAACATCCGCCCGCTCTGATCACCGGATCACCCAGCACCACCGCCGCGCCCTCAGGGCGCGGCGACGTGGCCGGTCCGCCCCGCCGTGACTCTCGCCGCGCCGAGCGCCGGCGAGGACCCGATCCGTTCGGGTCCACGGCGTGGGCGGACCGCCCGTACCCCCTTCGGTTCGTGCTTGTGACCACCGGCACTGCTCTTCGCCGGTGCGGGCGCCGTTCGTTCGGTGCCCCTCCTCGACACGTGCCGCGTCGAGGAAGGCATTCCGCATGACCATGACCATTCCCACCTTCGCCGCCACCGGGCTGGCTCCCGCGCTGGTCGCCGAGCTGACCGCGCAGGGCATCGTCGAGCCGTTCCCGATCCAGACGGCCACCCTGCCGGACTCGCTCGCCGGCCGGGACGTGCTCGGCCGCGGCCGTACCGGCTCGGGCAAGACGCTCGCCTTCGGTCTGCCGCTGCTGTCCCGCACCGCCGGCCGTCGGGCTCGCCCGGGTCGCCCGCTGGCCCTGGTGCTGGTGCCGACCCGGGAGCTGGCCCAGCAGGTCACCACCGCCCTCGCCCCGTACGCGAAGGCCCTCGGGCTGCGCTGCGCCACCGTCGTCGGCGGCCTGTCGCTGCAGCGGCAGGCGGACGCCCTGCGGGCCGGCGCCGAGGTGGTCGTGGCGACCCCCGGCCGGCTGCACGACCTGATCAACCGGGGCGACGCGCGGCTCGGCGAGGTCGCGATCACGGTGCTCGACGAGGCCGACCAGATGGCCGACATGGGCTTCCTGCCGCAGGTGACCAAGCTGCTGGAGCAGGTCGCCCCGGACGGCCAGCGGATGCTCTTCTCGGCCACCCTGGACGGCGGCGTGGACCGGCTGGTCCGCCGCTTCCTCAGCAACCCGGTGTCGCACTCGGTGGACCCGGGCACCGCCACGGTCACCGCGATGACCCACCACGTGCTGCACGTCGACGCGGCCGACAAGCCCGCCGCGCTCACCCAGATCGCCGCCCGCGAGGGCCGCACCATCCTGTTCATGGGGACCAAGCACCGTGCCGACCGGCTCGCCCGCCAGTTGCTCGCCAAGGGGGTACGCGCCGCGGCGCTGCACGGCGGCAAGTCCCAGCCGCAGCGCACCCGGATCCTGGAGCAGTTCCGCACCGGCCAGGTGACCGCGCTGGTGGCCACGGACGTGGCGGCCCGCGGCATCCACGTCGACGGCCTGGACATGGTGGTCAACGTGGACCCGCCGACCGAGGCGAAGGACTACCTGCACCGGGGTGGGCGTACCGCCCGGGCGGGGGAGTCCGGCACCGTGGTCACCCTGGTCCTGCCCGAGCAGCGCCGGGACGTGTCCCGGCTGATGAGCGTGGCCGGCATCAAGCCGCAGTCGACCCAGGTGCGGCTCGGTGACGAGGCGCTGTCCCGGGTCACCGGGGCCCGGGAGCCGTCCGGCGAGCCGGTGACCATCGTCACCCCGCAGCCGGCGGCGGCGCGGGGCACGGCCGGCGGCGGCCGGCGTACCAGGAGCACCCCGCACCCGGCCGGAAGCCCGCGGGCCGCCGGCGGCGCGCGGGCCGTGGACGGCACCGACCAGGGCGGACGTGCGTCGCACAGCGCCGCCGGCCGGTCCCGGCGTCCCCGCCGCCGCCCCCGCACCGCCTGACCGGTCAGGTGCCCGGGTCCCGCGGCCAGCGGGGCCCGGGGCACGTCCGGTCAGTGGCTGGCCGAGGAATCCCACCGGACCAGCAGGTGGCGTGGTCGGCGCGGGCCGAGTCGTACACGGCTCAGGTGGCCTGGTCCAGTACGCCCCAGCGGCGCCGGACCGCCTTGTCGGCCGCGCCGAACGCGGCGTCCACCACCAGCCCCAGCACCAGAATGACGATCATGACGGCCATCAGCCGGGGCGCCTCGTTGAGTTCCCGGGCATAGGTCAGCTGGGCGCCGATGGACGTCCGGGTGGCGATGACCACCAGCAGTTCACCGGCCATCAGGCTGCGCCAGGCGAAGGCCCAGCCCTGCTTGAGCCCGGCCACGATGGCGGGCAAGGCGGCCGGCGCGATCACGTACCGGTAGAGGTCGAGCCCGCGGGCGCCGAGGTTGCGACCGGCCCGTACCAGCAGCGGGGGCACGTAGTCCACCCCGTGGATCACGCCGTTGGCGACCGACGGGGCGGCGCCGAGCACCACCACGAAGAAGATCGCCTCCTCGCTGAGCTGGAAGAGCAGGATGGCCAGCGGGAACCAGGCGATCGACGGCATGGTCTGCAACGCGGTGATCATCGAGCCGAGTGCGGCGCGGAGCACCTTCACCCGCGCGACGGCGAGGCCGAGCACCAGCCCGACGGCGACCGCGGCGGCGAAGCCCACGGTGGCCCGTCGGCCGGTGGTGGCCAGGCCGTGCCAGAGGGCCGGGCTGGCCAGGTACTCGGCCAGGTCCTGGAACACCACGGCGGGGCCGGGCAGCGCCCACGGGTCCTTCCAGCCGGCCCACACCACCGCCTGCCAGAACGCGATGGCCAGGGCCAGCGCGGCCAGCTTCGGCCAGAGCGCCGACCAGGCCCGGCGCAGGCGGGACGAGGTCGTCCGCCGGCCGGCGATCTCCAGCGCGTCGAGGCCGGAGATCTCGGCCTCGGTGCGCGGTGTGCCGGCGAGGGTGTCACTGGCCATGCCGGCCCACCTCCGTACGCAGCCGGTCGGTGACCTCGGCCGCGATGGTCGCGATCTCCGGGGAGTCGATCCGTCGTGGCCGGGGCACTTCGACCTCGGTGGACCAGATGATCCGGCCGGGCCGGCTGGAGAGCAGGATGATCCGGTCGGCCAGCCGGGCCGCCTCCCGGACGTTGTGGGTCACGAAGAGCACGGTGAGCTGCCGCTCGGACCAGATCCGCTCCAGCTCGTCGTGCAGGATGTCCCGGGTCATCGCGTCCAGCGCGCCGAACGGCTCGTCCATCAGCAGCACCGGGGTGTCCAGCGCGAGCGTGCGGGCGAGCGCGACCCGCTGCCGCATCCCGCCGGAGAGCTGGTGCGGGCGCTTGCGGCCGAAGTCGGCGAGGTGGACCGTGCGCAGCAGCTCGGCCACCCGGGCCTTGCGCCGCTCGCGCGGGAGCCCGCGCAGCTTGAGCGGCACCTCGACGTTGCCCTCGACGGTCAGCCAGGGGAACAGGGCCGGCTCCTGGAACATCAGGCCCGGGTTGACGCCCTCGCCCAGCTCGATCGCCCCGCCGCTGATCCCGTCCAGCCCGGCGACCAGGTTGAGCAGGGTGCTCTTGCCGCAGCCGGACGCGCCGACCAGGCAGACGAACTCGCCGGGGGCGACGTCGAGGGAGACCCCGTCGAGGGCCAGGACGGCGTGCTCGCCCTGGCCGTACACCTTGGTCACGCCGCGCAGCGCGACCGAGCCGGTCGCGCCGCGCGGCGTCGTCGTGGTCGACGTCACGGCTGGGTGACCCCGGGCTTGCCCTGCGCCTTCAGCACCTCGTTGAGGAACGTCAGGTCGTAGAGGCCGGTCAGGTCGACCGGCTGGGTCAGCTCGACGGCGACCGCGTGGTCCAGCCCGGTCTTCAGGGAGGACGCGACCGGGTCGTTGGTGAACTCGAGCGTGGGCCAGGCCTGCTGGATCAGCTTGACGTCCAGCGGCTTGCCGGTGATCTTGCCGAGGTGAGCGGAGATGGCCTGCTGCGACTCGTCCGGCTTGGTGTTGACGAACTCGTCGGCCGCGACCTGGCCCTCGACCAGCTTCTTCACCACGTCGGGGTGGGCCTTGAGGAACCTGGTGCTGACGATCAGGTTGGTGATCACGAACTTCTTGTCCGGCCACAGGTCCCGCTCGTCGACCAGCACCCTGCCGCCGGCGCTGACCAGCCGGGAGACGAACGGCTCGGGCACCCAGGCGCCGTCGATCGCACCGCTGGCGAAGGTGTCCACCGTCTGCGCGTTCTCCTGCGGGACGACCTTGACGTCGCCGCCACCCTCCTTGGTGGTGGTCAGTCCCTTCTCCTTGAGCCAGTAGCGCAGCGCCACGTCCTGGGTGTTGCCGAGCTGCGGGGTGGCGATCTCCTTGCCGCGCAGCTGCTCCACCGAGGTGATCTCCGGCTTGACCACCAGCGCGACGCCGCCGGAGGCGGCGCCGGAGATGACCCGGACCGCCTCCCCCTTGGACTTGGAGAACGCGTTCACCGTCGGGTTCGGACCGATGTACGTGGCGTCGATCGCGCCGGAGAAGAGCGCCTCGACGGCGGACGGGCCGGCGTTGAAGGTCTTGGTCTCCAGCTTGGCGCTGCTGCCGAGTTTCTCGGCGAAGATGCCCCTCTCGACGCCCACCACGGCGGGTGCGTGGGTGATGTTGGGGAAGTAGCCGAGCCGCAGGGTTACCGGGCCCGAGTCGCCGCCGGCGCTGTCCGCACCGCAGGCCGCCGTCGCGCCGAGGGTGGCCGCGCCGAGCACGGCGAGGGTGGCCAGGGAGACCAGGCGACGGAAGGGGAGCCGTCTCATCGTCGATCCAATCCGCAGTATTCCTACTTAGTTGGTAGGAAGAGTGGGCTGGGCCGTGACCGGCGTCAAGAGTGGACCGCATGCTGGGACGGGCGAGGAGACCGGTGCGCCGGGTCCCGACGCGCTAGGGTCGAGCCGTGGCGGCGCGGAGATCGAGAATTCCAGCGACGAAATATCCGGTCGAGCGGTTCACGCTCGACAACGGCCTGCGGGTCGTCCTCACCCCCGATCGCAGCGCGCCGGTCATCGGCGTGGCCGTCGTCTACGACGTCGGCATCCGATCCGAACCGGAGGGCCGGACGGGCTTCGCCCACCTCTTCGAGCACCTGATGTTCCAGGGCTCGGAGAACCTGGAGAAGCTGGCCCACTTCCGGCACGTCCAGGGCGCCGGCGGCACCTTCAACGGCTCCACCCACCTGGACTACACCGACTACTTCGAGACGTTGCCGAGCAACGCGCTGGAGCGGGCGCTCTTCCTGGAGGCCGACCGGATGCGGGGGCCCCGGCTGACCGAGGAGAACCTCCGCAACCAGGTCGACGTGGTCAAGGAGGAGATCCGGGTCAACGTGCTGAACCGGCCGTACGGCGGGTTTCCCTGGCTGAAACTGCCGCCGGTGATGTTCGACACCTTCCCCAACGCGCACGACGGCTACGGCTCCTTCGACGACCTGGAGTCGGCGACCGTCGCCGACGCGGCCGACTTCTTCCGCCGCTACTACGCCTGCGGCAACGCGGTGCTGGCGGTCAGCGGCGACGTGGACGTGGCCGAGGCGACCGGGCTGATCGAGCGGCACTTCGGCGACGTGCCGGCCCGGCCGGCGCCGTCCCGGCCCGACTTCACCGAGCCCGACCTGCCCGCCGAGCGGCGCACCGCGTACACCGACGCGCTGGCGCCGCTGCCGGCGGTGGCCTGCGCCTGGCGGGTGCCGGACCCGGCCAGCGACTTCGCCGGCTACCTGCCGTACGTGGTGCTGGCCGAGGTGCTCACCGACGGCGACGCGTCCCGGCTGGTCGAACGCCTGGTCCAGCGGGACCGGACGGTCACCGGCCTCGGCGGCTACCTGGGCTTCATGGGTGACCCGTTCGACGTGCGCGACCCGACCGCGTTGCTGCTCCAGGCGCACCTGCCGCCCGGCGGCGACGTGGACAAGGTGCTGCGCACGTTCGACGAGGAGTTGGACCGGCTGGCCACTGACGGGCTCACCGAGGGCGAGCTGGCCCGTACCCAGGCCCGGATGGCCACCCACCTGCTGCGCGACACCGACGCGGTGCTGGGCCGGGCGCTGCGGATGGCGGTGCTGGAACAGCAGCGCGACGATCCGGGGTTGCTCAACGAACTGCCCCGGCTGGTCGGTGAGGTCACCGACGAGCAGGTCCGCGCCGCCGCCGCCACCCTGCGGCCGCAGCGGCGGGCATCCGTCGAGGTCATCGCGGGAGGTGCTCGGTGAGCGCGAGGAGCGAGCCGGTTTTGCGAGCCCCGCAGTCGCGAATGAAGGAGGCTCGGTGAGCGCGAGGAGCGAGCCGGTTTTGCGAGCCCCGCAGTCGCGAATGAAGGAGGCTCGGTGAGCGCGAGGAGTGAGCCGGTTTTGCGAGCC
>NZ_JBFAID010000012.1:76195-123382 GCF_040654475.1 Micromonospora sp. NPDC050686
GCCCCGCAGTCGCGAATGAAGGAGGCTCGGTGAGCGCGAGGAGTGAGCCGGTTTTGCGAGCCCCGCAGTCGCGAACGGAAGACGGTTCAGTGACGGCAACCGTTCAGACGGATACCCGGGCGCTGCCGGCGCTCGGCCCGACCCGGCAGCTGAAGGTGCCGAAGCAGGCCGAGCGGACGCTCGACAACGGGCTCACCGTGATCGCCGTACGCCGGCCGGCGGTCCCCCTGGTGGAGCTGCGGCTCTGGATGCCCTTCGGTCAGGCACACCTGGCCCGTGGCGCCACGCTCGCGCAGACCATCCTGTCCGGAACGGCGACCCACAGCGCCACCCAGATCGCCGCCGAGCTGCAGAAGGTCGGCGGCGGGCTCTCCGCCGGCATCGACCCGGACCGGCTGATGCTCTCCGGGGCGAGCCTGGTCACCGGGCTGGACCGGATGCTGGAGATCCTGGCCGACGTGCTCACCGGGGCGGCCTACCCGGCCGACTGGGTGCAGACCGAGCGGGAGCGGCTGGTCGACCGGATCCAGGTCGCCCAGAGCCAGCCGGCCCACCTGGCCCGGACGGCGCTGCTGAAGCGGATCTACGGCCGGCACCCGTACGCCGTGCAGACCCCCGAGCCGGACCAGGTCCGGGCGGTCCGCCCGGCCGCCCTGCGCCGGCTGCACGCCGAGCGGGTGCACCCGGCCGGCGCGGTGCTGGTGCTGGTCGGCGACGTGCAGCCGGACCGCGCCGTGGAGGCCGCCGAGCAGGCCCTCGCGGGCTGGACCGGGCCGGGGCAGGAGGCCGAGCTGCCACCCGCGCCGCCGCTGGAGGCCGGCCCGTTGCTGCTGGTGGACCGGCCCGGCGCGGTGCAGTCGTCGCTGCGCGTCGCCCTGCCGGCGGTGCCCCGCACCCATCCCGACCACGCCGCGCTGCAACTGGCGAACCTGCTCTTCGGCGGCTACTTCTCCTCCCGCTGGACGGAGAATATCCGCGAGGACAAGGGCTACACGTACGGGCCGCACTCGGGGATCGAGCATTCGGTGGCCGGTTCGGTGCTGGTCGCCGCCGCCGAGGTGGCCACCGAGGTGACCGGCCCGGCGCTGCTGGAGACCAGGTACGAGCTGGGCCGGCTGGCCTGCCTGCCGCCGAAGCCGGACGAGCTGGAGCAGGCCCGGCAGTACGCGCTCGGCACGCTCCAGCTCGGCATGTCCACCCAGGCCGGCCTCGCGTCGCTGACCAGCGCGTACGCGGGCAACGGGCTGCGCCTGGACTTCCTGGCCGAGCACGCGGCCCGGTTGGCGAAGGCGACCGTGGACGACGTCGCCGCGGCGGCGGCCCGCTACCTGGCCCCGGCCGGGGCGGTGACCGTGGTGCTCGGCGACGCCGAGCGCGTCGAGGGGCAGTTGGCCGCGTTGACCCCGGTGCGGCGGGTGGCGGCCGGGTCGTGAGCGGCGAGTCGGTGCCACCGCTGGCCCGGTCCACCCTGGACCGGGCCGCGCACCGCCGTACCGACCCCCAGTGGCTGGCCGAGGCCTGGGAACGGGCCCGGGTGCTGGTGCTGGACTCGACCGCCGAGGGCCGAGCCCTGGTTCGTGGCGCGGCCGCCCCACCGGAGCTGGTGCTGCTCGGCTCGGGCGAGCTGCCCGAGGTGCCCCGCTCGGTGCCGATGTTCCTCGGCGTCGAGCCGGACGGGGTGCCGGTCTTCGCGGTGGACGGCCCGCTGCCCGAGCTGCCCGGCGCCCGAGCGGTGCACCTGCGCGACGTCGGCCACCTGCTGACCGACCGGGACGCCGGCATCTTCACCACCGCGCTCGCCCTGCTGAACTGGCATCTTCGGCACGGCTACTCGGCCGGGTCCGGCCGGCCGACGCAGGTGGACGAGGCCGGCTGGTCGCGGATCGACCCGGCCGGGGACCGGGCCTGGCCGCGTACCGATCCGGCGATGATCGTGCTGGTGCACGACGGCGGGGCCGGCCCGGACGGGCGCTGCCTGCTCGGCAACAACGCCGCCTGGCCGGGCGTGCCGGGCCGGCGGCGCTACTCCTGCCTCGCCGGGTACGTCGAGCCGGGGGAGTCGGCGGAGGCGGCGGTGCTGCGCGAGGTGCGCGAGGAGGTCGGCGTCGCGGTCGAGGGCATCGCGTACGCGGGCAGCCAGGCCTGGCCGTTCCCGGGCTCGCTGATGCTGGGCTTCCTGGCCCGGGCGGACGCCGACGCCCCGGTACGGGTCGACCCGGTGGAGATCGCCCACGCCCGCTGGTTCACCCGGCGCGAGATCGGAGCGGCGCTGGCGGGCCGGGACGTGGACACCGGCGACGGTGAGCTGCTGGTGCTCCCGCCGCCGGCGTCGATCGCGCTGTTCCTGATCCACCGCTGGCTGGACGGCTGGTTGGACGGCGGGCACTGACCCTGGTCGCCGGCGCGTCGGCGACGATGCCGGCCAGGACCGGCCCGCCCGGTGCCGTACGAGGTCCCGGCCCGGACCGCCGTTGCCGCGACGGTCACGGGCCGGGACCGGGGGCCGTCGTGGCGCGGCGGGCGAGGAACACGGCGGGGGAGCCGGCCACGACGGACGTCCGATGAGGTCAGCCGCCTTCCCGGTACAGGCCGTGGGGCACCTCGTCGAGGGCGAGCACCTTGACCCGCTGCCGGCCGCAGCGGACCGCGCCCACCGTGGCGAGCGCCCGGGCCAGCACCAGCGCGGCCTCGCGGTCCTCGGCGTGCACCACCTGCCGGCGGGCCTCCGGCGTGGCCCTCTCGTCGCGCAGCCGGCCGCCGCCGGCCCAGGCTGCCGCGATCTCACCGTCGGCGGCGGCGCGGATGTCGGTGCGTACGATCAGGAACCGCATGGGTGTCTCCCGATGAACCGCGACGAACGAATACCCGCTGGAACTTCCACGTCACTCTTGCGTCATGTTACGCCGCGAGGTCGTCCCAGCAAGTGAAACGCGCCTATTGGTGCGAGCCGTCGTCCGATCGGATGACGCCTGCTCAACGGGGTCGTCGGCCGAAGACGCCGACGGGGCCGCCGGCGTCACGCCGACGGCCCCGTCCCGGTCGGGGGATCAGTTCAGATCGAACTGTCCGTTCTTCGCCCCGGTGATGAAACCGAGCCAGCCGGCCCGGTTGAACAGCAGCACCGGGCCCCCGCGGTCCTTGCTGTCGCGGAGGGCGACCGCGGCCGGTCCGGTGCGCAGCGGGGCGACCTCCACGCAGTTCGAGGTCTGGCTTCTGGTGCTGGTGCGCCAGGGCGCGCTGGCGAGTTCGCGGGCGAGGGCGGACGTGCGGCCGATCTCGTTCATGGTTCTGCTCCTGATGGTGACACTGCTCCGATGGGGAACGAGTGGCCCGGCACGCCACGACGGGGCCGGGATCACCGGTCCGTCAGGCGCCCGGAAGGGCGGCGCTGGACCGGCGCCGTTGCCGATCCGTACGCCACCGTGGACGGAGCCGCCGCGTCGGAGAGCCGCCCCGCGGCCTCGAAGAGCCAGGTGACGGTGTCCGTCTCGGGGAGCGCCGCCGAGCATAGCCACTCGAACACCACTTTATAGCGATTTAAGGTGTTTACCTCGGTTGACATGACGTCGGTGAAGCCGCCTTCGATCGCCAGCGTCTCCGGATCCTGCGGATCGGCGAACCGGTACAGCGAGAACGCGGTCGGCGGCAGGTAGCAGTCGGCGATCCGGGTGTCCCGGTGCAGCAGGTGCAGCGTGACGTTCGGCAGCATGGCCAGCTCGCAGAGGTGGGCGAGCTGCTCGCGCAGCACCTCCGGCGAGCCGGCCCGGTGTCCCAGGGCCGCCTCCTCCAGCACCGCGGTGTACCGCGGCGCGTCGGGGCGGGTGAGCAGCGACTGCCGGGCGAGCCGGGCGCGTACCTCGGTGTCGGCGTCCTCGACCGGCTCCGGGTCACCGGCCCGCTCGTCGACCTGGCGGGCCGAGAGGATCCGCAGCCGGGCGTACCCGGGGGTCTGCAACAGGCCGGGCACCAGGACCGGGTTGTATTCCGAGATGGCGGCGCAGCCCGCCTCCAGCTCGGCCCAGCCGCGCTGCTGCTGGGTCATCACCGGGTAGTTCTTCAGCAGCCACCCCCGCATGTCCCCGGCCTCCTGGGTGATGCCGAGCAGCTCGTCGCGGGACTCGGCGTCCACCCCGTACAGGTCGAGCAGGATCCGCACGTCCTCCGGGTCCGGCCGGCTGCGGCCGTTCTCCAGTCGGGACAGCTTGGACGCGGAGGCCCAGCCGATCCGCTCGATGACCTGATCCCCGGTCAGGCCGGCGAGCTCGCGGAGACGGCGTAGTTCGGTGCCCAACCGGCGACGTCGCAGGATCGGGCTGGGTACGGCAGGAGGCACTTCGTCCTCTTCTCCGTCGACCGCCGCCGACGCGACGGTAACTGTATGAAATTCGCCCCCCACGGTCAGTATGGACGTCGCGACCGGCGCCGGAGGTTCCGGCAAGGGGCGTGTCTCGAAGAAAAGAGGAGGGACCCATGCGCACCGTCCTGCGCCGCCCCGACTTCCGCCTGCTCTTCGCGGCCGTGCTGGCCAGCATGGCCGCCGAGTCGATCCTGCTGCTCGCCTTGGCGATCTGGGTGAAGGACCTGACCGGATCGGACGGGCTGGCCGGTGCCACCATCTTCGCGATCATCGCGCCGATGGTGCTGGCCCCGCTCGTCGGCTGGGTGGTCGACCGGTACCCCCGCCGGCCGTTCTTCGTGGTCGCGAACCTCACCACGGCGGTGCTGCTCACCCCGCTCTTCGCGGTCCGCGACCGAGCGGACGTCTGGGTGATCTACGTGGTCGCCGGCCTGTACGGACTGTCCTACATCACGCTCAGCGCCGCGCTCAGCGGACTGGTCCGGCAACTGGTGCCGGTCGAGCTGCTGGCCGACGCGAACGGCGTGCTGCAGACCGTCCGGCAGGGACTGCGGTTGGTCGGGCCGCTCGCCGGCGCCGCGCTCTACGCGGCCGTCGGCGGCTGGCTGCTGGTCGCCCTGGCGATGACCGGCTTCCTGACGGCCGGCACGGTGGTCGGCGCCCTGCGGGCGGCCGAGACGCCACCGTCGGCCGCCGCGCTGCGCTGGCCGGCCGAACTGGGCGCCGGGCTGCGCCATCTGGCCGGCGAGCCGGCGCTGCGCCGGGCCCTGATCGGGTACGGCCTGGGCTCGCTGGTGATGGGGTTCAGCGAGTCGCTGATCTTCGCGTACGTCGACCTGGGGCTGCGCCGCGACGCGGCGTTCGTCGGCGTGCTGGTGACCGTGCAGGGCATCGGTGGGCTGATCGGCGGGCTGCTCTCACCCACCGTGGTGCGTCGGGTCGGCGAGCTGGGCGCGCTCGCGGCCGGGGTGACCCTCTTCGGCCCGGCGGCGCTGGCCCTGGCGTACCCGCACCTCTGGCTCGGCTTCGCGGCGCTGCTGCTGGCCGGCCTCTCCCTACCGCTGATCATGGTGGGGTTGAACACGCTGGTGCAGCGGCGTACCCCGCCCGGACTGCTCGGCCGGGTCGCCGCCGCCTCGGAGGCGCTGGTCAGCGGCCCGCAGGCGATCTCGATCGGGGCGGGCGCCCTGCTCGTCGGGGTGCTCGACTACCGGCTGCTCTTCGTGCTGGTCGGGCTGATCACCACGGCCGCCGGCGGCTACCTCTGGCACGGCCGCCGGCTGTCCGCCCCACCCGGCGCACCGCCCGCCACCCCGACCCGACTCCCGATCCCGTCCCCTCGCCGGCCCGCCGCCGTGGCGGTCGATCATGGAGTCGGCGGTGCGGCCCGCCGCGACGGACCCCGCCAACTCCATGATCAACCGCGGCGATGCCGGGTCAGGCGATCGTGGTGAGGTGGTCCTTGACCTGCTTGATCGAGGGGTTGGTCAGGGCGCTGCCGTCGGCGAAGCGCAGCGTCGGCACCGTCTGGTTGCCGCCGTTCACGCTCATCACGAACTCGGCGGCCTTCGGGTCCTGCTCGATGTCGACCACCTCGTACCCGATGCCCTCTCGGTCCAGCTGCGACTTGAGCCGGTGGCAGTAGCCGCACCAGGGGGTGGAATACATCGTCAACATGCTCAGGCCCTCCAAGTGGCTCGCGCCCGGTCCGGTCAGGCCAGGCTAACCACTGCAACGTCGGTCGAAGCTGAGATGATTCCTGGCTGTGGTGGTTCACTCAGCGGCGGAGCGGGTGCTGGCCGGGCTGGATCCGGAGCAGCGCTCCGCGGTCACCGCCCCCGCCGGCCCGGTCTGCGTGCTGGCCGGGGCCGGCACCGGCAAGACCCGGGCGGTGACCTCCCGGATCGCGTACCGGGCGCTGAGCGGGGAGATCTCCGCCCGGCACGTGCTCGCGGTGACCTTCACCGCCCGCGCCGCGGCCGAGCTGCGCAGCCGGCTCACCGGCTTCGGGGTGCCCGGGGTGCAGGCGCGCACGTTCCACGCCGCGGCACTGCGCCAGGTCCGCTACTTCGCCCCCCGGCTGCTGGAGGGGCGGGCCATGCCCGAGCTGCTGGACAGCAAGGTCCGGCTGGTCACCCTCGCCGCCGCCAAGGTCGGCCTGCGCGCCGACCGGGCCGCCGCCCGGGACCTGGCCGGTGAGATCGAGTGGGCCAAGTCGTCGCTGGTCGAGCCTGGGGAGTACGTGGTGGCCGCGGCCAAGGCGCTGCGCGACACCCCGCACGAGCCGGCCAAGGTGGCCGAGGTCTTCGCCGCGTACGAGCGGACCAAGCGCGCCAACGGTGTGATCGACTTCGAGGACATGCTGCGGGCCGCGGTCTGGGGGATCGAGGAGCACCCCGACGTCGCCGAGCAGGTACGCGGCCAGTACCGGCACCTCGTCGTCGACGAGTACCAGGACGTCAACCCGCTCCAGCAGCGGCTGCTGGAGGCGTGGCTGGGTGGGCGGGACGACCTCACCGTGGTAGGCGACGCCAGCCAGACCATCTACTCGTTCACCGGCGCCAGCTCGTCGTACCTGGTCGACTTCCCGCGCCGGTACCGCACCGCCACCGTGGTCCGGCTGGTCCGCGACTACCGCTCCACGCCCCAGGTGGTGGGGCTGGCCAACGCGGTGATCTCCCAGGCCCGGGGCACCGAGGCGCGGTTGCGGTTGGAACTGGTCGGCCAGCGGCCGGCCGGCCCGGAGCCGGACCTGCGGATCTTCACTGACGAGCCGGCCGAGGCGGCGGCGGTGGCGGCCCGCTGCCGGGCCATGATCGACGCGGGCACGCCGGCCCGGGAGATCGCCGTGCTGTTCCGCACCAACGCGCAGTCCGAGGCGTACGAGAAGGCGCTCACCGAGGCCGAGGTGCCGTACCTGGTACAGGGCGCCGAGCGCTTCTTCGAGCGGGTCGAGGTGCGCCAGGCGATGGTGGCGCTGCGCGCGGCCACCCGCTCGATCCCCGGCGAGACCCCGCCGCCGGTCGCGGTGCGGGAGGCGCTGGCCGCGGTCGGCTGGGCGCCGGACGCCCCGCCGCCGGGCGGCGCCGCCCGGGAGCGCTGGGAGGCCCTGGCCGCGCTGGTCCAGCTCGCCGAGGAGTACGCCGCGACCGGTGAGGTGACGCTCATCGGGGAGGCCGCCGCGATCGAGCGACCAGTGACGCTGGCCGACTTCAACGAGGAGCTGGCCCGGCGGGCCGCCCAGCAGCACGTGCCGACCGTGGACGGGGTGACCCTGGCCTCGCTGCACTCCGCCAAGGGGCTGGAGTGGGACGCGGTCTTCCTGGTCGGGCTCTCCGAGGGCACCCTGCCCACCACGTACGCGCGCACCGTCGAGCAGGTGGAGGAGGAACGCCGGCTGCTCTACGTCGGGGTGACCCGCGCCCGGCAGTGGCTCTGGCTGTCGTACGCCACGGCCCGGTCCCCGGGCGGGCGGGCCCGGCGGCCCAGCCGCTTCCTGCCCCAGCTGGACCGCTCCGGCGGCGCCGAGCGGGCCGGCGGCGCGGCGGCGGCCCGGCGGGCCGGCGGGGAGGCCCGCCGCAACCGGGTGATCTCCTGCCGGATCTGCGGCGCCACCCTGCTCGCCGGCCCGGACCGCAAGCTGGGCCGCTGCCCGACCTGCCCGTCCGACCTGGACGAGGAGCTGTACGAGCGGCTGCGGGAGTGGCGGGTCCGGGTGGCCGGCGCACAGAAGGTGCCGTCGTACGTGGTCTTCACCGACGCCACGCTGACCGCGCTGGCCGAGCGGCGGCCCGGCCGGGTCGAGGACCTGATCGCGATCGCCGGGATCGGCCCCCGCAAACTCGGCCTTTACGGCGAGTCGGTCCTGGCCTTGGTCAGGGGCGCGACCGTCGACGACGTCTGCTCACAGAAAAGTTTCGAAATCCAGCCGTAAATCGTTTGCCCTCCCCCGCGGACGAGGAATAGCCTCAGGACACACCTCGCGAGCGGCGCCATTCCGGCTGCTCACGGGGGCTGAGCCCATGATCGGCATGAGGAACGAGAGGGAGGTGGCACCCGTGGAGATCTTCACCTATGAGCGTCTGGCGGCGATGCCGGCTGCCGTCGTTCCGCTGTCGGCTGTCCGGGTGGCCCACGCCACTCGACCGTCGGCTCCGCAGGTGCACCAGGTCCCGGTTCAGGCCGAGCTGAACCTGACCGTCGCACCGCTCGCGGAGATCGAGGGGACCAGTGGCTTCACGGGCATGGGCATCGGCGCCAAGAAGCGCACGGATGTCCGCGGCGTTCCACCTCGAGGTAGACCGGTCTGACCACCAGACCACCGGCTCACCTCGAGGCCGCGGAACCCGCATACCGGGATCCGCGGCCTCAGTTTTTTGCCCGCACGTAGTGCCGAAGTACGTCGGAAAGCGATCCACGAGATCGAAGTGAGAGAGAGGTGACCGGGCGATGAGTCTGGCGTTGGCCCCGCTCGACGTAGCCGTCGAGGTGGAGGCGAACCTGCCCTGCCGGAAGTTCGACCCCGACCTGTGGTTCTCCGACTCGCCTGCCGAGCTCGAGCTGGCCAAGTCGCTCTGCGGGGACTGCCCGCTGCGCGTCGAGTGCCTCGCCGGCGCGGTGGAGCGGGCCGAGCCCTGGGGCGTCTGGGGTGGCGAGATCTTCGAGCGTGGCGCGGTCGTCCCGCGCAAGCGGCCCCGTGGCCGTCCGCGCAAGGAGGACGTCGCCCGCGACGCTCAGCTCCGGGTCGAGGCCGAGGCGCGACTGGCGGCCAGTGGGCTGTCCGAGGCGCGTCACACGGTCCGGCTGGCGGCCTGACAACTTCCCGATCCGTACGTCCCCCGCCGGTGGTACCACCGGCCGAGAGAAAGCCGAAACGATGCTGCACCTGCCGAACGGAACCGAGATGCAACTACTCAACGAAGCGTTGTCCCGGGCTCGAATGCGCCGGCCTCAGGCCGGTCGTACCACCACGAGCACTGAGGCAGCCCGTTCCGCCCGTACCGTCGCGATGAAGAGCCGGCGCCAGTCGGCCCGCGAACTGGGCGTTCTGTAATTCGATCCACGATCACGACGGGGGCGGTGGCCGGACGGCCACCGCCCCCGCGGTGTCTCTCCCGCCGGCGGTGAGCCCGTGGCCGGCGCGTGGCCCGGCGGTGCTCAGCCCACCGGGGCGAAGCCGGGCAGCCAGCGCTCCAGGATCGCCCGGTACGGCGCCTTCGCCTCCAGCTGGCACAGCACCCCGATCGAGCCCAGCGTCACCCGGTGGATCAGCAGGTACGACGGGGGCAGGTTGAGCTGCCGGCTCAGCTGGTACGCGGGCGACCGGGGGCTGGCCAGCCGGGTCGCCTCGCCGCGCAGCCAGGCCCGGGTGAACCGGAACTCCTCCTCGGCCACCGGCGCGAGCATCGGCTGGATGTACGCCAGCAGCGCCTGCGCGTCGATCGGCTCGGTGCTGCTGAGGAACCCCTCGTCGCGCAGCCCGGCCACCACCGCGTCCGCGTCCCCGCGCAGGGCCAGCCCGGCGAGCCGGCCGATCGGCTCGGGGGTGCCCTCGGGCATCCGGGCGACCGCGCCGAAGTCGATCACCCCGAGCCGGCCGTCCGGGAGCAGCCGGAAGTTGCCCGGGTGCGGGTCGGCGTGCAGCAGCCCGGCCCGCATGGGGGCGGAGAGGTGCAGCTCGGCCATCAGCCGGCCCGCCTCGTCGCGCTGCTCCTCGGTGCCGGCCCGGATGATCTCCGACA
This sequence comes from Micromonospora sp. NPDC050686, assembly GCF_040654475.1. Lineage (NCBI taxonomy): Bacteria > Bacillati > Actinomycetota > Actinomycetes > Micromonosporales > Micromonosporaceae > Micromonospora > Micromonospora sp. NPDC050686. The sequence goes on from NZ_JBFAID010000012.1 coordinate 86,294, forward strand.
GCGGGGTGCCCTCGATCCATTCGGTGATCAGCACCCGGGGCGAGGAGTCGAGCACCTCCGGGATGAAAATGTCCGGATCGTCGGCGTACGCGGCGGCGAAGGCGCGCTGCGACTCCGCCTCCAGCTCGTAGTCGAGCTCCTCGGTGATCCGCTCGCGCAACTCGGCCAGGAGCGGCTTGACGTCCAGCCCGGGCTGGATCGCGCGGAACATCCCGCCGAGCCGGGAGAGCTGCTTCAGGTCGGCGAGCAGGGCCTCGCCGGCGCCCGGGTACTGGATCTTCACCGCGACGTCCCGGTGGTTCGGGGCGCCGTTCGGGCCGTACCCCGGGTCCCGCCAGACCGCGCGGTGCACCTGGCCGATGCTGGCCGCCGCGGCCGGGGTGTCGTCGAACTCGACGAACCGGTCCCGCCAGTCCGGCCCGAGTTGCTCGGCCAGCACCTTGTGCACGCTCGCGACGGGCAGCGGCGGCGCGGCCTCCTGGAGCTTGGTCAACGCCTGCCGGTAGGGGGCGGCGACCTCTTCCGGCAGCGCCGCCTCGAAGACCGACAGCGCCTGACCGAACTTCATCGCCCCGCCCTTGAGCTGGCCGAGCACGCTGAACAACTGCTCGGCGGTGCGCTGCTGGATCTCCGCCGAGATCACCTCGGAGGCGAGGCCGGTGACCCGCTTGCCCATGCCGAGGACGGTCCGCCCGGCGAAGCCGAGCGGGAGAGCGGCGAGTTTGGCGGTCCGGGACACTGCCCGGCGCGGGATGTCGGTCACCTGGCCATTGTTACCGACGGGCGGCCTCCGCGGCTGCTCGGCAGCCGGGCCGGGCCCTCATCGGCGGCCGGAGCACCCGCAGGAGGGATGCGGCGGCCAGGTGCGGCGCCGGAAGTGCCCGGCCGCGCCGACCCGGACCGCGCAGCCGAGCGTCTCCGGGCTGCCGCCGTCCAGGTGGGCCAGCACCTCCGCGGCGGCGTAGGCGACGGCGGCGAGCTGGGTCGCCGCCGCGCAGTCCTGGACGTCGGGACCGGCGGCGGCGAGCTGGGCGGCGAGCGCCGGCCAGCCCGGGTCCCGGTCGACGCGGTGCAGGTCCAGGCAGTTCAGGCAGGGGCCGACCGGCGGGCGCACCAGGGGCCCGACCACGGGTACGCCCTCGCGGAGCCCGAGCAGCAGGTGCGGCTGGCGGCGCTGGGCGTACCGGGCGGCGAGTAGGGCGGCGGGCCGGTCGTTGCCGAGCTGCACCACCAACTGGGCCCGGCCGCGCCCCACCCGGCCGGTGGCGGTGCCCGGCGCGGTGCGACCGACAGCGTCGCGGACCGCGGCGGCCAGCGGCCGACCGACCTCGGCGGCGGAGATGCCGGTGCCGACCAGGTCGCCGGGGCGGACCGGGCCGGCCAGGTCGGCGTCGACGTGGCCGACCCCGGCCTGGGCCAGGGCGACGGCGAGCGGACCGCCGAGCCGGCCGGCGCCGGTGAGCACCACCCGGGCGCCGCGGCGGCGGCGCAGCAGCTGGGCCGGGGTGCCGGGCAGGTCGGCCCCGGCCAGGGCGAGCGCGCCAGCCTCGCCGGCCAGCCGGTCCCGGGCGGGGCCGGCCAGGTCGCGGGGGAGCAGGGTGTGCGCGGGCACGACCAGCCCGGCGGCGTGCAGCGCGTCGAGCAGGGTCCGCGCCTCGGCGGCGGGGACGTCGACGGCCACGGCGTGGCTCAGGATGCTGCGTTCGCTGCGGGTGCCGTCGAGCAGCTCCAGCAGGCGGGCCGACCGGGGATTGGCCACCTCCAGCAGGACGGCCCGGCCGGGCTCCAGGCCGAGCTGGAGGGTGTGCCGGTCGCGCCAGAGCCGGGTGAGCCCCGGCAGCAGGGTGGGGCGGGGAAGCGCGCTACGCGTCATGACTCCGCATCGTGACCGCGTCCGTGCTGACGGTGCCTCGTTGTCCACAGGTGCGGGCCCCTGCATCCAGGGTTGTCCACAGAAAAAGCGGCGATATCCACAACCGGCCGGTAACCCTGTCGGGCACCTGACAGTGCTCGACGGCGCGGAGGCGGGCCAGGAACGGAACGAGGGACGGGGTGGCCGCCGGCCACCCCGTCCCTCGATCCCGGTCGAATCAGACCTTGGCCTTGCCCAGGATGCGGTTCACTGTTGTCCCGCACACCGGACACTTGCCCTTGGCCATGTTCATCCCGGTCTTCGAGACCTCAACGTGCCCCTCGAAGTCCCGCTTCTCCTTGCACTTGACGCAGTAGCCGTTGTACGTCTGGGCCTGGTCGGCCACGGTAGCCCTCCTCGTCTCGTCCGCCGGTCATCCCTTCCCGGCGGTGCGCCCGGCGATGGGCGCCCTCCGGACCCCCACGCTGGACTTCTCCGCGGCCACCCACGTGACCGCTGGTTGGCGGACCCTACCCAGGACTGGGCGGTTCCATGTCAGCTGTCCATCGACACTGTGAGCAAGTCGACGTCGAGAGTGTGCATGCCGGATTGGGCCGGATAAGGCAGTTTGCCGGGGACACGCCGGGTAAAGCCGTTCAGATCACCCCGTGTGGGTCCTCGGTCGTGACCGCCACCGGTGATCACCTATCGTGTTCGGCCGAGCCGTCGTCGGCCGTCGCGCCGCCACGAAGGGTGATCGCCGGCCCGCCCGAGGGGTCCGCAAGGACTTTTTTTCGGGACTCTTGGTAACCAACCGTGATTTTCCGGGCGCATGTCGTGCGGTTGACCCTTGCGGATCCCTGGTCAGTAAGCATTAGCTTTCCTTCGTGACAGGAAACCGAGGCTGAGCGCCCGGCCATGGCAGGGGTGCGGAAGCCGGTCGTCGAGGTACGGCGCAGCCAGCGTCGGCGACGCACAGTGTCCGCGTACCGGGACGGCGAGCGGGTGGTCGTGCTCATCCCCGACCAGTTCTCCCGGGCCGAGGAGTCCGAGTGGGTCGACCGGATGCTGGCCCGGCTCGCCGCGCGGGAAGGCCGGCTGGCCCGGTCCGACGCCGAGCTGCTCGTCCGCGCCACCCGGCTGATCTCGCTCTATCTCGCTGATCACGGCCCGCAGGCCGTACCGGCCAGCGTCCGGTGGGTGAGCAACCAGAACGGCCGGTGGGGCTCCTGCACCCCCGCCGACCGGACCATCCGGATCTCGCACCGGCTGCAGGACATGCCGGAATGGGTCATCGACTACGTGCTGGTGCACGAGCTGGCGCACCTGATCGTACCCAGCCACAACGCCCGGTTCTGGGCGCTGGTCGGGCGGTACCCGAAGGCCGAGCGGGCCCGGGGCTACCTGGAGGGCGTCGCGGCGGCGTCCGGCATGCCGGAGGGCGACTGACGCTCGTCCGGGCCCCCGCACAGCCCGGTGGTGACCGGCGGCACATGGCCTAGGGTCGGGGCATGGTCCGACGTGTGGTGGTGGCGTTGCTCGGCCCGGTGCCCTGGACGCCGCCGGGGATCGACCCGCGCCGGTGGCGCACCGCGCTCGCCGAGGACGTGGTGGACCTGCTCGCGACGCTGGACGAGGTGGAGACCGCGGTGGCGGTGACCGCGGCCGACCGGTGGCTCGCCGACGCGGTCGTCTGGCCCGCCACCGAGGTGTACGAAGTGCCGGCACCGACGGTCGACGCTGTCCTCGCCACGCTCACCGGGTACGACCAGGCGGCCGTCGTCGCCGCCGACGCCCCGGACGTCCCGGGCCTGACCCTCGGCAAGCTGCTCCGCCCGCTCAGCACCAGACCGGTCGCGGTGGCCCCGGCCGAGGGGACCGGACCGGGCCTGCTCGGCGTCGCCGCCCGGCTGCCCGTACCCGACTGGCTGCCGCCGCTGGACCTGGACACCGCCGTCCCGGCCGACGTCCGGTCGGCGGCCCCACGGCCCGGCGACGTGGCGGTGACCCCGGCCTGGCGCCGGCTGCGCGGGCCGGCCGACCTGGCCACCCTGGACCCGGCCTTCGAGGGCTGGGAGGCGACCCGCGCCCTGCTCTCCGCCCGCCCGACCTGACAACCCGCGCCTCGGCCACTTCGCCCGCGGGGACCGCGCCTGTCGGTTCGTGCCTCGGCCGTTCGGGAGCACAGATGCGATTGAGCGTGATACCTCAGAGTCATCAATATGCCTCTGAGGTATCACGCTCGATTCGGTCCAGCTGGGTGGCCCGGCCGGCGTCGACGGATGGCTCGGCCGTCCCACCCGGTCACGAAGGCAGACCGGGACACAGGGCCCCGAAAGGGCCGCGTGCCGGAGCCGGGCCGCGGAGCCGGGGCCGAGCGGCGCAGCCGGGCCGGAGCGCGGCCACGGCGACGAACTGGCCGGGACGTCAGGCCTGCGCCGGGCCACCCTCGGCGTCGTCCGGCCCGTCCTGCCGGCTGCCCGGCGCCTGCTCCGGCGGGCCGCCCGGCGCGGTGAAGTCGAAGCTGTCCAGCTCACCAAGGTCGAGCTGGGACTGCGCGAACGCCACCGGGTCGGCGAAGTCGTCGTCGGAGGGGAGCAGATCCGGGTGGTCCCAGAGGCCGTCCCGGCCGGCGATCCCCCGGTGCTCGGTCAGCGCCGCCCAGAGCGCCGCCGCCTCGCGCAGCCGGCGCGGCCGCAGCTCCAGCCCGACCAGGGCGGCGAAGGTCTGCTCGGCCGGGCCGCCCGCGGCCCGGCGGCGCCGGAACGCCTCGCCCAGGCGTACGACGTTGGGTAGGCGCTCGCCCCCCGCGTTGTCCACCACGTGGCAGACCCAGCCCTCGACCAGGGCGAGCACGGTCTCCAGCCGGGCCAGCGACGCCTTCTGCGCCGGGGTGTCCTCGGGGGTGAAGATGCCCTCCAGGGCGATCGCCTGCATGGACTCCGGGTCGGTCGGGTCGACCCGGCCCATCGCCTCCTCGATCGCCTCCCGGTTGACCCGGATGCCCGAGGCGTAGTTCTCCACCGCGGTGAGCACGTGCCCGCGCAGCCACGGGACGTGCTGGAACAGCCGCTGGTGCGCCGCCTCGCGCAGCGCGACGTAGAGGCGTACCTCGTCCTCGGGCAGCTCCAGGCCCTCGCCGTACGCCCGGATGTTGGCCGGGATCAGCGCGGCCGTGCCGGCCGGTCCGAGCGGCAGCCCGATGTCGCCGGCGGAGAGCACCTCCGCGGCGAGCGAGCCCAGGGCCTGCCCGAGCTGGCCGCCGAAGAGCGCGCCGCCCAGCGTGGCGACCATCGACTGCATCGGGCCGAGCTGGGCGCGGGCCTCCGGCGGCACCAGGTCGCCCATGGCACCCACCATCCGGCTGGCCACCGGGTCGCACAGCTTGCGCCAGACGTCCAGCGTCTTGTAGATCCACTCGTTGCGGTTCCAGGCCACCGAGGTCCGGATGCCCGTCGGCCACGCCGACGCCGGCTCCAGCCAGAGATCGGCCAGGCGCAGCGCCTCCTCCACCGCGTGCCGCTCGTACGGAGACACCGCCGGGTCGCCGGCGGCGGCGAGCTGGCTGGCGGCCACCTGCCGGGCCAGGTCCCAGTTGACCGGCCCGCTGCCCGGCGCGGAGAGCAGGTGCTGCAACTGCGACATGAACTGCTGCATCTGCGCGGGATCGTTGGGGTCTGGTGGCTGCCCACCCGGGAGCGCGAAACCGAACGGAATATCAGGCACGACGTCTACGGTACGCGGGCCGCGCCCCAGGTCGCCCGCGTCGGCGTTGCGCTGAGGGCGAAGTGGCGGCTTCGGTCCTCCCGGGGCGGGGCCACCTCGCTCGGTACGCTCTGCCGCATGAGACGTCGCGGCGTGACCGTCCTCCTCGGTGCCCTGCTCACCGCTCTGCTCAGCATCGGGGTGCTCGGCGCGCCCATCCCGTACGTCGTGCTCGGTCCGGGACCGACCGTGAACACCCTCGGCACCGAGAACGGCAAGGAGGTCATCCAGATCTCCGGGCGGTCCACCTCGACCTCGGCCGGCCAGCTACGGCTGACCACCGTCGGCGTGCAGCCCACGGTGCGGCTGCGGTCGGCGCTGGCCGGCTGGTTCTCCGCCGACGAGGCGGTGGTGCCGCGCGAGCTGGTGTACCCGCCGGGGGAGACCCAGCAGGAGGTCGAGAAGCGCAACGCGGAGGACTTCCAGGCGTCGCAGACCAGCGCGGAGACGGCGGCCCTGCGCAGGCTGGGCTACCCGGTCCAGGTGGCGGTCAAGACGGTGGTCCCGGGCGGGCCGGCGGCCGGCGTGCTCAAGGTCGGCGACGTGGTCAGCGCGGTCGACGGGGAGCCGGTGACCAGCGCCGCGAAGCTGACCGAGCTGATCCGGGCCAAGCCCGCCGGCACCGTACTCAAGATCGGCTACACCCGCGGTGGGGCCGCCGCCAGCGCCGACGTCACCAGCCGAGAACAGGACGGCCGGCCGCGGATCGGGATCGAGATCGACCAGCGGCAGCCGCACCCCTTCACGCTGAGCATCGACCTCGGGGACATCGGCGGGCCGAGCGCCGGGCTGATGTTCGCCCTCGGCATCATCGACAAGCTGGAGCCGGCGGACCTCACCGGCGGGAAGATCATCGCGGGCACCGGCACGATCGACGACGAGGGCCGGGTCGGCCCGATCGGCGGCATCGCCCAGAAGCTGGTCGGCGCCAAGGAGGCCGGGGCGAAGGTGTTCCTGGTGCCGGCGGACAACTGCGCCGAGGCCGTCCGCAACCCCCAGCCCGATCTGCCGTTGCTCCGGGTGGGGTCGCTGGACGAGGCGCTGAAGGCGCTGGACACGCTGCGCGCCGGGGGCCAGCCGACCCGGTGCTGACCGGCCGGGACGGCCGCCTCCGGGGATCGTGACGTGACCTTGACGGTCGTGTTCAGGAACACCCCGTACTCTTGGTGCCTGGTCAAAGCCGATCACATCGAGCGTGCGGAGCCAAACAGTGGTAATGCGTAGCAGCCCCATGCCCAGGATGAGCCGGCGCGGGCGCGTCACCATCGGTGTCCTGGTGGGTGTCTTCCTGCTCTTCACCCTGCTCGGGTGGGGGGTGCAGGCGTGGACGGACTGGCTCTGGTTCGACGAGGTCCGGTACACGGAGGTCTTCACCGGGGTGCTGGTCACCCGGCTGCTGCTGTTCCTGGTGATCGGGCTCGCCGTGGCGCTGGTCGTCGGGGGCAACCTGTGGCTGGCCCACCGGCTGCGGCCCAAGCTGCACCCGCACTCCCTGGAGCAGGCCGCCCTGGAGCGCTACCGGATGCTGCTCAGCCCGCGGCTGGGCACCTGGATCGCGCTGGCCGCCGCGGTCATCGGGCTGTTCGCGGGGCTCTCCGCGCAGAGCCGGTGGAGCCAGTGGATGCTGTTCCGCAACGGCGGCAACTTCGGGGTGCAGGATCCCGAGTTCGGGGTCGACGTCGGCTTCTACGTCTTCCAGTTGCCGTTCTGGCGCTACCTGCTCGGGGTGGGCTTCACCGCCGTGGTGCTCGCGCTGATCGGCGCGCTGGCCGTGCACTACGTCTTCGGCGGGGTGCGCCTGCAGGGCGTCGGGGACCGGATGACGAACGCCGCCCGGGCCCACCTGAGCTCCCTGGTCGCCGTCTTCGTGCTGCTCAAGGCGATCGCGTACGTGCTCGACCGGCGCACCATGCTGCTGGAGTACAACGCGGGTGGCAACTTCTACGGGGCCGGCTACGCCGACGTCAACGCGCTGCTGCCGGCCAAGGAGATCCTCGCCTACATCTCGATCGTGGTGGCGATCGCGATCATCGTGTTCTCCAACGCGGTGATGCGGAACCTGGTCTGGCCCGGCATCTCGCTGGCCCTGCTCGGTGTCTCGGCGGTGGCGATCGGCGGCATCTACCCGTGGGCGGTGCAGACCTTCGAGGTCAAGCCGAGCGCCCGGGACAAGGAGGCGCCGTACATCGAACGCAGCATCGAGGCCACCCGGGCCGCGTTCGGCCTGACCGGCACCAAGACCTCCGGGTACGCGGCGGACAACCTCGTCCCACCGGCCAGCCTGGCCACCGACACCGCGGTGGTGGCCAACGCCCGGCTGCTCGACCCGCAGCTGGTCTCGGAGACGTACACCCAGCTCCAGCAGGTGCGCGGTTTCTACGACTTCGGGCCGAAGCTGGACATCGACCGGTACACGGTGGCGGACAAGACCTCCGACTACGTGGTCGGCGTCCGTGAGATCAACTACGGCGAGCTGACCGACCAGCAGCGCAACTGGATCAACAAGCACACCGTCTACACCCACGGCTACGGCCTGGTCGCCGCCCCGGCCAACCAGATCTGCAACGGCCTGCCGTACTTCGTCTCCGGCTTCCTCGGCGACGCGGGCAAGGATGCCCAGGGCTGCGCGTCGTCCTCGGACCAGATCCCGGCGAAGCAGCCGCGGATCTACTACGGCGAGCGGATGGGTCCCGACGACTACGCGATCGTGGGACAGGCCGGGGAGCGCAACGTCGAGTTCGACCGGCCCACCTCGACCGGTGGCGAGCAGTACTACACCTACACCGGCGCCGGCGGCGTCGACGTCGGCTCGTTCAGCCGGCGGCTGCTCTTCGCGATCAAGGAGCAGGAGTCGAACTTCCTGCTCTCCGAGGCGGTCAACGACAACTCGAAGCTGCTGTACGTGCGCAACCCGCGGGACCGGGTGGAGAAGGTCGCGCCGTTCCTCACGGTCGACGGCGACCCGTACCCGGCGGTGGTGGACGGCCGGGTCCAGTGGATCGTCGACGGCTACACCACGTCCGCGACCTACCCCTACTCGGAGCGGATCAACCTCCAGTCCGAGACCACCGACGAGCTGACCAACCGGGGCACCTTCCAGCTGGCCCGGGAGAACGTCAACTACATGCGCAACTCGGTGAAGGCCACCGTCGACGCGTACGACGGCACGGTCCGGCTCTACGAGTTCGACGACACCGACCCGGTGCTCAAGGCCTGGAACAAGGCCTTCGGCGGGGACCTGGTGCTGCCGAAGTCGGACACCCCGGCCGAGCTGGCGGAGCACTTCCGCTACCCGGCCGACATGTTCAAGGTGCAGCGCAACCTGCTCACCAAGTTCCACGTCACCGACCCCGGCGACTTCTACTCCGGCCAGGACTTCTGGCAGGTGCCGAACGTGCCGGACGCCCCGGACAGCGGCCAGAAGCAGCCGCCGTACTACCTGTTCACCCAGTTCCCCGAGCAGGACGAGCCGCGCTTCCAGCTCACCTCCGCGGTCACCCCGAACGGCCGGCAGAACCTCGCCGCGCTGATCTCCGGGTCGTACGTCGACGGGAAGCCGAGGCTGGAGGTGCTGGAGCTGCCGGACCAGACCCGGGTCGGCGGGCCGGTGCAGGTGCACCAGCAGATGACCAACATCGGTGACATCCGGCAGCAGCTCAACCTGCTCTCCTCGAACCAGGCCCAGGTGCAGTACGGCAACCTGCTCTCGTTGCCGTTCGCCAACGGGATGCTCTACGTCGAGCCGGTCTACGTGAAGAGCAACAGCCAGGACGCCTTCCCACTGCTGCAGCGGGTGCTCGTCTCGTACGGCGACGGCGGCTCGTACGTGGTGCTGGCCAACAACATCGCCGACGGCATCAAGCAACTGGTCGAGCAGGGCAAGAAGGCGCAGGCCGACAACCCGCCGCCGACCGGCGGCGGCACCGCACCGCCGACCACGGGCGGGACGCCGCCACCGACCACGGGCGGCACCGAGTCGCCGGTGCTCACCGGTGAGCTGGCCGCCGCCGCCGACCGGGTGCAGCAGGCCATCGGCGAGGTCAAGGCCGCGCAGACGTCCGGCGACTTCGAGCGGTACGGCCGGGCGCTGAAGACGCTGGACGACGCGATGAACGCCTTCCAGCAGGCCCAGCAGGCGGCGGGGGGCCCGGCGCCGAGCGGCAGTTCCGCCCCGTCCCCGGAACCGTCGCCGAACGGCTGATCCGGGCGCGTACACCCGGCGCGGAGCCCGGGGCAGCGGACCTTTCGGTCCCGCCCCGGGCTCCGCGCCGTTTTCCGGTGGTTGTCGGGCAGCCGACCGGTCCGGCCCGCGTCGGGTGCAACCCGGCACCTACCTCGTCCGTCCTCCTTGCATGAGGTCGGCCAGCACTGGGGGAGACGTGACGAGGACATGAGGGACGCGCCGAGCTTCGACGAGTTCTACCGCAGCACCGCACGGAGGATGTTGCGTTACGGCTACGCGGTCGTCGGGGACCACGCCGAGGTCCAGGACCTCGTCCAGGAGGCCTTCGCCCGTGCGTGGCGGCACTGGGGCAAGCTGTCCACCCACCCGGCGCCCGAGGCGTGGCTGCGGGTGGTGGTGGCCCGGCTGGCCGCGGACCGCTGGCGTCGGCTCCGGGGCTGGCGCGTGGTGCTGAGCCGGACCGGGCCGCCGGACTCGGTCAGCCCACCGGGCGAGGACAGCGTGCTGCTGGTGGCCGCGCTCCGGCAGGTGCCGCTCAACCAACGGCAGGCGCTCGCCCTGCACTACCTCTACGACATGCCGGTGGAGGACATCGCCGGGGAGATGCGGGTGCCGGTGGGAACGGTGAAGTCCTGGCTGTCCCGCGGGCGGGCCCGACTGGTGGCGCTGCTGCCCGGCGTCGCCGAGCCGGAACTGGAGGCGAACGATGTCGCGTGACCTGTCAGTGTTCTACCGCTCGCTGGCCTCGGACGCCGACGGGCAGCGGTTGGACCCGCCGAACTCGGTGCGGACGTGGGCCGACCGGCGGGCCCGGCGACGGGCGGCGACCGGCGCGCTGGGCGTGGCCCTGCTGGTCGCCGGGGTCGGTGTCGGGGTGTCGGTCGCCCTCGCTCCCGCCGACCGTGAACCGGTCACCCCGCCGGCGGTCACCGCCGGGCCGACCGCGTCACCGCGCCCGTCGCCGAGCGCCGCGCCGTCCGGGAGCCCGTCGGCCGTGCCGCCACCGTCGCCGCCGGACGCGTCCCCGACCGGCGAGCCGCCCGCCAGCACACCCCCGAAGCCGCCCACCCGGATCCCCGACCGCGCCTTCTTCACCCAGCCGGCCGGTACGGCGGCGGACCCGCCCCGGTTCGTCTCCGGCGAGCGAGGACTGCCGAGCCTGTGCGGCGCGCGCCTGCGCGAGCCGGTGCTCAGCCGGACCCGCCTGCTCGTCTACTACACCCGGCCGCACACCGAGGCGGGGTGGGTGCCGGACGGGACCTACCTGCACACCGTCGCCGTGCACCGGCCCGGCGCCGCAGCGGGCTGGCTGGAGCAGCTGCGCCGGGCGGTGCGGGACTGCCCGGAGCTGGCCGACGGGTCGGGCCCGACCTACCGGGTGCGGCTGCTGAGCAGCGGCGCCTACGGGGACGGCTCGGTGCTGTTCGAGCTGCGGACCCCGGCCACCGACGGCCAGGGCACCCCGACCGGAGGGGACGAGGTCCGGCTGATCCGGGCGATCCGGAGCGGCGACGTGGTCACGGTGCTCTGGGAACGGGGCTGGGAGAACGGCTCCAGCGACCGGGCGAACGTGGACGACTACAGCCGACGTGCGGTCCGGGCGGTCGAGGACTGGCTGGGCTGACCGCCGGTCGCCCCGCCGGCCGGCGCTCGACCGGCGGGGCGACCGGGCCGGCGACCACGGCCGTTTTGCGGTTCGGGGTGCCGGTGCGATACGGTTCAGGGGCCGACGCGGGGTGGAGCAGCTCGGTAGCTCGCTGGGCTCATAACCCAGAGGTCGCAGGTTCAAATCCTGTCCCCGCTACTCGTCACGAAGGCCCCGGAGATCACTCCGGGGCCTTCGTCGTGCCGTTGGTCGGTGATCCGGGGCCCCGGGGTCGGCCGGCGTCGGGCCCAAGACCCGGCCCCGGGCGGTCGCGGAGGCGGCGCTCGCCGGCCCCTCGCCCGCACCGCCGTGGCGGATGAGCGACCCGGCTGATCTCTCTCCGACGGATGGGGTAGGCTGTACATACCGACGCGGGGTGGAGCAGCTCGGTAGCTCGCTGGGCTCATAACCCAGAGGTCGCAGGTTCAAATCCTGTCCCCGCTACTCGTCGGCGAAGGCCCCGGAGTGATCTCCGGGGCCTTCGTCGTGTCGGCCGTCCGGCGGATCGGCGGCCCCACGTGCCGAGGTTGCGGGACTCGGCAAGGATGTGGACATGTCTGCTGTGAACAAGTGGTGGGGCCGGCTGAGTGCGGTCCTCGGTGCGGTCGTGCTCTCCGTCTTCGTCCCGGTCGCCGCCTGGGCGTCCAGCGGGACGGGTGAGTTGGTGGTGGAGGCGGCCCGGCGCCGCTCGCGTGGTGGTTTCGGCCTGATCGGGCTGCTCTGCTGCCTGGTGGTGGTCGTCGCGATCGTCCTGCTGATCCTGCGGCTGATGCGCGGCCGCCGGGGCGGCCCGCCGCGCTGACCGCACCCGGGCGCCCGCCGGGCACGGCGGGCGCCCTTTCCCGGCGGGCGGTGGGCCCGGGGCCGAGCGGGTGAACGGGCGCCGGGCGGCGGCCGGGACTCAGCCGGCCAGCGCCGCGTTCGCCCGGGCCATGAACGTCGAGGTCGCCGCGCGCGCCCCGGACCGGCCGGAGCGGATGCTCTCGGCGGCGGCGGCGAGCAGCGTACGGACGGCGAGGTGCCCCTCCGCCGGGGGCTCGGGGGCCGGGCCGAGCAGGCTGGACACGGTTTCGTCGAGCGCGGCGACCTGCCTCAGCTCCCGGTCGGTGAGGCCGGCGCGGACCGCGGCGCGGACCGACAGGTTCGGGTTGAGCCCGCGCTCCTGCCCGAGGATCCGGCCGACCTCCGGGTCGTTGATCAGAAAGTCGATCACGTCGGCCACGGTGTCCGGATGCCGCGTCCCGTGGAAGCCGGCCCAGAACATCGAGGCCCGCGGCCACTGGGCCGCGACGGGGCCGGGCACACCCGTCACCACCAGCCGGTCGCCGGTGTGGCGCTGGAGTTCCGGGAGCTGGTGCGACCAGGCGAACGAGACGGCGGTGTGCCCGGTCACCACAGCCTGCCGGGACAGGTCGCCGCCGTCCGACTGGTCGGCCAGGGCGGCGCCCGGGGTGGCCCGCTCGGCCCGGGCGCGTTGCCACAGCTCGAACCAGTCGAGCAGCTCGCCGGAGCCGAAGCCGAGCTGGCGGTCCCGGTACAGCTCGCCGCGGCGGCCGCGCAGCCAGAGCCAGAACGCCCGGTAGTCCCCGGAGGGGTCCACCGTCCCGGCCACCCGGCCGCCGGCGGCCCGGGTCACCCGGGCCGCCCAGGCGATGTGGTCGGACCAGGACATTCCGCTCGTCGGCGCGGGCACGCGGAGCCGACGCAGCAGGTCCTGATTGTGTACGAGCACCGGCAGGCTCTGACCGGCCGCGACCGCCACCGTCCGCCCTTCGACCTGCCCGTACCGGGCCAGGCCGGCGGGCACCCCGGTCAGGTCCAGCCGTCGGTCCTCGACGTGACGGCTGAGATCGAGGACGATCCGGCGCCGGGCGTACTCGGTCAGCATGGAGTCGTCGATCTGGAACAGGTCGGGCACGTTGCCGCCGGTGGCCTGGGTGGCCAACCGGTCGTAGTAGCCGGTCAGGCCCTGCCAGGTGATCCGGAAGCTGACCCGGGGGTCGCGCTGCGAGTAGCGGCGCAGCGCCCGTTCGGTCGCCTGGGCCCGCTTCGTCCCGCCCCACCAGAAGACCGACAGCTCGATCGGCCCGTCGTCGACCCGGGCCGTCGGCGCGTCCGTGCAGCCGGGCAGGCCGCCGGCGAGCACGGGCAGCCCGACCAGCGCGCCGAGGAGCCGGCGCCGGCCGACACCGGCGGCACGGGACGGCGCGGGCCGGAGGACGGGCAACGCGGGCTCCTGAGGGGTACGGGCGGGGCGGTCGGATCATTTACACAGGTGGCCCGGGCGGGTGTCAACGCCGCACCGGGTGATCCGTACCGGTCCGGGTGGCCGGCCGGGTGGCCGCGACGACCCGCGGTACGCCCCGTGGTGTACTAGGGCGCGTGGAACTTCTGCACTCGGGCAAGGTCCGGGACGTCTACGCCGACGGTGACGACCTGATCCTGGTCGCCTCGGACCGCATCTCCGTCTACGACGTGGTGCTCCCGACGCCGATCCCGGACAAGGGCCGGCTGCTGACCGCCCTCTCGGTCTGGTGGTTCGAGCAGCTCGCCGACCTGGTGCCGAACCACGTCCTGTCGACCACCGACGTGCCGGCCGAGTTCGCCGGCCGGGCGATCCGGTGCCGGCGGCTGGACATGGTGCCCGTGGAGTGCGTCGCCCGGGGCTACCTGACCGGCGGCGGGCTGACCGAGTACCAGCGCACCGGCGCCGTCTCCGGCGTCGAGCTGCCCCGCGGGCTGGTCGAGGCGTCCATCCTGCCCGAGCCGATCTTCACCCCGTCGACCAAGGCGCCGGTCGGCGAGCACGACGAGCCGATCACCTTCGCCGAGGTGGTGGACAAGGTCGGCGCGGAGACCGCCGAGCGGCTGCGGCAGATCACCCTCGACGTCTACCGGCGGGGCGCCGAGATCGCCGCCGACCGGGGGATCCTGGTCGCCGACACGAAGATCGAGCTGGGCTGGACGCCGGACGGCACCCTGATGCTCGGCGACGAGCTGCTCACCTCCGACTCGTCCCGCTACTGGCCGGCCGAGTCCTACCAGCCGGGCCGCGCGCAGTTCTCCTACGACAAGCAGTACGTCCGGGACTGGGCCACCGCCAGCGGCTGGGACAAGCGCGGCCCGGCGCCCGAGGTGCCGGCCGAGGTGGTCGAGGCGACCCGGGCCCGCTACGTCGAGGTCTACGAGAAGCTCACCGGCGGTCGCTGGCACTGACCGCCGGTGAGCACGAGTACGGCGGGTCAGTGATTCCAGGCGTCGCCGCCGAAGACCCGCCCCCAGAGGTTGTCCACCACGCCACCGGTGCCGTAGACGTTGTCCCCGTCGGCGTCCTTGCCGGCCGGTGCGACCTGAGTCAACCCGCCGTACATCAGGTAGCCAGGCCCGGTGGGTGAGCCCGCGGCGTGCCGGGCGCTGCTGTGGATGCCGTAGCCGACGAAGTCCCGCTCCCACTTGGAGAGGAACCCGGCGGCCACGTTGTCCAGTCCGTCGACGGTGGCCTGGACGAGGTCCTTCAGCACGTCGGTGTTCCCGCTGCCGAGTTGCATCCCGATGTCGAAGGCGCCGGCGCCCGCGATGGCCGCGGCGCCACCGGCGGCGACGGCCTCGGCCATCGCCTCGATGCTGCGCAGCACCCCGCCCGCCGAGGCGGCGAACGAGTTCGCGGTCGCCTCCGCCGAGGCGGCGGCGGGGGCGCCGACGACCGTGGCGGCGGCCGCGACGATGAAGGCGGCGAAGGCGGCCAGCACGGTGGAGATCACGACGTACGCCACGACCAGGCAGAACAGGACCATGCCGACGCAGATCATGGTCACCCCGACGGTCACCGCCAGCACCTGGGTGCCGATGACCTGCACGTCGTACGCCTGGATGTGCTTGCCGAACGCCGCGCGGTCGTCGCCGGACCACTCCTCGGCCGTGACGGTCCCCACGGCCGACTCCAGCTGGTCGCGGGTGACCCCGAGCTGTTCGGCCAGCTCCAGCCAGGTGCCCCCGGTCGTGATCATGGTCTGTGGGTCGCACTGGTTGAAGTAGACGATCTGGGCGATCGGCCAGGCGGCGGGGATCACCGCTGCCGCCACCGAGATCTCCACCATCGCGACCTTGGCGGCGGCCGCCACCTCCGTCACCTCGGCCATGCCGGCCCCCCGATCGTCGTCATCGCGTCTTGATGGTGCTGGCGGCGTCGGCGGCCTCCCAGTTGTCGGCCGTACGGCCCAACCGGGTGCGGATCTCCCCGAGGTGCTCGCGCTTGCTGCGCAACTGCTCCTCGACGAACTCCACCGCCCCGACGTAGGCGACCGCGAGGACGGGCACCACCGCCGTGAAGTTGCTGTGCTCGATGCCCCGGGTGGCGGTCAACCGTTCCGCGGCGCCGTCGAGGCTCGGCCCCACCTGGCGTTCGATCGTCTCACCGAGGCGACGGATCGCCTTTGGGTCGGCATGGATCATCGGCCCCTCCCCGTGCCGTCGGTCGTTGCGCCGACAGCCTACTAAGATCGGCGATCATGTACGGCCCCGCCTGATAGCCTGCCGGCATGGCAGACCCGCCGGCCGTCCACAGTGGCAGCTACGTGCAGCGGGCGGCCCGCTGGCCGCGGTGGCTGCGGCTGCTGGTGCCGCTCGCCATGGTCGCCGCCCTGGCGGGGGCGGTGGTGGTCACCGGGGCGCCGGTCGTCCCCGCCGAGCGGGTGACCATCCGGGTCGAGTCCTGCGATCTCAGTGGACCGAAGGCCACCCAGCGGTGCCGGGGCAGCTGGCGGCTGGCCGACGGTGCCACCGTCACCGGTGGGGTGGGCGGCGGCGCCCTGCGCCCCGGGCAGGAGGTTTCCGGCTGGGCCGACGGCACCAGCGCCACCACCAGTCTGACCAGCTGGCTGATCGCTCCGGTCGCCCTCGGCCTGGTCCTGCTGGCCGGCTTCGGCGGGTTCGCCGTCGGCTGGCTCCGGCTCAACCGCCGGGCCCGCCGGGCCGGCTGACCCGCCCGCGCCCCGACCACGCGGGGCGAGACTCCCACTTCCGGGATTCGGTGGCGTCCGGTGCGGGCGAGGCCCATCGCGATCCCGGGTCAGACGCCCAACTGACGCCGCATCCGCGCCAGCATCTGGACGCTGTCCCGGACCGGCCCGGAGACCAGCTCGTTGAGCTGCGCCAGCTTGGCCTGCGCCGCCGCCGGATCGTGCACCAGGGACTGCGGGCCGGCGGTGCCGCCCAGCTCGCGCAGCGCCTCGTCGGTCTGCCGTCGCAGGTCCGCCCGCGCCTCGCGGAGCAGGTCCTGCAGCAGCTCCGCCAGCTCCTCGCTGGGCCGGCGTAGCGCGCGGGGGTCGAGGCGCAGCTCGTGGGCGGGATCGTCGGCGGTGCAGGTCACCGCGACCAGCCCGTCCGGGCTCTCCGCCCGGCCGGTGAGCTCGGCCAGCCGACCGCGCAGTTCGTCGCCGCGCCGCAAATCCTCGCGCATCCGCGTCATCATCTGGGCCATCACGTCGCTGGCCCGATCGTCCTGGCGCGGCTCGGTCATGGTGCGTCACCTTCCCCCGGTCCGGTTTTCGTGCCCGACCCTAGTGGCTCGCGCGGACATCCTGGATGGAGGGTGCCGGCCGGCCGGCCCGCCCGGCGGGGCGCTCAGCCGAGGGAGGCGTAGGCGACGATCCCGGCGACCAGCAGGATCACGCTCACCCCGAGCAGCGTGACGAAGGGCAGCACCACCGACGACGTGCCGATCCCGGGGGCCTCGACCAGGATCCGGGTCGGGCGGGCCGGGTCGAGCACCACGGTCACCGGCCCCGGAGCGCCCGACAACGGGGTCTGCCGCCAGCGTCCGGGCGTCGCGGTCACGTCCCGGCCGTCCGGCGTACGGAAGCGCACCACCGGGTGGTACGTCCGGGGGCCGTGCCCCAGGGTGACCGGTCGCAGGTCCACCACCTCGCCGGGCACCCGGGTGCCCCGGGCGAGCAGGCGCAGGTCGCGCCGCAGGCGGATGACCGCGTACGTGGCGCCGGCCAGCGCCAGCACGGTCATGATCGTCAGCAGCAGAGTCGGCATGGCCCTCCCGTCCGGCACCACCGGTCACGGCGGTCACCGCAGCACCGTACCGAAGGGGACGCTGGCGGGACCGCCCCGCCCGACCGGTCAGTCCACCCAGTCGAGGGTGCGCTGCACGGCCTTGCGCCACTGGCGCAACTCCCGCTCCCGCTCGGCCGGGTTCATCGCGGGCTGCCACTGGGCGTCGGAGCGCCACTGCTCCCGCAGGGTGGCCAGGTCGGGCCAGAAGCCGACCGCCAGGCCGGCGGCGTACGCGGCGCCGAGGCAGGTGGTCTCGGTGATCCGGGACCGGACCACCGGCACATCCAGCACGTCGGCGACGAACTGCATCAGCAGCTCGTTGGCGGTCATCCCGCCGTCCACCCGCAGCCGGCGCAGCGCCACGTCGGAGTCGGCGTTCATCGCGTCGACCACCTCGCGGGTCTGCCAGGCGGAGGCCTCCAGCACCGCCCGGGCCAGGTGCCCCTTGGTGATGTAGCCGGTCAACCCGGCGATCACCCCCCGCGCGTCGCTGCGCCAGTGCGGCGCGAACAGACCCGAGAACGCCGGTACCACGTAGCAGCCGCCGTTGTCCTCGACCGTACGGGCCAGCTCCTCGACCTCCGGCGCGGAGGAGATCAGGCCGAGGTTGTCCCGTAGCCACTGCACCAGCGAGCCGGTGACCGCGATCGCCCCCTCCAGGGCGTACGCGGCGGGCTGGCCGGCGATCCGGTAGGCGACGGTGGTGAGCAGGCCGTGCGCCGAGGGGACCGGGCTGGCCCCGGTGTTGAGCAGCAGGAAGCTGCCGGTGCCGTAGGTGCACTTCGCCTCGCCGGGCTGGAAGCAGGTCTGCCCGAACAGCGCCGCCTGCTGGTCGCCGAGGGCACTGGCCACCGGCACCCCGGCGAGCGGGCCCGCCGCGGTGCCGTACACCTCGGCCGAGGAGCGGATCTCCGGCAGCATCGCCGCGGGCACCCGCAGCGCCGCCAGCAGCTCCGGATCCCACTCCAGGGTGCGCAGGTCCATCAGCATGGTCCGGCTGGCGTTGGTCACGTCGGTGACGTGCCGCCCGGTCAGCTTCCAGATCAGCCAGCTGTCCATGGTGCCGAAGAGCACCTCGCCCCGCTCGGCGCGCTCCCGCAGGCCGTCCACGTGGTCGAGCAGCCAGCGCAGCTTCGGCCCGGCGAAGTAGGTGGCCAGGGTCAGCCCGGTCCGCTCGCGCAGCCGCCGCTCGCCGTACGACTCGGCCAGCTCGCGTAGCTGCGGCCCGGTCCGGGTGTCCTGCCAGACGACGGCGTTGGCGACCGGGCGGCCGGTGGCCCGGTCCCAGACCACGGTGGTCTCCCGCTGGTTGGTGATGCCGACCGCGGCGAGCCGCTCGGGGCCGGCGTCGGCGGCGGCCAGCGCCTCGCCCACCACCCGCTGGACGTTCTGCCAGATCTCCTCGGCGTCGTGCTCGACCCAGCCGGGCCGGGGGAAGATCTGCCGGTGCTCGCGCTGCGCCACGGAGACGATCTGACCGGCCCGGTCGAAGAGGATGCACCGCGACGAGGTGGTGCCCTGATCGATGGCGGCGACGTAGTCGGGGGTCACCCCGGCACCGTACCGGTAGCGGCGGTCAGGCCGGGGCGGCGTCCGGGCCGGCGGCGGCCGGTGAGGTGGCGACGAGGGTGGCGGTGATCCGTACGGTGGTGCCGGCGTGGCCGGTGACCACCTCCATGGTGTCGCTCAGCTCCCGGGCCAGCCAGAGGCCCCAGCCGCCGGCCGTGTCCGGCGCCGGCCGGCTGTGGTCGGCCAGCCGTCCCGCGTTGATCCCCCGGCCGTGGTCGGCCACCTCGCAGACCACCTCCGAGGTGCTGAGCCAGAGCCGCAGCCAGCCGTGCCCACCGCCGTGCCGGACCGCGTTGGTGATCAGCTCGTTGACCGCCAGCACGAAGTCGTCGAGGCGCTGCCCGGCCAGCCCGGCGGCGTGCGCGCGGGAGGTGACCGAGTGTCGCAGCTCGGTCACCTGGGCCTGGTCGAAGGCCTCGGCGATGAGGAGGGAAGATTCGATGGGCACAACCGTACGCGGTGCGCGCGGTTCTGCGTTCGTCATGGCCCCGTCCGGACACTGGATCCCTGGTCTTTCGCGACATTTCCACCGTACGCCAGGTTTTTCCGAGCCGCACCGGGGCCGGACCGCCGGCTGGCCCCGTTGTGGCATCGTGGCGCCATGCCGACGCCGCCCGGTGGGTTGGAGGGCCCGCTGTGGCGGGCCATCGCCGTCTTCCGTTTCGCCTCCCTCGGATACGTCGGTCTGCTGGCCGTGCGCCACGGCGACCGGTACGCGCATCCGCTGGTGGCCGGCGGCGTGCTGCTGCTGATGCTGGCCTGGACCGGGGTGACCGCCGTCGGGTACGCCCGGCCGGCCGGCCGCCGGTGGCCGCTGCTCCTGGCCGACCTGGGCGCGGTGCTGGCCGTCATGGCGGTCAGCCCGTGGGTGATCGGCCGGGCCGCGCTCGCCGCGGGGGTGCCCACCCTCACCGTGGCCTGGCTGGCCGGGCCGGTGCTCGCCTGGGCCGTCTCCGGGGGCCGGCGGCGTGGCGCGATGGCCGCCCTGCTGCTCGGCGGGGCGGACCTGGCCACCCGGGAACGGATCGGCCAGTCCTCGCTCACCGGGGTGATCCTGCTGCTGCTCGCCGGCGTCGTCGTCGGGCACGTGGCCCGGCTCGCGGTCACCGCCGAGGGGCGGCTGCAACGGGCGGTCGAGCTGGAGGCGGCGACCCGGGAGCGGGAACGGCTGGCCCGGGGCATCCACGACTCGGTGCTCCAGGTGCTGGCGATGGTGCAGCGGCGTGGCGCCCACCTCGACGGGGAGGCGGGGGAACTGGCCCGGCTGGCCGGCGAGCAGGAGGCCGCCCTGCGCGCGCTGATCGCCGGCGCCGCCCGCAAGGAGGGGCCCCCGCTTAACGCATTCGGTTGTAGCGGGGGCCCCGGCAATCACCCGGACGGTGGCGAGGTCGACCTGCGCGCCCTGCTCGGCCCGTACGCCTCGGCGCTCGTCTCGGTGGCCACGCCGGCCACCCCCGTCCCGCTGCCCGCGGCGGTGGCCCGGGAACTGGTGGCCGCCACCGCCGCGGCGCTGGACAACGCGGCCCGGCACGCCGGCGGCCGGGCCTGGGTGCTGGTCGAGGACGAGGGCGAGACGGTGACCGTCTCGATCCGGGACGCCGGGCCGGGCATCCCGGCCGGCCGGCTCGCGGAGGCCGCCGCCCAGGGCCGGCTCGGCGTGGCGCAGTCGATCCGGGGCCGGGTGAGCGACCTGGGCGGCACGGTACGGATCGACGCCGGCCCCGGCGCCGGCACCGAGATCGAGCTGACGGTGCCCCGGCGACCGGGGTGAGCACGGCAGGACGGGAAAGGAGCACGCGACGTGGTACGGGTGATGGTGGTCGACGACCACCCGATGTGGCGCGAGGGGGTGGCCCGGGACCTCGCCGAGGCCGGCCACCAGGTGGTGGCCACCAGCGGGGAGGGGCGGCAGGCGATCCGGGTGGCTCCCGCCGCGCGACCCGACGTGGTGGTGCTGGACCTCCAGCTGCCGGACATCTCCGGGGTGGCGGTGATCCGGGGCCTGCGCGCCGCCCTGCCGCAGGTGCGGGTGCTGATGCTCTCCGCGAGCGGTGAACCGGAGAGCGTGCTGGAGGCGGTGAAGGCGGGGGCCACCGGCTATCTGGTCAAGTCGGCCGCCCCGGCGGAGTTCCTGGACGCGGTGCGGCGGACCGCGGCGGGCGAGCCGGTCTTCACGCCGGGCCTGGCCGGGCTGGTGCTGGGGGAGTACCGCCGGCTCGCGGCCGGTGGCGGGGACCGGGCGGCGGCCCGGCCGGACGCGGCACCCCGGCTCACCGAGCGGGAGACCGAGGTGCTGCGGCTGGTGGCGAAGGGGCTGTCCTACCGGCAGATCGCCGAGCGGCTGGAGCTGTCCCACCGGACGGTGCAGAACCACGTGCAGAACACGCTGGGCAAGCTCCAGCTGCACAACCGGGTCGAGCTGACCCGGTACGCGATCGAGCGCGGGCTCGACTGACGGTCAGTGCGACTCGGGGGGCCGGGTCTCGTGCACGGCCAGTTCCTCGGCGGTCGCGCCGCCGCCGGCCGCGCCCGCGTCGAAGGCGACGTTGTCGGTCTCCTGGTCGGTGTGGGCGCCCTCGTCCGGCTCCACCAGCCGGCCGACCTCGTGGTCGGCCACCGTGCCGAGCTGGCCGTGGTCGTAGACGGAGACCGGGGAGTGCGGGTCCGAGGTGGGGCCCGGGTCGATCACGTCGGCGTCGAGCTGGGCCTGGGCGGCGGCCTCCTCGCTGTCCGCCTCGGCGGCGATGTTCGGGTCGACCGGGCCGGCCAGCGGGTCGTCGGCCGGCCGCTCGTACAGCTCGCGCTGGAGTTTGTAGTCCAGCGACTCGCCGTCGAGCTGCTCCTCAGCCGTGGTGCCGAAGTGGTCCACCGCCACCGGGGTGCGGTCGCCGGGCAGCTGCGCCGGTTCCGGCCCGTCCGCCTCGCGACCGGTCAGCACGTCATCGTTGGCGGTCGAGTCGTCGTCGGCGGTGTCGGGCAGGCCCTCCGCCTCGGGGTCGGAAACGGGGGTCGGGTACTCGTCGTCGCGCATGGCTGATCACTACCCACTGCCCCTCGCGGGTAACCGGAGCGGGCCGTGGCCATCCGGGAGGAAAGCGGAGAAAAGCGCCGATCAGCGCCGGAAAGTGGCCTCGTCCTCGGCGTACAGCACGCACCAGACCACCTTGCCGTCCGGCACCCCACTGCTGCCCCAGCGCCGGGCCACCGTGTCGATCAGCAGCAGGCCGCGCCCGCCCGCGGTGTCCACCGGGGCGATCCCCGCGTACGTCGGGCGCTCGGGTGAATGGTCGCGGACCGCCAGGTGCACGGTGCCGGCCCGGGGGGCCAGCCAGACCGTCATCGGGGTGCCCGCGTGCGCGACCACGTTGTTGACCATCTCGGTGATCGCGATGCAGGCGGGCTCGGCCAGCTCCGGCAGGCCCCAGCGGCGGCAGCTCTCGGTGACCAGCTCCCGGGCCAGCCGGGCGGAGCCCGCCACCGGCGGGAGGTCGGCCTGCGCGAACTCGGGGCGGGCCGCGGCGGCCAGCGCCGCGTCCAGGGTCGGGCAGACCATCGCCCCGATGCCCGCCGTGACCCCGCTCGGGTCGCAGACCACCAGGCCGGCGGCGGGCCAGTCGGCCACCGCCGCGAGCACCTCGGCGATCACGCGCCGGGTCGCCGGCCCGCCGGGCGGCAGCCGGGAGAGGTCCACCACGACGGGACCCGGCCGCTCACTGAGCCGGGCGAGCAACGCGTCGCGGACCGCCGGCACCCCGGCCGACCCGAGCGCCCCGGTCAGGTGCAGGACGGGCGCCGAGCCGTCGGTCTCCACCAGGCAGGGCACGTCCGTCGGCATGATCGTCCTATGGTGCCTGCCGGCCCCGGGACGCGCACCCGGCCGGTCCGCCCCGTCCATCAACGCTCCGTCCGTGATTGTCGGACCATCGCCGCCACCGTCCCGGCCGCGGTCCCCGCCGCCGCCAGGCCGAACGCGGCGCTCATCCGGACCAGTTGCCGGCGCCGGCCCTGCCAGCCCCCGCCGGTGCGCGCCGTTCCGCGCGGGCCGAACACGTCGCCGGTGGCCTCCGGTCGGGTTGCCGGGCCGAACTGGGTCCGGTGCACGTACCAGCCGAGCGCCCGTTCGGCCAGCGCCGGCGCGAGCCGCCACTGCAGGCCGATCAGGCGGGCGGCGCCGCCCGCGTACGCCTCCCGGCGCGGCCGGCACAGCAGCCGCACGATCGTCCCCGCGACCACCTCCGGCGGGTAGACCGGCGGTGGTGGCACCAGCTCCCGGCCGCTGTGGTTGGCCGCGTGCCGGAAGAACGGGGTGTCGATGGTGGCCGGCAGGACGGTGCAGACCGAGATGGTGCCCCGCCCGGTGACCCGCAGCTCCTGCCGGACGGTGTCGGCCAGCCCGCGGATGCCGTGTTTCGCCGCGTTGTACGCCGACTGGTAGGGCGTCGCCACCTCGGCCAGCACCGAGGCGTTGTTGACCACGACCCCGCCGCCCGCCGCGGCCAGGTGGGGCAGCGCGGCTCGGACGCCGTACGCGGTGCCGAGCAGGTTGACCTCCACCACCCGGCGGAACTCCGCCACCGGGATCTCGTCGAAGAGCCCGACCGCGCTCACCGCGGCGTTGTTCACCCAGCCGTCGATCCTGCCGAAGGCGGTCACCGCCCGCTCCGCGAGCCGGTCGACCGCGGCCGGGTCGGTCACGTCGGTCGGCACCACCAGGGCCCGCCCGCCCAGCTCGTGGCACCGCTGGGCGACCACCCGCAGCGCCGCTTCGCTCCGCGCCGCCAGCACGACGGCGGCACCGCGGTCGGCCAGGGCGTACGCGGTGGCGGCGCCGATGCCACCGGAGGCGCCAGTGACCACCACGGTGGCGTCGGCGAGACTGCGGGTGAGCGGCATTGAGATGCGGTACCCCCGGCACCGGGAGGTCATGCCGACGGGACCCGACGGATCGGTGACGGAATTGGACTCCGGGGCGGCGGCGGTGCCGCTCCGGTGGGAACCGCCAAGATCGGAAGTGCCGGACGCCACCGGGTCCCTCCCGAGTTGTCATGTTTCGGCTCGACGGGCCCGGGTTAATGGGACCCTCTGACCGGGGAGACCACCGCTCGCAATCGCATGGGAGGTGCACCATGCGCGTCGGCCTAGTGTGCGCGCACGCCGGCCGTTCCAGGCCCGCCGACGGCCCTGCCGTCGGCACCCGTCAGCATGTCGCGCGGGTCGCGGCGAAGCTGGCCGAGCGCGGGCACGAGGTGCGGGTGTACGAGCGGCTCGACGAGCCGGGCCTCGCCCCGCACGCCGAGCTGGACGGCTACCGCGTCGAGCGGGCGCCGATCGGCCCGGCCGCCCCGACCGCCACCGCCGAGCTGGTGCCGTACATGGCGGAGTTCGGTCGCTGGCTGGCCGACCGCTGGGCCGACGACTGGGCACCCGAGGTGGTGCACGGGCACTACTGGGTGGGCGGCCTGGCCGCCGCGCACGCCGTCCGGGAGACCGACATCCCGATGGTGCAGACCTTCCACTCCCTCGGCGTCGAGCAGCTGCGCCACCTCGGCCCCGGGTACGACGGGCCGGGGGAGCGGATCCCGCTGGAGCGCGCGCTCAGCCGGGCGGTGGACATCGCGGTCGCCCAGTGCAACGACGAGGTTGACGAGCTGACCCGGATGGGTCTGCAGCGCACCTCGGTGGCGATGGTGCCGACCGGCGTGGACACCCAGCACTTCCACCCCGACGGCGAGGCCGCACCCCGGGACCAGCGGCACCGCATCCTCGCCGTCGGCGGCCTCGCACCCGGCCACGGGCACGAGGACCTGATCCGGGCGATGCGGCTGGTCGGCGACGCCGAGCTGGTGATCGCCGGCGGGCCGCCGGCCACCGGGCTGGCCGGTCACGCCGAGGCGCGCCGGCTGCGCGAGCTGGCCGAGCTCGCCGGGGTCGCCGACCAGGTCAGCCTCGTCGGCGAGGTGCCGCACGACCAGCTGGCCACGTGGTACCGGTCGGCGGACGTGGTGGCCTGCACCCCGCACTACGCGGCCGCCGGGCGGGTGTCGCTGGAGGCGATGGCGTGCGGGGTGCCGGTGGTCGGCTACGCCGTGGGCGGCATCGCCGACGCGGTGGTCGACGAGGTCACCGGGCGACTGGTGACCCCGGGCGACGTCCGCACGCTGGGCGTCACCCTGCGCCGGCTGCTGGCCGACAACGCCGGGCGGTTCGCGTACGGGCACGCCGCGGTGGACCGGGTGCGGTGCAGCTACACCTGGGAACGGACCGCCGGCGCGCTGGATCGGCTCTACGAGCGGGTGGTCGGCCGGCGCAAGCCGGTCGAGGCGGCCTGATCAGCCAGCGGGGCGGGCGGCAGCGCGGCGGAGCCGATCCCGACCATCGCGCGTTCCCGCTCCCGGGTCGAGGTGTGGTGGTGCTGCGGTTCGGCGTACCGGGTCAACCCGATCACCGAGAGCAGGGTGACCAGGAAGCCGACGCCGGCCAGCCACTCGCGGCCGGGCCAGATCCGGTCGTTGAGCAGCAGCAGGCCGACGATCGCCGCGGGCACCGCGCCGGCGGCGTCCATCGCCGCCACCGCCGCCGTGGTGGAGCCCCGCTGCATGGCCAGCCCGAGGAGCA
This sequence comes from Micromonospora sp. NPDC050686, assembly GCF_040654475.1. NCBI lineage: Bacteria > Bacillati > Actinomycetota > Actinomycetes > Micromonosporales > Micromonosporaceae > Micromonospora > Micromonospora sp. NPDC050686. The sequence goes on from NZ_JBFAID010000012.1 coordinate 111,986, forward strand.
GCTGCCCGACGAGTGAGTGGGCGATCAGCAGATAGAGCAGCGGGTCGCGGAGGAACGCCTCCGCCGAGGGCGCCGCGGCGAGCGGCCGGGCGGCCACCGCCGCGGCGGAGAACGCCATCCCGGCCAGCGAGCCGAGCACCACCGACCCCGGTGCGCCGTGCAGCCGTACCGCGAAGAACCCGCAGACCGCGATCACGCCCAGCGCCACCCCCAGGGCGACCAGGCCGGTCGGGCCGAGCGGCCCGGACTGCGCCGGTTCGGCGGAGAGCACCAGCGCGGTGATCCCGGCGAAGAGCAGGGCCAGCAGCACCACCTCCGCCACCGGTAATCGCCACTTCAGCAGCACCACGCCGAGGATCGCGGTGACCCCCAGCCCGGCCGCCACGCTGGCCTGGACCAGGAACAGCGGCAGGTCCCGGCGGGCCAGGAAGGCCAGCACGAAGCCGGCCACCTGGCACAGCAGGCCGACCAGGTACGTGCGGTGGCCGGCCAGCCGCAGCAGCAGGCCCGGGTCGAAGGTGTGGTGCACCGTGGTGCGCGCCGCGGCGACCGACTGGAGGAGGTTGGCGACGCCGTACGCGACGATCATGGCCGCGAGGAAGCACCACCCGGAGGACACCACCTGGCGAGGATAGAGGGTGTCCGCGGCTCACCGCGCGGTCGGCCGACCGAGCCGGCCCAGGATGTCGGCGTGCAACGCCCCGTTGCTGGCCACCGCGCTGTGCTCGCCGGCGGCGTCCCCAGCAGGGGCGGGGCGGCCGGCCAGGTCGGTGATCGTGCCGCCGGCCTCGGTGACGATCGGCACCAGCGCCGCCACGTCCCACAGCGACAGCTCCGGCTCCACCATCACGTCCAGTGCCCCCTCGGCCAGCAGCATGTAGCCGTAGAAGTCGCCGTACGCCCGGCTGCGCCAGGCGTCCCGCATGATCCCGAGCATCCCGTCCAGCCGTCCGGCCGCCGCCCACCCGGTCAGCGACGAGTAGCAGAAGCTGGCGTCGGCCAGCTCCCGGACCGCGGAGACCCGGATCGGCTCGCCGCGCTCCCGGTCCGGCCCGGCGTACGCCCCGGCGCCCCGGGCCGCCCACCAGCGGCGGCCCAGGGCCGGCGCGGAGACCAGCCCGAGGACCGGGCGGTCGGCCTCCAGCAGGGCGATCAGGGTGGCCCAGATCGGCACCCCCCGGACGAAGTTCTTCGTGCCGTCGATCGGGTCGACGATCCAGCGCCGCCCGTTCGGCCCGGCCGGCTGCTCGCCGTACTCCTCGCCGAGCAGCCCGTCGTCGGGCCGGTGCTCGGCGAGCAGGGCGCGGATCTGCCGCTCGACCGCGGTGTCCGCGTCGGAGACCGGGGTGAGGTCCGGCTTCGACTCGACCCGCAGGTCGAGCGCCCGGAACCGGGCCGCGGAGACGGTGTCGGCGGCGTCGGCGAGCCGGTGGCTGAGGGCGAGGTCGGCGGCGTACCCGGTCATGCCGGAAACGGTAGCGACGCCCCCGGCCGGGCCCGGGAGCCGGGTGCCCGCCGCCCGCCGGCCGGGACTCCCGGCGGGCGGCCCCGGCCGCGGGTCGGCTCTCGCCGCGGAGGGCGGCCGGTCGCGGGCCGGCGTCGGTCAGGAGCCGGCCAGGGGGTCGCCGGGGTTGCGCTCCGGCTCGCGCGGGTCGGTGTCGCCGGACCGGGAGGCCAGCAGCCGGCGGTACGAGGCCAGCCGGCGTGGGTCGGCCTTGCCGGCGGCCACCCAGGCGTCCAGCCCGCAGTCCGGCTCCTCGGCGGTGTGCGGGCAGTTGGCCGGGCAGTCCACCGTCCCCTCGACCAGGTCGGGGAAGCCGTGCAGCAGGCTGTCGGCGGAGACGTGCGCCAGCCCGAAGCTGCGCACCCCCGGGGTGTCGACGATCCAGCCCGGGTCCGCGTCCGCCCCGGGCGCCGGCGGCAGCCGCAGCGCCACCGCGCTGGTCGAGGTGTGCCGGCCGCGGCCGATCGCGCTGACCGTGCCGACCGCCCGTTCGGCGTCCGGCACCAGGCGGTTGACCAGGGTCGACTTCCCCACCCCGGAGTGCCCCACCAGGACCGAGATCCGACCGGCGAGCAGCGCCCGCAGCGCGTCCAGGTCGGAATCCGGCCGGATCAGCACGTACGGCAGCTCCAGCTCGGTGTAGTAGTCGAGCACCGCCTCCGGGCCGGCCAGGTCGGCCTTGGTCAGGCAGAGCAGCGGCTCGATGCCGGCGTCGTACGCGGCCACCAGGCAGCGGTCGACGAACCCGGTGCGCGGCGGCGGGTCGGCCAGCGCGCTGACGATCACCAGCTGGTCGGCGTTGGCCACCACCACCCGCTCCAGCCGCCCCTCGGCGGTCGTCTCGTCGTCGTCGGCGGTACGCCGCAGCACCGAGCGGCGCTCGGCGATCCGGACGATCCGGGCCAGCGCCCCGGCCGCGCCGGAGGTGTCGCCGACCAGGGCCACCCGGTCGCCCACCACCACCGACTTGCGGCCCAGCTCCCGGGCCCGCATCGCGGTGACGGTCGGCGCGTCCGCTCCGGCGAGCACGCAGGTGTAGCGGCCCCGGTCCACGGCGATCACGAAGCCGTCCACCGCGTTCTCGTGCCGCGGGCGGGTGCGGGTGCGCGGCCGGGAGGACTTCCCCGGCCGGACCCGTACGTCGTCCTCGTCGTACTCCCGCCGTTTGGTCGCCAGGGGGGCACCTCCGCACGTCAGCTCTTGCCGGTCACCACCCCTGACCATAGTGCCGGGAACTCCGGCATGGTCTTGGAGGTGCAGGCCACGTCGTCCAGCTCGACGCCCGGCACGGCCAGCCCGGCCACCGCCGCGGCGTGCGCCATCCGGTGGTCGGCGTACGTCCGGAAGGTGCCGCCGCGCAGCGGGCGGGGCCGGATCTCCAGCCCGTCGGCGGACTCGGTGACGTCCGCGCCGAGGGCGCCGAACTCGCGGGCCAGCGCGGCGATCCGGTCGGTCTCGTGCCCCCGGATGTGTCCGACGCCGGTCAGCCGGGACGGCGAGTCGGCGAGCATGGCCAGCGCGGTCAGCACCGGGGTCAGCTCGCTGACGTCGGAGAGGTCGGCGTCGAGGCCGTGCACCGTGCCGGTGCCGCGCACGGTCAGCCCGTCGGTGCCGAGCCGCACCTCGCCGCCCATCCGGTGCAGCAGCGAGCGGAGCTGCTCGACCGGCTGCATGCTGCTGCGTGGCCAGCCCTGGAGGGTGACCTCGCCGCCGGTGACCAGGGCGGCGGCGAAGAACGGCACCGCGCCGGACAGGTCCGGCTCGATCTCCCAGCCGCGCCCGCTGAGCGGGCCCGGCTCGACGGTCCACACGTCGGGGGTGCCGTCGTCGACGGCGGCGCCCGCGGCACGCAGCATCTGCACGGTCATCCGCAGGTGCGGCGCGGAGGGCACCGGCGGGCCCTGGTGCCGGACCACCACGCCGCGGTCGAACCGGGCGGCGGCGAGCAGCAGGCCGGAGACGAGCTGGCTGGAGGCCGAGGCGTCGATCACCACCTCGCCGCCGGTGACCCGGCCGGCGCCCTGCACGGCGAGCGGCAGGCTGCCCGGCCCGGCGGAGTCGATCCGTACGCCGAGCGAGCGCAGGGCGCCGACCAGCGGGCCGAGCGGACGGGCCCGGACGGCCGGGTCGCCGTCGAAGGTGATCCGCCCCTCGGCCAGGCCGGCGACCGGCGGCAGGAAGCGCATCACGGTGCCGGCCAGCCCGACGTCCACGTGGGCCGGGCCGACCAGCCGGTGCGGCCGGACCAGCCACCGCTCGTCGTCTGCGGTCGACATGTGCGGGCCCAGCGCGCGCAGCCCGCCGGCCATCAGCTCGGTGTCCCGTGCGCGCAGCGGCCCGGCCAGCGTCGACGGGCCGCTGGCCAGGGCGCTGAGCACCAGGGCGCGGGCGGTCATCGACTTCGAGCCGGGCAGGCGCAGGGTCGCCGCGACGGGGTCGGAGGCGGTCGGGGCGGTCCACGGCTGGGGCGGTCGCGTCGCGGTCAGATGTCCCACGGTCACATTCTGCCGTGCCGAGGGCCCGGTGGACCTCGGCGGAGGCCGGGCTCCCGGCTGGCGGGACAGCCGGAACGGCCGGGGCCGGATAGCGTGTGCCCATGTGCGGGAGGTACGCGACGACCCGGAGCGCGGGCGACCTGAGCGGGCTCTTCGAGGCGTACGACGAGACCGGCGGGCGGCTCGGCCCCGACCACAACGTCGCGCCCACCGACCCGGTGCCGCTGGTCCGGCTCGACGCCGAGGGGCGCCGGGCGCTCAGCGCCGGCCGGTGGGGGCTGGTGCCGCACTGGGCCGCCAGCACCACCGGTGCCGCCCGCATGATCAACGCGCGGGCGGAGACCGTGGCGACCAGCCGGGCGTACGCTCGCTCCTTCGCCCGCCGGCGCTGCCTGGTCCCGGCCGACGGCTGGTACGAGTGGGTGCGCTCGCCCGCCGGCCGGCAGGCGTACTTCATGACCCCGCGGGACGCCTCGGTGCTGGCCTTCGCCGGGATCTGGTCGCCCCGGCGGCTGCCCGACGGCGGTGAGCTGCTCACCTTCAGCGTGCTCACCACGGCGGCGGTGGGGGAGTTGGCCGAGGTGCACGACCGGATGCCGCTGCTGCTGCCGCCCGAGCGGCGGGCGGCCTGGCTGGCCCCGACGGAGGACCCGGCGGCCCTGCTCGACCCGCCGCCGCCCGGCTGGCTCGCCGGGCTGGAGATCCGGCCGGTGGGGCCGGCGGTCGGCGACGTCCGCAACGACGGGCCGGGGCTGATCGAGCGGGTGCCGCTCCCTGGGGACCGGACGCCGGAGGAAATGACGCTCTTCTGAGACCGTCCGCGCATTGTCGCGTGCTGATTTGGTGGAGTTGGGACGAATCGTCTCCCGGTTTTTGCGCCAGATTTCCGTCAAACCCTTGTCTCTGTGTCCGCCGGTGCGATAGAACACAGCGCCGGCGATGGGTGGCAATTCGCACGGGGCGGATGACCCTTATCGATCATTCTGATCTTGCCGGTCCCACGGGGGAGGTGGGTGGATGACACGGGCGCGTATGCCCCGACCGCACGAGGTGGCCGCCGCGCGACGGGACCCGCGACTGTTGCGGGCGTTGCGTGATCGGCGCCAGGACGACTCGTGGCGGACCAGAGGGACCTGTCAGAGTGTGGATCCGGAGACGTTCTTTCCGGCGCCCAACGAGCCGGCCGACGCGGCCGTGGCGCTCTGCCGCAGTTGTGACGTGCAGGGCTCCTGCCTGGCCTGGGCGCTGGAGGTGGGGGACTGCCACGGGGTCTGGGGCGGCACCACACCGCGCGAGCGGCGGGCGATGCTGGTCGCCTGGCGCAGCGAGGTGCAGCCGGATCCGGACGCGGCCGACGACGCCGGCCCGCCGGTCCGGGACCGCCTGCTCACCCTGGTGCCACTGAGCTGACCGCGCCGCCGCGTGCCGGATTCCCCGGTGCCGGCGGGTGATTCGGGCCGCAAGATCGACCCCAGGATGCGGCATGTTGGGCCTTTCGATGGCGCTGAAGGGCCCGTGCGCGGCATGTCGGACCTTTCGCTGGTGGAGTGGGCCGGCGTGCGGCATGTCGGGCCTTTCTGAGGCTGCGGGTGGGCGCCGGTGTTTCGCCGGTCGCGCCCGCCCGGGCGGGTGTTCGGCGTCGATCTTGAAGGGTCGGCTGCGCACAATGGGCGGGTGCGTCACCACGACGAGATCGACACGCCCCGCGGGCCCGCCCGGGTCGACATCGACGCGCCCGGTCGCCCCGAGGCGCCGCCGTCCCGCTCCGGCGGCGGGCCGGCCGGTGCCCTGCTCGTGCTCGGTCATGGGGCCGGCGGCGCGGTGGACGCGCCGGACCTGCTCGCGGTACGGGACGCGGCGGTCGACGCCGGGGTGACGGTGGTCCGGGTGACGCAGCCGTACCGGGTGGCCGGGCGGCGGGCCCCTGCCCCCGCCGGGCACCTCGACGAGGCCTGGCTGGCCGTGCTCGCCGAACTGCGCGCCCGGCATCCGGGGCTGCCACTGGTCGTGGGCGGCCGGTCCAGCGGCGCCCGGGTGGCCTGCCGGACCGCCGCCGCGGCGGGCGCGGTCGGGATCGTGGCGCTGGCCTTCCCGCTGCACCCGCCGGGCCGCCCCGAGCGCTCCCGCGCCGACGAGCTGCGTACCGGGCTGCCCACCCTCGTGGTCAACGGCGACCGGGACCCGTTCGGCGTGCCCGCGGCGGGTGGTCCGGTGCGCGTGGTGCTGCGCCCCGGGGAGACCCACGACCTGCGCAGGGACCCGGCCGGCACGGCCGCCGTGGTGCGGGACTGGCTGCACGCCCAGGGCTGGACGACCCGCTGACCTCACCCGGCCCTCCGCGGCTCTCATGATCATGCTCGAACCGGGAAACAGGGGCCTCGTCGCCGTCCTGAGGCCACTGCTCCCAGGAAACAGTGTGATCTTGCCCGGGGCGGAACCGAGGCCGGGTGGGCGTGACCGGGTGCGGCGGCGGGTCGTTGCATCGGATGGCGCCGGACGCCCCGCCGGGGCGGGCCGGAGCCAGTCCTCCCAGGCCCTTCCTGGTCCCGACGCCGGTCGCCACCGGCGCCGGGGCCGGGAACGGGGATGGTCGGCGGAATGCCCGGACCACGATCGGGCGTTGCACCCCCCGGACGACACATCTTGCGAGGGGGGTGACCGGTGCCGACCGAGACACGGAGCCGGGAGCGGGACGAACGGGGAGCACGGCAGCTCAGGCAGCTGCTGGGTGGACCGGAGTGGCCCGCCGCCGTGGACGGCCCGGGCGTGGTGAGCGCCGGCACACCCGGCGGAAGTGAATCTGCGGGCAGGTCCGTGCGCGTATCCTCGGCGGGAAAGCATCCGACGCGAGGGGATGTGCGGTTGACCACCGAGAAGACGGACGAGCGCAGGGCCCGCTTCGAGCGGGACGCGATGCCCTTCGTCGACCAGCTCTACGCCGCCGGGCTGCGGATGACGCGGAACCCGGCGGACGCCGAGGACCTGGTCCAGGAGACGTACCTGAAGGCGTACGCGGCGTTCCACCAGTTCGAAGAGGGCACCAACCTCAAGGCCTGGCTGTACCGCATCCTGACCAACACCTACATCAACTCGTACCGGAAGCGGCAGCGCCAGCCGATCCAGGCGCCCACCGAGGAGATCACCGACTGGCAGCTCGCCGAGGCCGAGTCGCACACCTCCAGTGGGCTGCGTTCGGCGGAGACCGAGGCGCTGGACCGGCTGCCGGACAGCGACATCAAGGAGGCCCTCCAGCAGTTGCCGGAGGAGTTCCGCCTGGCGGTCTACCTGACCGACGTCGAGGGCTTCTCGTACAAGGAGGTCGCCGACATCATGCGCACGCCGATCGGCACCGTGATGTCGCGGCTGCACCGCGGCCGCCGCAATCTGCGCAAGCTGCTGGAGCGCTACGCCGCTGAGCGCGGGTTCAGCGCCGCGCAGTCCGCGAAGGGCTCGACCGCCGCCGCCGGCCGGGAGGTGTGACGTGAGCTGTGGAGAGCCGCACGAGACGGACTGCCGTGAGGTGCTCGCCGAGGTCTACCTCTACCTGGACCTGGAGTGCGCCCAGGAGCGCCGGGCGCTGATCCGGCACCACCTCGACGAGTGCGGGCCGTGCCTGCGCGAGTACGGCATCGAGCAGGAGGTGAAGGCGCTGGTCGCCCGCTGCTGCGGCAACGAGACCGCGCCGGAGGAGCTGCGCCAGCGGCTCAAGGTGCGCCTCACCGAGCTGGTGGTCTTCGAGTCCACCGAGTCGCGCGAGCTGACGGACTGACCGTCGGCCGAGTGCCGACGACGACGGCTCGGGTCCGCTGGACCCGGGCCGTCGTCGTGTCCCGGCCGTCCGGCCGGGCGAGCGGTCGGCGGGATGGACCCGCCGGCCTGCTCAGGAGTTGGGGCGCTTGCCGTGGTTCGCGCCGCTCTTCTTGCGGGCCTTCTTCTTGCGGGCCTTCTTCGCCATTGCCGACCTCCTCGTGCTGGACATCCCCGGCCGCGGTGCGCGCGGCGGCGGTCTCGTACCGGAATCTCCGTCGGGCGTGCCCGCCGGTCTCCGACCGTCTGATGCTAGTGCGACCTGCGACTGGGCGTCGGGCCGGGCCGCGACCCGGGCCGGGCTCCAGCGCGTCGCACGCTGGCGGTAGGCGCCGGCACCCGGCCGGGGTGTGCCCGCGCATGATTGGATACCGACGCAGCAACCGGTGGAGAGGGAGGGCCGTGAGATGGCCGAGGAGATCCGCGCCGAGATGGTGGCGAACGTCTGGAAGGTCGTCGCGTCGGCCGGGGACACCGTGTCCGAGGGGGACACCCTGGTGATCCTCGAGTCGATGAAGATGGAGATCCCGGTCGTGGCCGAGTCCGACGGCGTGCTCAGGCAGCTCGCCGTCAACGAGGGCGACGTGGTCCAGGACGGCGACCTGATCGCGGTGATCGATTGAGCGGCCTCACCGTCCGTCCGGCCGACCCCGCCGACTTCCCGGCGGTGGCCCGGCTGACCGTCGCCGCGTACGAGGCGGACGGTCAGCTCAAGGACGAGAACAGCTACGCGGGGGTGCTGGCCGACGTGGCCGCCCGGGCGACCGCCGGCGAGGTGCTGGTCGCGGTGGACGACGCCACCGGGGCGGTGCTCGGCTCGGTGCTGTTCGTGTTGCCGGGCACCCCGTACGCCGAGCTCTCCGGGCCCGGTGAGGCGGAGTTCCGGATGCTGGCGGTCGACCCGGCGGCCCAGGGCCGGGGCGCCGGCGTGGCACTGGCCCGCGCCTGCCTGGACCGCGCCGCCGAGCTGGGCGCCACGGCGGTGATGATCTGCGTACGCGATGGCATGGCCGCCCGCGCGCACCGCCTCTACGAACGGCTGGGTTTCGTCCGGATCCCAGAGAAGGACTGGGAGCCGGTGCCGGGGATCCGGCTGCTGGGGCTGCGCCGCGAGCTCGGCTCCGGGCGGCCTCAGGCCGCGTCCGGCCCCGCCTGACGGTCGGCGTCGGGTCGCTCGCCGGGCGTGGCGGGCGGCCCGCCCGCGGCCGACCGGTCCGCCGGCTCCGCCGGTTCGGAGGCGATCTTCGCGAGCAGCTCGTCGGCGACCTCCAACGCGACCGCCCGGCGTTCGGCGTCGGTGATGTGCGGCGCGCGTACGGCGAACCAACTGCTGTGCACGGCGAACAGGGTCAGCGTGGCGCGCAGCTGGGCGGCCGGCGACTCGTCGCCCCGGCACAGCTCGCTGGCCAGGCGCATCATCCGGTCGCGCATCTGCATGCCGCCGGTCAGCTTCTTCAGCACCGTCTGGTTCTGCTCGAAGAACCGCATCACCGAGGGCAGCTCGCCGGCGAACATGGCGTCGGCGTAGCGGGCGAGCAGCTCCCGCCGGGTGGTCAGGGTGGCCGGCCGGCCCTGCGCCCACTCGATCAGCTCGTCCATCCGGTGCAGCCGGTCCTCGACGAAGCTGTTGACGATCTCGTCCTTGCTCTTGAAGTGGTAGTACAGGGCCGCCTTGGTGACGTTCAGCCGTTCGGCGATCTCCCGCAGCGAGGTGTTCTCGTACCCCTGCTCGGTGAAGAGCTCCAGCGCGACGGCCTGAATGCGCCCCCGCGTGCCGCCTGTGCTCTCCCTCACTCACACCACCCAATCCGCTTGACGGTCCCTGCCGACAAACTTACCGTGCGGCTAGTAAGGTAACTAGCCGGGCGGCAAGTAAGTTGGTCACACTTCGGGGGGAGCTTACCCATGACTCAGCCAGGCCAGGCGACGGCGAGACCCAACGTCCGGGTCGTGCTGTTCGGTCTGATGATCGCGATGATGCTCGCGATGCTCGACAACATGATCGTCAGCACCGCGCTGCCACGCATCGTCTTCGAGTTCGGCGGTGCGGACCACTTCACCTGGGTGGTCACCGCGTACGTGCTCGGCACCACCGTCTCGACCCCGATCTGGGGCAAGCTCGGTGACCTCTACGGCCGCAAGGCCGTCTTCCTGACCTCCGTGGTCGTCTTCCTGGTCGGCTCGGCGCTCTGCGGCATGTCCGGCTCGGGCCTGCTCGGCGGCGTGGACCAGGGCATGATCGAGCTGATCGCCTTCCGGGCCGTGCAGGGCCTCGGCGCGGGCGGCCTGATGGTCGGCGTGATGGCGATCATCGGTGACCTGGTGCCGCCCCGCGAGCGGGGCCGCTACCAGGGCATGATCGCCGGCATCATGGCCATCGCCATGGTCGCCGGCCCGCTGGTCGGCGGCTTCATCACCGACCACCTCTCCTGGCGCTGGGCGTTCTACGTCAACCTGCCGCTCGGCGGTCTCGCGCTGCTGGTGCTGGCCACCACCATGCACCTGCCGAAGTACCGCACCGAGCACCGGATCGACTGGCTGGGCGCCGGGCTGCTCTCCGTCGGCATCACCGCGATCGTGCTGGTCACCACCTGGGGCGGGAACCAGTACGCCTGGCTCTCCCTGCCGATCCTCGGCCTGGCCGCCCTCGCGCTGCTCGCCCTGGTGGCCTTCGCCCTGGTCGAACGGCGGGCCGTCGAGCCGATCCTGCCGCTGGGGCTGTTCGCCAACCGGAACTTCGCGCTGATCTCGGTGATCGGCTTCCTGCTCGGCTTCGCGATGTTCGGCGCGATGAACTTCCTGCCGCTGTACCAGCAGACCGTGCAGGGCGCCTCGGCGACCAACAGCGGCCTGCTGCTGCTCCCGCTGATGTTCGGCATGCTGGTGGTGTCGCTGGTGGTCGGCCGGACGATCACGAAGACCGGCCGGTACCGGGCGTTCCCCATCGTCGGCGGCGTGGTGATGGCGCTCGGCATGGGACTGCTGTCCCTGCTCGACGTCGACACCAGCAAGACCCAGTCCTCGCTCTACATGGTCGTGCTGGGCGTCGGCATGGGCTTCCTCATGCAGACCTCGATGCTGATCGCGCAGAACAGCGTCGAGCAGCGGGACCTCGGCGCGGCCAGCGGCGCGGCCACCTTCTTCCGCTCCATCGGCGGCTCGTTCGGCATCTCGCTGTTCGGCGCGATCTTCGCCAACCGGCTGGCCGGGTCGGCGGCCGGGGACGCGTTCAGCGGCGGTGGCGGTGAGGGCGGCCGGATGGACCTGGAGCAGCTCAAGGCCCTGCCGCCGCAGGTACGCGAACTGGTCCTCGGTGGCCTCTCCAACGCCATCTCGCACGTCTTCCTCTGGGCGGTGCTCTTCACCGTCGCGGTGCCGGTGCTCGCCTGGTTCATCAAGGAGGTGCCGCTGCGCACGGCCAACGAGGCGCCCCCGCCGGACGCCAGCGGCGAGGAGCAGGCCGAGGCCGCCCTCGGCAAGGCCCCGGTCTGACCGACGCCGCGCGGCCCCCGGGGGAGCGAGGGGCCGCGGGGGCGGGGGGGCGCGGGGGCGGCGGGCGCGCCCACCCGGGGGGGGGGCGGGGGGGAGGAA
>NZ_JBFAID010000013.1:0-120338 GCF_040654475.1 Micromonospora sp. NPDC050686
CTGGCCTGGTACGGCATCCCGGCCGACCGCACCGACCTGGCACTGCGCCAGCCCGAGCCGGCCGGCCAGCCGACCGGGGCAACCGTCCTGCACCCCGGCAGCAAGATCGAGGCGAAGCGGTGGCCGGCGGAGCGGTTCGCCGCGCTGGCCCGGGAACTGGCCGACCGGGGGCACCGGGTGGTGGTCACCGGCTCGCCGGACGAGCGGGCGCTCGCCGCCCTGGTGGCGGCCGGGGCGGGGCTGCCGGCGGACGCGGTGCTGGCCGGCCGTACCGACGTCGGCGCGCTGGCCGCCCTGGTGGCGCACGCCCGGCTGGTGGTCAGCGGTGACACCGGGGTGGCCCACCTGGCCACCGGCTACGCCACCGCGTCGGTGGTGCTGTTCGGGCCGGTCCCGCCGGCCCGCTGGGGGCCGCCCGCCGGCCGCCCCCGACACCGGGTGCTGTGGGGCGGTGACCAGGAGTGGGACCGCTCTGGTGGGGTAGTAGGCGCGGCGACGATGGCGGCGATTCCGCTGGCTGCGGTGCTGGCCGCGGTGGACGAGGTGGAACGGGTGGTGCGGATCTCCGGTGCGGTTGCGGCGTAGTGATCCGGGCAGGCCGGGATACGGCCGCCGCCGGCGGGGCGAGGGCTGGCGGTACGTCGACCAGGCCGGGGCGCCGCTGCGCGACCCGGCGGAGATTGACCGGCTGGACGGGCTGGTGATCCCACCGGCCTGGCAGGACGTGTGGATCTCGCCGTACCCGAACGGGCACATCCAGGCCATCGGCGTGGACGCCGCCGGGCGCCGGCAGTACCTCTACCACCCGCAGTGGCGGCGCAAGCGGGACGAGGCGAAGTTCGACCACGTGCTGGAGGTGGCGCGCCGGCTGCCGAAGCTGCGCGAGCGGGTCGCCGACGACCTGGACGGCCGGGGACTCAACCGGCTCCGGGTGCTGGCCACGGTGGCGCGGCTGCTCGACATGGGCATGTTCCGGGTCGGCAACGACCAGTACGCGGTCGGCGACGAGGCCACGTACGGGGTCTCCACGCTGCGCCCGGAGCACGCCCGGTCCCGGGGCGGCTGCGTGGTCCTGGAGTTCCCCGCCAAGGGCGGCGTGGAGCAGGTGCGGCGGATCGAGGACGCCGAGCTGTGCCGGGTGCTGACGAACCTGCGGCGCCGGCGCCGGCGGGAGGAACGGCTCTTCGGCTACTGGGACGGCCGGGAGTGGCGGGACGTGCGCAGCGACGAGGTGAACGACTACCTGCGCGACGCCAGCGGCGGCGAGATGACCGCCAAGGACTTCCGCACCTGGCACGCCACCGTGCGGGCCGCGACCGAGTTGGCGACGGCGGGACCGGCCGGCTCGGCGACCGCCCGGAAGAAGGCGGTGGCGGCGGTGATGCGGACGGTGGCCGAGCTGCTGGGCAACACCCCGACGGTGGCCCGGACCTCGTACGTCGATCCACGGGTGGTGGACCTGTTCCACGACGGCGTGGTGGCTCAGATCGCGGCCGGGACGCCCCGGGAGGACGCCGAGCGGCGGGTGCTCGCCCTGCTGGAGGACGCCTGACCGGCCCCGCCGGAAACCTGGGGGATCTGCGGCGGGACCGGAGTCGGCAGTGGCCGATCGCTGGTCGGCCGGTCGGTGGCGACATCGCGCCGAGGCCGCCCGCGGCCTGGGCCGCGGGCGCCTCGCCACGCCCCCGATACGGTGGGCCGCACCGGTCACCCCGGCCTCGGCCCGAATCCATTATCGCCGGCCGGAGTTGACGGTGGACGCCACGAGGTTGACGATCCGTGCCGGTCGCGCCGGACGCCCGTCACCTCGCCGGTGGTCGGCGCGTTCGGACCGGTCGGTCACCATTGCGGGGTCAGCGCCGGTGCCCGTCGCGCCAGGCCCGGGGACTCATCCCGTACGCGGCGCGGAAGGCGCGGCTGAAGTGGGCCTGGTCGGTGAAGCCCCAGCGGCGGGCGATGACGCCGACCGGCTGGGCGGCGAGCAGCGGGTCGGCGAGGTCGCGCCGGCACCGGTCCAGCCGCCGCCGCCGGATGTGCCCGGCGATGGTGTCCTCCGACTCGGCGAAGAGCCGGTGCAGGGTACGGAGGGAGACGTGGTGGGCGTCGGCGACCGCGCGCGGGGTCAGCGAGCGGTCGCCCAGGTGGCGGTCCACGAATTCCCGGATCCGGGTCAGCGTGACCTGCTGCCGCTGCTCGGCCGGCAGGGAGCTCTCGCTGTCGAGCTGCCGGGCCAGCATGCTGGCGACCAGGCTGACCGTGACGTCGGCGAGGTACGGCGCCTCGGCCGGGTGGAACTGCTCGGGGTGGCGGTTGATCCGGTGCAGGTGCTGGGCCAGCAGCGCGCCGGTGCCCTCGGTGCCGGAGATCCGGATGCCGGAGAGGCGGTCCACCCGGTCCTCGTCGAGGGGGAGCAGGCTGCGTGGGATGGAGGCGGTGATCGAGGCGGCCGGGAACCGGCCGTCCTGGCCGCCCATGTGGCGTACCTCGTGCGGCCGTCCCCAGTCGATGAAGGTCAGGTCGCCGGCGGCCACGGCGGTGTTGCGCCGCCGGGCGCTGACCGCGGTGTCGCCGGCCAGGACCAGGCCGATCTGGTAGATCTCCGGATCGGTCTGCCGGATCAGCTGGGGGGTGCGCCAGCAGGTCAGCGACTGGTAGCGGAACAGGACCATGCCCACCGGGCCGAGGGCGATGGTGCGGGCGTCGCCCTGGAAGTCGTCGGCGTGCTCACTGTGGAAGGAGAGCGGGGTCGACACCCGGCCGGTCATGGCCTGCCAGAACGGCCACCGGTCGGCGGGCGCCAGCGGCCTGGTGTCCAGCGTCTCGGTGGGTAGTCCGCTCATCGTCTCCTCCCGTTCGTTCGCCGGAGCCATTCTCACCGGAGCCGCCGGCACGCTCAGCGCGGTGCGGTCCGGCCGCGCTCGTGGATCAGCGCGGCCACCCCGTCGAGCACCCGCTCCAGGCCGAAGACGAACTCCTCGTCCGGGTCGTCCGCGCGGTCCAGCACGCCGGCCGCCAGCAGCCGGTTCAGCGCGGGGAACCGTCCCGGGTCGGCGACCCGGGCGACCAGGGCACGGTAGCTGGACATCAGATCCTCGGACGCGATGCCGGCCGACCGGGTTCCCTCGGCGATCTGGGCGCTCAGCAGGGACTCGTTGCGGACGTAGCCGGTGACCAGCAGGATCACCGACAGCTTCTCGTGTTCGGCCAGTGCGGTGTCGGCCAGGCAGCGCAGGCCGTCCTCCAGCCAGGCCAGCGAGTTGGGGGTGAGCGGCGGGCCGGCGATCGGCACCAGCAGGATCCACGGGTGCCGGCGCAGCGTGCCGCGGTCGGCCCAGGCCCAGTGGGCCAGCCCCGCCCGCCAGTCCCGGCTGTCGTCGCCGGCCCCGGGCGGTTCCCCGTATGCCGTGTCGACCATGAGGGTGAGCAGTTCGTCCTTCGCGCCGACGTACCGGTAGAGGGCCATCGTGCCGGCGCCGAGTTCCTTGGCGACCCGGCCCATCGAGACGGCGGCCAGCCCTTCGGCGTCGGCGATCCGCACCGCGGCCTCGACGATCCGGGCGAGGGTGAGCCCGGGGCGGGGGCCCCTCGGCGCGCGGCCCCGTAGGCCCCAGGCGGCCTCGATGGCCGGGGGCAGTGCCGGTGTCTGGCTGTCCGTCGTCGCGTCCACATCTCCTCCTTGCCCCGCCATCATATTTCTGCGTATGGTCTACGCAATGAAGCGTACGACATACGCAGAAAGGTGCGGGTCATGACGGACATGGGGGTCTCGCCGGGACGGGCCGGCCGGCGGGAATGGATCGGGTTCGGCGTGCTGATGTTGCCGCTGCTGCTGGTGTCGATGGACGTGTCGGTGCTCTACTTCGCCGTCCCGGCCATCACCGAGCAGTTGCGGCCCACCGCCACCCAGCAACTCTGGATCTTCGACAGCTACGGGTTCATGCTCGCCGGCCTGCTGATCACGATGGGCGCGCTCGGCGACCGGATCGGACGGCGTCGCCTGCTGCTGCTCGGCGCCGCCGCGTTCGGTGCGGCGTCGCTGCTGGCCGCGTACGCCGACAGCGCCACCACCCTGATCGCCGCCCGGGCGCTGCTCGGCGTGGGCGGGGCGACGCTGATGCCGTCCACGCTGGCCCTGGTCCGCAACATGTTCCGCGACGAGCGGCAGCGGGGCACCGCGGTCGGCGTCTGGACCGCCGTGCTGACCGGCGGGGTCGCCGTCGGTCCGGTGTTCAGCGGCCTGCTGCTGGAGCACTTCTGGTGGGGATCGGTCTTCCTGATCAACATTCCGGCGATGCTGCTGCTGTTGCTGTTCGTCCCGCTGCTGGTGCCGGAGTTCCGCAACCCGGCCGCCGGCCCGTTCGACCTGCTCGGCGCGGCGCTGTCGCTGGCCGCGCTGCTACCGGTGATCTACGCGGTCAAGGAGATCGCCCGGGCCGGCTGGTCGCCGCCGCGCGGCGCCGCCGTCGTGGCCGGTCTGCTGGTCGGGGCGGCCTTCGTGCACCGGCTGCGGACCCGGCCGCACCCGATGATCGACCCGGCGCTGTTCCGCCGGCGGGCCTTCGGCGGCGCGCTCGGGGTCAACCTGCTGGTGATGTTCGGCCTGGTCGGCTTCGCCATCTTCACCACCCAGCACCTGCAGTCGGTGCTCGGCCTCAGCCCGCTGCGCGCGGCACTGTGGAGCGTGCTGCCGGCGCTGGTGGTGGGCGGGGTCGCCCCGGTCGCCACCACGCTGGCCCGGCGGATCGAGCGGGCCTGGCTGATCGCGGCCGGCTTCGTCGTCGCGGCGGGCGGTTTCGCCCTGCTGACCCAAGTGACGCCGCAGTCGCCGCTGTGGCTGCTGCTGCTCGGCGCGGCCGTTTGCGCGGCCGGCGCGATGCTGGTCATGCCCCTGGTCACCGAGCTGGTGCTGGGCGCCGCCCCGGCGGAGCGGGCCGGGGTGGCCTCGGCCCTGACCGAGTCCAGCAGCGAGCTGGGCGGGGCACTCGGAATGGCCGTGCTGGGCAGTGCCGGCGCGGCCGTGTACCACCGCGAGGTGGTGGACCGGCTGCCCGCCGGCCTGCCCGACGAGGCGGTCCGGACGGCCCGGGAGACGCTGGGCGGCGCGCTGGCGGCGGCCGAGGGGCTGCCGCCGGGTACGGCCGACGCGGTGGTGCGGGCCGCCCGCGCGGCGTTCGTCGACGGGCTGCACCTCGCCGCGGTGGTGGCCGCGCTGGTGATGCTGCTTTCCGCGGCGCTCGCGGTGGCCGTGCTCCGCGGCGCCCGACCGCCGGCGCCGGAGCCGACGGCCGACCCGGCCCCCGCCGGGGCGCACGACGCGCCGGCGCCGGCCGCCGTCGAGGCGCACGGCGTGCCGGCGCCGGCCGCCGCCGGGTCCCCGACCGTGGCGCCGGGAGTCCGGCCGGTGCCGGCGGGCCCGCCGGCCACCTGACCCGGCCTCCCGCCGGGGCCGGCCCGCGGGGCGGGCCTCCGCCGGGCCGGGCAGGAGAAAAAACGAACGTGATACCTCTGAGGTATGTAAATACCCCAGAGGTATCACGCGCGGGGGACATGCCTTCGTCGAGGCGACCCGCCCGGCCCGCCGCGCGTCCTCCCGTGGCGACCCCGCCCGGTCGCTGCGGCGCCTGGCCCGCCCGCCCCGATCGCTGGCGGTCAGTCGTTGAGCACCTGGGAGAGCCGGTCGCGGAACCGTCGCTCGGAGTCGCTGACCGCGTCCCCGCCGATGCCGAGGATGCCGCCGGTCGAGGCCGCGCCGACCACCTGCTCGGCGATCTCCACCAGCCAGTGCTTGTACGCCCCGGCCTGGCCCTCGTCCACCTTCGCCGCCAGCAGGGCGGCGGCCTCGCCGGCCCGGGCCAGCACGTCGTCGATCATGGCCGCCGGGTCCGGCGGCGAGATCACCGGCAGCTCCGCGCCGGCCTCCGGGTCGCCCACCCGGGAGATGACCTCACCGGCGACCGCGGCGACCAGCGGGCTGGCCGACTCCCGGCCGGCGGAGATGGTCTCCATCCCGGCGGCGTTCTCGGCCATCGTCCGGCGGGTGCCGTCGGACTCCGCGGCGCTCGCGGCGGTCACCACCGCCTGCGGCAGGCCGACCAGCAGCCCCCACTCCTCGTCGGAGAAGCCGAACCCGGTGTACGCCGGCTGCTCGATCACGGCAAAGCCTCCTCAGCACAGATGTCACGGTCAGCTCGCTCGGCCGGACGGCCGACGCGGCTCAGGCTAGCCCAGCGTCAACAGGCCCAGTTCGGACACCACGCGCACGGACAGCGTCTTGTAGCCCACCTCGTCGAAGAGCACCGTCATCCGGTCCTCCTCGTAGTTGAGCACCAGGCCGGCCCCCCACTCCGGGTGCCGCACCTGGCTGTGCACCGGGAACGGTCCGACCGCGCCGTCGTCGGCGGTGCTCGTCCCGGCGTGGCAGTTGTCGCAGTGCCCGCACACCTGGCTCATCTGCTCGCCGAAGTAGGCCAGCAGGGCCTGCCCCCGGCAGCCGGTGGTCTCGGCGAAGGCGCGCATCATGTCCGTCCGGGACCGGGTGACCACCTGCTGGCGCTCCGCCTCGGCCAGGGCCGCCTGCGCCGAGTCGACGGGCGTCGAGGCGTACCGGGGGGCGCCGACGCGCTGCTTCGCGCGGGGTTCGGCGGCGCCCACCTGCTCCAGCAGCGACAGGTACTGGCCGAGCTTGCGCGGGCCCAGGCCGGTCAGCTCGCGCAGCTCCTTCTTGGTCCGCGGCTGCGTGCGCAGCACCGCCGCGAGTTCCTGGAGTTCCTGCTGGTCGGGCAGGCCGCCGGTGAAGTAGCGCTGCAGGCCGACGTCCTCGGTGCGCCAGAGCAGCAGCACCCGGGCCTGCTCGCCGTCGCGCCCGGCCCGGCCGATCTCCTGGAAGTAGCTGTCCGGGGAGTCCGGCAGGGCCATGTGCACCACCCAGGCGATGTTCGGCTTGTCGATGCCCATGCCGAACGCGGAGGTGGCCACCATGATCGGGACGCGGTCGGCGAGGAACGCCTCGTGCAGCTCGTTGCGGGCCGCGGTGGGCATGCCACCGTGGAAGTGCTGCGACGGGAGGCCGGCGTCGGTGAGCCGACCGGCCAGCTCCTCGGCGGCCCGCCGGGTGGGCACGTAGATGATGCCCGGCCGCTCGTCGTCGCTCAGCAGCGCGCTCAGCCTGCGCCACCGGTAGTCGTCGGTCGGGCAGTAGGCCACCTCGAGGAAGAGGTTGGGCCGGTCCAGCCCGGAGACCACCACCTCGGCGTCGCGCAGCCGCAACCGGGAGATGATGTCGTCGCGTACCGGGGGTGAGGCGGTCGCGGTCAGCGCCACCACCGGCGGCCGGCCGAGGCCCTCGATGAGGTGCCCGAGGGCCAGGTAGTCCGGCCGGAAGTCGTGCCCCCAGGCGGAGATGCAGTGCGCCTCGTCGATCGCGACCAGCGCCGGCTTCAGCTCGCGTACCTCCGCCATCCGGTCCGGATTGCCCAGCGCCTCCGGGGTGATGAAGAGGAACTCGGCCCGCCCGTCGCGGATCTCGGCGATCGCCTGCGCCTGCTGGGCGGCGGTCTCGTCCGAACTGATCCGCACCGCCCGCAGCTCGGGGCGCTGCCGCTCGTTCAGCGCGGCGATCTGGTCCTGCTGGAGGGCGAGCAGCGGGGAGATGACCACCGTGGGTCCGGGGATCAGGCTGGCCGGGATCTGGTAGATCGCCGACTTGCCGGCGCCGGTGGGCAGCACCACCAGCGCGTCGCGTCGCTTCATCACCGCGCGCATGGCGGCGAGCTGGTTGGGCCGCAGCGTGGTCCAGCCGAAGAGGTTCTTCGCGGCGCGGCGCAGTGTCATGGCGTTCGTGGACAGCTTCATCAGTGGGCGCAGGTACCCGACGCCCGACCGGACGAAACCGGCATTGACCGCGGCGACTCACGGGTTCATTATGAGTGTGCGTTCATGAACAAGCGTTCATCACGGAGGGGTCGCATGGAGACACTGGTCAACACCCACCAGGCCGAGGCGTGGAACGGCTACGAGGGGCGGCACTGGGCCGACCACCAGGACCGCTACGACGCGGTCAACGCCGGGTTCAACGAGGTGCTGCTCGCCGCCGTACGCCCCGGCAACCGGGTGCTCGACGTCGGGTGCGGCACCGGCCAGCTGACCCGGCTGGCCGCCCGGGCCGGCGACGGTGGCGCCGTCGGCGTCGACCTCTCCGCGCCGATGCTCGACCGGGCCCGGGCGTCGGCGGCCGAGGAGGGGGTGCCCGGCGTGGAGTTCGTCCGGGCCGACGCCCAGGTGCACCCGTTCCCGGCCGCCGCCTTCGACGTCGCGCTGAGCCGCTTCGGGGTGATGTTCTTCGCCGACCCGGTCGCCGCCTTCGGCAACATCGGTCGCGCGTTGCGGCCCGGCGGCCGGCTCGCGTTCGTCTGCCTCGACGACTTCCGCCGCGGTGACCTGGGCGCGGTGCTCGGGGCCCTCGCCGCGCACCTGCCCCCGCCGGGCACCGACGGCACCGGCGCCGCCGAGCCGCTCTCGCTGGCCGACCCGGCGGTGGTGGCCCGGGTGCTCACCGCCGCCGGCTTCGCCGGCATCGAGTGCGTGCCGGTGGAGGCCGTGGCGCACTGGGGCCGGGACGCGGTGGACGCGGGCCACTTCCTGGCCGGCTGGGGCCCGATCCGCCACCAGCTCGACCGGGTCGACCCGGCCAGCGCGGCCCGGGCCCGCGCCGCGCTGGTCGAGGCGCTACGCGCCTACGAGCAACCCGGCGCGGTACGCCTCCAAGCCACCGCCTGGTCGATAACCGCCCACCACCCGGCCTGACCGGTAAGCAGGGGCCCCCGCTCAACGCTTTCTGCATAGCCGGGGCCCCCGTTTAACCCCGACGACCGGTGGGGCGGGTGTCCGCGCGACCGCCGTGCCTAGGATGCCGGTGATGTCCCCGAGAAGAGCGGCCGCGCTGCGCGGCGGCGGCGAGCAGAGCCTGCGTGCGCACCTGATCGCCGCCGCCGGCCGGCTCGTCGCCCGGCGCGGCACCGCCGGGCTCACCGTCCGCGACATCGCCCGGGAGGCCGGGGTGGCCGACGGCGTGCTCTACAACCACTTCGCCGACAAGGAGGAGCTGGTCGCGTACGCGCTGGACGCGCACCTGCGGGCGGTCGAGGCGGGGCAGCGGGCGGTGCCGCCGCGGGCGGGGGAGCGGACCGTCGAGGTGAACCTGCGGGCGTACGTCGACCGCGCGCTGGCGCTGCACGCGGCGATCCTGCCGGCGTTCGCCGGCCTGACCACCCAGCCGAAGTTGCTGGCCCGCCTCCGCGACCTGCCCACCCCGCTCGGTGGCGGGCACTGGCTGCGCGGGGAACTGGCCGACTACGTCCGCGCGGAACGGGGGCTCGGCCGGGTGGCCGCCACGGCCAGTCCGGAGGCCGTCGCCACGCTGGTCGTCGGGGTCTGCCACGACCTGGTCCTGGGCCGGCTGCTCGATCCGGCGGGCGCGCCGCCGGAGCCCGCCCCCGAGCTCGTGGACGCACTGGTCGCCACCCTGCTGCACGGCGTCCTGCCCGGTCCGCCACCCGCCGGGCGGCGGGGCACCGCTGGCACCGCCCCGCGTTAAGCGGGGGCCCCTCCTTGCGTCCTCAGCGGAGGCGGGGCAGCACCTCGCGTCGGTAGAGGTCGAACAGGCCGGCCCAGTTCGGGCCGGTGTTGGCCACGTACACCTCGTCGAAGCCGGCCTTGGCGTACCTGTCGATCATCTCCAGGTGCGCGTCGACGCTGTTGCCGCAGACGAAGGACTCCTTCATCATCTCCGGCCGCACCAGCTGCGCGGCCTGCTCGAAGTGGCGCGGCGAGGGGAGCACCTGGGACAGCTCGCCCGGCACCCCGGCGTTGGGCCACCGCTCGTACGCGATCCGCACGCCCTCGTCCTCGCTGTCGGCGTACGCCGCCTTGAAGCCGGCCTGGCACGGCTTGTCGCCGCCGCCGTTGTCGCGGAAGCGGCGCACCATGTCGCCGTTTGGCATGGTGCTGACGTAGCCGTCACCGATCCGGGCGGCCAGGTCGATCGCTTTGGGCCCGAAGCCGGAGACGTACACCTTCGGCGGGGTCTCCGGCAGCGTGTAGAGCCGGGCGTGGTCGACGGTGTAGTGCCTGCCGCGGTGGTTGACGAAGCCGCCTCCCCACAGCTCGCGCATCACCTCGACCGCCTCCTCCAGCATCTCCAGCCGCACGTCGGCCGGCGGCCAGGCGTCGCCGAAGATGTGCTCGTTGAGCGCCTCGCCCGAGCCGACCCCGAGCACGAACCGCCCGGCGTGCAGGACCGCGCTGGTCGCCGCGGCCTGGGCCAGCACCGCCGGGTGGATGCGGACCGTCGGGCAGGTCACCGCCGTGGTCACCGGCAGCGTGCAGACCTGGCTCAGTGCCCCGATGGTGGACCAGACGAAGGGACTCTGACCCTGCGCGTCGACCCACGGGTGGTAGTGGTCGGAGATCCACAGTGCCTCGAACCCGGCCCGCTCGGCGCCGCGCGCCTGCTCCAGCAGCTCCGCCGGGGTGTACTCCTCGCTGGACAGAAAGTAGCCGATCCTCATCTTGCGTTCCCCTCGTCACCTCGGCGTGCCGGGCGGCGTCGGCGTGCCGGACCGGCTGGCGTGCCGGACCTGAAGGGCGGTACCCCGTCGGGCCGGTTCGAATCGCCGCCGGGGATCAGCGCTTGAACATCGCCCGGATCGCGATCAGCAGGAACAGGCCGCCCACCACCAGGCCGAGCAGGCGTACGCCGGGGATGTCGGCTGCGCTGGTGGCGTCGGCGAGCAGCGGGGGTGCCATGCCCGCACTCTTTCACGCCGGGCTCGCCGACCGAAACAGTAAGGTTTCTTGACTGTTAGGCGGCGCGGGTGTGACCATGGCAGGCACGTGCCCGCCACCGGCGGGTCACGGACGGTGGGCGGCGAGCGTACGGGGACGGTGGGCGATGGACGGTGCGGTGACCGCTCGGTGCGCGGGGACGGAAACGGCGTGAGCTTCCCGGAACGCGAGCTGGACCGGCTGGCCGCCACCGTCCTGCAACCCGGTTTCGTCGGCACCACCCCGCCGTCCTGGGTCCGGCGCTGGCTCGCCGACGGGCTCGGCGCCGTGGTGCTCTTCGCCCGCAACGTGGTCGACCCGGCGCAGCTCGCCGCGCTGACCGCGGCGCTGCGTGCCGAGCGCCCCGACGTGATCGTGGCCATCGACGAGGAGGCCGGGGACGTCACCCGGATCGAGTCGGCCGGGGGCAGCTCCCGCCCGGGCAACCTGGCCCTCGGCGCGGTGGACGACCCGGCGCTGACCGAGGCGGTGGCCCGCGACCTCGGCGTCGACCTCGCCGCCGCCGGCGTCACCCTCAACTACGCGCCGGACGCCGACGTCAACTCCAACCCCGACAACCCGGTGATCGGGGTGCGCTCCTTCGGGGCCGACCCGGCCCTGGTGGCCCGGCACACCGCCGCCTGGGTCCGCGGCCTGCAGGCCGGCGGGGTGGCCGCCTGCGCCAAGCACTTCCCCGGGCACGGCGACACCCGGGTCGACTCGCACCACGACCTGCCCGTCATCGGGGCCACCGGCGAGCAGTTGCGCTCCGGTGAGCTGGTGCCGTTCCGGGCCGCGGTGGCGGCCGGCGTGCAGGCCGTGATGACCGGCCACCTGCTGGTGCCGGCGCTGGACCCTGTGCTGCCGGCCACGCTCAGCCCGTACGTGCTCGGCGGCCTGCTCCGTGAGGAGCTCGGTTTCCAGGGCGTGGTGGTGACCGACGCGGTGGAGATGCGCGCGGTGGCCGACCGGTACGGCCTGACCGGCGCGGCGGTGCGCGCCCTGGCCGCCGGGGCGGACGCGATCTGCGTGGGCGGCGAGCACGCCGACGAGGAGACCGTCCGCGCGCTGCGGGACGCCCTGGTGACCGCGGTACGCGCCGGTGAGCTGCCCGAGGAGCGGCTGGCCGAGGCCGCCAAGCGGGTCGGCCAGCTCGCCGCCTGGACGGTGACGGCCCGCGCCGCCGGAGACCAGCCCCGCGCCGCCGCAGACCCGGCCCGCGCCGCCGCAGACCCGGCCGGCGACGACGGCGTGGCACCCCCGGCCGGCCCGGCGATCGGGCTGGTGGCGGCCCGCCGGGCGGTCCGGGTGACCGTCGCCCCGGGCGGCGCCGACCCGTTGCCGCTGACCCGCCCGCCGCACGTGGTGGAGTTCGCCGCGCCGCACAACATCGCGATCGGCCCGCAGACCCCGTGGGGCGTCGCCGCCCCGCTCGCTGAGCTGCTGCCCGGCACCACCACGGTCCGGTACGCCCGCGACGACACGCCCGCCGACCCGACCGCCGGCGCCGCCGGTCGCCCGCTGGTGCTGGTGGTACGCGACCTGCACCGGCACGACTGGATGCGGGCCGCCGTGGCCCGCGCCCTGGCCGCCCGACCCGACGCGGTGGTGGTCGAGCTGGGCGTCCCGCACCTGGTCATCGGCGCGGTCCACGTCGCCACGCACGGCGCCACCCGGGCCGGCGCCCGGGCCGCCGCCGAGCGCCTCACCGCGTCCTGAGCCGGCCGCCGGCCGCGGGCGCGAACCCGTCAGGCGGCCGGGACGACCAGGTCGGCGTACTCCGGGTGGCGCTCGATGAAGCTGGCCACGAACGGGCACCGGGGAACCACCCGGCCACCGCGGGCCCGGACCTGGTCCAGCGTGCCGCGGATCAGCGCCGCGCCGACCCCCATGTTCTGGAACTTCGCGTCCACCTCGGTGTGGGTGAAGACCAGCACCTCGCCCCGGGGAAGGTACGCGGTGAACCCGGCCAGCGCGTCGTCGACCAGGATCTCGAACCGGTGCTTGGCGGGGTTCTCCTCGACCAGGAAGCTCACCGGGCCATCCTCGCACCGCGCGTGGCGATCCTGTCCAGTTCGGCCAGCAACCGGTCGACCTCCTCGACGGTGTTGTAGTGGTACACGCTGGCGCGCACCGCGCCGCCGTCGGCCCGCAGCCCCATCGCGTGGAAGTACTCGTAGGCGTAGTAGTCGCCGTGCGACAGGCAGAGCCCGGCCGCGCCCAGCTCGGCGGCGGTGTCGGCGGGGGAGAGCCCGGCCACCCGGAACGAGACGGTCGGGCAGCGCCGGGCCGGCGAGCCGTACAGGGTCAGCCCGGGCAGCGCCGTCAGGCCGGCGAGCAGCCGGTCGAAGACCGCCTCCTCGTGCGCCTGCGCGGCGGTCAGCCCGGCCCGTACCCGCGCCCGCCGGTCGCCGGTCGCCGCCGGGTCCAGCGACGCCAGCTGGTCCACCGCCGCGGTGACGCCGGCCAGCAGCGGGAAGCTCGGCGTG
This sequence comes from Micromonospora sp. NPDC050686, assembly GCF_040654475.1. Taxonomy (NCBI): domain Bacteria; kingdom Bacillati; phylum Actinomycetota; class Actinomycetes; order Micromonosporales; family Micromonosporaceae; genus Micromonospora; species Micromonospora sp. NPDC050686. The sequence continues at coordinate 13,311 of NZ_JBFAID010000013.1, forward strand.
CCGAACTCGAACCGGTCCGGCACCGCGTCGGCGGAGGGCAGCAGCTTCGCCGGGCGCAGCCCCGCCCACCGGGCCGGGTCGGCCACCATCGCGGCCAGGTGCGGACCGGACCACTTGTAGGCGCTGGTGACCAGGAAGTCCGCGCCCAGCGTGGCCAGGTCGGTGGGCCCGTGCGGCACCGAGTGCACCCCGTCCACGCAGACCAGCGCGCCGGCGGCGTGCGCGGTCTTGGCGATCGCCGCGACGTCCGGCACGGTGCCGATCGCGTTGCTGCCGGCGGTGACCGCGACCAGCCGGGTGCGCGCCCCGACCAGGTCGGCGTACTGGCCGGCGGGCAGCTCGCCGCTGTGCCGGTCGAACTCGGCCCAGCGCACCGTGGCGCCGGCCGCCTCGGCGGCCTGCACCCACGGGCGCACGTTCGCGTCGTGGTCCAGCCGGGACAGCACCACCTCGTCACCCGGGCGCCAGGTCGCGCCGAGGGTGCGGGCCAGGGTGTACGTCAGCGCGGTGGCGCTGGGACCGAGGACCACCCCGGCGGGCTCCGCTCCGAGCAGGTCGGCCACCGCGGCCCGGGCGCCGGCGACCAGCTCCAGGGACCGGCTGCCGGGCGCGAAGGCGGTGCTGCGGTTGCCGGTGGCGCCCCGCATCGCGGCGGCGGCGGCCTCGATCACCGGCGCGGCGGTCTGGGTGCCGCCGGCACCGTCGAAGTGGGCGAAACCCTCGGCCAGCGCGGGGTAGGTGGCCCGGACCCGGGCGATGTCGTACGGCATGCGGGGACCCTAACCCGCCGGCGCCCGACGGTCCGAAAAAGATGATCATCCGACTGGTGACCGACCGGCGGCTGTCTCGTACCCTTGCCCGGTGACGAACCGACCGTTCCACCCCTCGTTTGCCCCCCTCCGGCGGGCCGGCGGCCTGCTGGCCGGCCTGCTGCTCGGCGCGGCCCTGCTCGCCGGATGCAGCTCCCAGGGCGCCTCCACCGACTGCGGACTGGACGCCTGCACAGTCACCTTCGAGCGCGGTGTCGAGGCCAGCGCCACCATCCTCGGCGTCGAGGCGAAACTGGTCGGCGCCCAGGGCGACCAGGTCACCGTCGAGGTGGCCGGCGAGCAGCTCTCGCTGACCGTCGGCCAGCAGGCGGCCTCGGCGGGGGACCTCTCGGTCAGCCTGGAGAGCGTCACCGACGAGCAGGTCAAGATCCGGGTTTCGCGGTAGTACGGGCAGCTGACACCGCGCGGCGGTGGCGGTGGCGACGTTTGGAGATCTTCGCGTTCGGAGATTGAGGCGCCATGTCACTCACCCGTAACGCCGAAGCCACCGCCACCCAGGCGGCGAACAGCCGGTGGCTCGAACTGTTGGCCCGTGCCGGTTTCATCGGCTACGGCATCGTGCACCTCCTCTTCGGCTGGCTGGCTCTGCAGATCGCCTTCGGCAACTCGGGCGAGGAGGGCAACCAGAACGGTGCGCTGCGTACCCTCGGCGAGCAGCCCCTGGGGAAGTTCCTGCTGATCGCGATCGCGGTCGGCCTGATCGCGATGGCGATCTGGCAGGCGCTGGAGGCGATCGTCGGGCACCGCTCGCTGCGTGGCAAGGAGCGGATCTTCGAACGGGTCGCCTCGGTGGCCCGTACCGTGATCTTCCTCTGGCTCGCCTGGACCGCCATCAAGGTCTTCCAGGACGCCAGCTCCAACTCCTCGGACCAGCAGCAGGCGTTCTCCGAGAAGCTGATGTCCTCCGACGGGGGCCGGTGGTTGGTCGGGCTGGCCGGCCTGGTCCTCGCCGCCGTGAGCGTCGGCATGGTCGTCTACGGCCTCAAGAAGAAGTTCCTGCGCAACCTCAAGACCGAGCAGATGAACCCGAAGACGCTGCGGCTGACCCGCCGGCTCGGCATGGCCGGGTACGCCGCCCGGGGCGCCGTCTTCGCCGTCACCGGTGTGCTGATCATCGTGGCCGCGGTGAACTACGACCCGGAGAAGGCCCGCGGGCTGGACGCCGCGCTGCGTACCCTGCGCGACCAGTCCTACGGCCCGGTGCTGCTCACCCTCATGGCGCTCGGCATCGCCGCGTTCGGTGTCTACTGCTTCGTCCAGTCCCGCTACCGCAAGGTCTGATCCTGGTCGATGCGGCATCCGCCGGGCACCATTGGGCCTTTGCCCGAAACCGGGTGCCCGGCCGGAGGAGGACCCTGTGCAGAGCTACCTGACCACGATCGCCGCCGCGCTGGGCGCGGCGGCGATCGCGCTGCTGGTGGTGGAGGTGGTGCACCGCACGATGCGCCGGCTCGGCCGCCGTTCGCTGCTGCTGACCGAGCTCAGCCAGCACGCGCACCGGTCGTTCCAGGTGGCCGCCACCATCCTCGCCGTGCAGTTCGCGGTGCGCTTCACCACCCTGTACGCCGTGGGCACCGCCTGGCGGCAGATCGTGCTGCACACGCTGGTGCTCGCCGTGGTGGCCGCCGCGGCCTGGCTGGTCGCCTCGCTGCTGGTGGTGGTCGAGGACACCGCGCTGGCCCGGTTCCGGGTGGACGTGCCGAACAACCGGCACGCCCGGCGGGTCCGCACCCAGGTGGTGCTGCTGCGCCGGCTGACCATCGCGGTGATCGTGGTGCTCGCCCTCGGCGTGATGCTGATGACCTTCCCCGCGGTACGGGGCATCGGCGCCGGCGTGCTGACCAGCGCCGGTGTCGTCGGTGTGGTGGCGGCGCTGGCCGCGCAGAGCCTGCTCGGCAACGTCTTCGCCGGCCTCCAGCTCGCCTTCAGCGACGCGGTACGCCTCGACGACGTGGTGGTGGTCGAGGGGGAGTGGGGCCGGATCGAGGAGCTGACGCTCAGCTACGTGGTGGTGCAGGTCTGGGACGACCGGCGGCTGATCCTGCCCACCTCGTACTTCACCAGCACCCCGTTCCAGAACTGGACCCGCACCGAGGCGGCGGTGCTCGGCACCGCCGAGTTCGACGTCGACTGGGCGATCCCGGTGCAGGCGATGCGCGAGGAGCTGCGCCGGCTCGTGGAGGGCACCGAGCTGTGGGACGGTCGGGTCTGCGTACTCCAGGTCACCGACGCCACCGGCGGGATGGTGAAGGTGCGCGCGCTGGTCAGCGCGGCCGACGCGGGCAGCCTCTGGGACCTGCGCTGCCTGGTCCGGGAGCACCTGGTCGGCTGGATCCGGGACAACCAGCCGACCGCGATGCCCCGGGTGCGTACCGAGCTGGGCGACGACTCGGGCACGCTGCCCTGGCAGTGGGTGCAGCCGCGCCGCCCGGTCCGCCGGCGGGCGGAGGCGGACCTGCCGGACGACGCGCGGGTCTTCGGCGGCAGCGACGACGGCGATGCCCGCAGCGAGGCCTTCGTCGGCCCCGAGGACCACGCCGACGCGCGGCGCTGAGCCCCCCCGTCCACCGCTGGACGGGGGGCTCGGCGGGTCGGTGCGTGACCTTCGGCGGGCGGGCGCGTTGGCCCGTACGCGGCGGGTGCGGGCGGATCGGTGGCGGGCGAGGCGTTTGGCGACCCCGATCCCGGGGACCTGCTGCGCACGCCCCGCGTCAGGATTGACGGGCGGCGACTCCGGGCATACAGCGCGGTGATGATGAAAGGAGGACAGCATGGCTGACGTCGCGAGTCGCAACGCGTCCCGGACCGGGAACGAGCCGTCCACCGCCGAGCTGGTACAGCGCGCCACCGAACAGGTCTCCCGCCTGGTGCGAGACGAGCTGGCACTGGCCCGGGCGGAACTGACCGAGAAGGGTAAGCACGCCGGGATCGGCATCGGGTTGTTCGGCGGCGGCGGAGTGATGGCCCTCTACGGCGCGGGCGCGCTGGTGGCCACGGTGATCCTGCTGCTGGCGCTGGTGATGCCCGCGTGGCTGGCCGCCCTGATCGTGGCGGTGGTGCTCTTCCTGCTCGCCGGGGTCCTCGCGCTGGTCGGCAAGAAGCAGGTCAGCCGTGCCGTCCCGCCGGTGCCGGAGGCGGCGGTCCGTAGCGTCCGGGCGGACGTGGACACCGTCACCGCCGCGGTGAAGGACGGGAGGCGGGCATGAGGGGCAACGGGACCGGTGACCTGGAGGCGCTCCGTGAGGAGATCCGCCGGACCCGGGTGGAGTTGGGTGAGACGATGGAGCTGTTGGCCGCCAAGGCCGACGTGAAGGCCCGGTTGCGGTCCTCGGCCGAGCAGGCGAAGGACCGGATGCGAGGGCAGGCCGCGCAGACCGTGGCCCGGGTGCGGGGTCAGGCGACGCGGCAGGCGCACTCCGCGCGGGTGCACGCGGACGAGGGGAAGGTCGCCCTGCGGAGCGGCGCGGCGCCGTGGGCCGCGGTGGCGGCGGGTGCCGTGGCCACCATGATCGTGCTGTTGATCGTACGGGGGAGGCGTCGGTGAGCGCGGGGATCGGCAAGGCGGCGTACAAGCCCGTGGGGGTGCTGCTCGGTATCGCGGCCGGCGCCCTCGCCGGGGCCATCTTCCGGAAGGTGTGGACGGTGACGGCCGGCGACGGGGAGGCTCCCAGCGCCACCGACGAGGACCGCCGGTGGGGCGAGATCCTCGCCGCGGCGGCCCTGCAGGGCGCCATCTTCGCGGTGGTCCGGGCGGCCGTGGACCGCGGTGGCGCGGTCGGGGTACGCCGACTGACCGGCCACTGGCCGGACTGAGAAACGACGGGAGAGGCCCCCTGCACCCATCGACGGGCAGGGGGCCTTTCGCACGGCCTGAGCCGCCCGCCCAGCCGCTTTCGGCATCCGTCAGGTCACATGTCGGAGAATTTCGTCGGCTAGGCCGTGCAGAGTTTTTGCGTACGTGGTTTGCTGTTCCACGCTGTTGAGAGATGGCGTGGGTTGAGAGAAGTCTCCCTCACCGGGGGCCGCCTCCGGCGCCGCTGCTCGAAAACGGCCAATCGGCCGCGCCGGCGTGCTAGGCCGCCAGTTTTAGAAGGAGATTCACATGGCGCAGGGAACCGTGAAGTGGTTCAACGCAGACAAGGGCTTCGGCTTCATCACCGTCGACGGCGGGGGTGCTGACGTGTTCGTCCACTTCTCGGCAATCCAGTCCAGCGGCTACCGCACGCTGGAGGAGAACCAGCGGGTGGAGTTCGAGATCGCCCAGGGTCAGAAGGGTCCGCAGGCCGAGCAGGTCCGCCCCATCTGAGCAAGCAGATCCGGCCCGCCGTCGCCGCACGACGGTGTGGCTCCGGGCTGATGTGAAGCCCCGTGTCCTTGCCGGACGCGGGGCTTTCCGCGTTCCCGGAGGTGACCCGCCGCGCGTGGCCCGGTCAGGTGCGGCGGCGCGACCGCAGGCCGAGCCAGAGCGCGACCAGTCCGACCAGGACGAGCACCGGCCCGACGACCGCCCACACCCGCTGGCCGGTCATCACGCTGCCCTCGACGAAGCCGAGGCCCTGGACGGTCCACACCGCCCCGACGACCACGGCGAGCAGGCCGAGAGTGAGCGGCAGCCAGCCCTTCATCGTTCCCCCCTCCACGTCCGGGCCGGTCCAGCATGCGCCGCGCCGGCCCGCCGGGCGTGGACGCCACGCGGCGCGATCACCACCGGTGGTGCACCTGCGGCCTGATCAGCTCGTCGTAGGTGTCGCGGACGGCGGTCCGCTCGGCGTCGGTGAGCGGCGCCAGCCCGGCCGCGGCGGCGTTGCGCCGGGCCTGCTCGGCGTCGCGGGCCCCGGGGATGACCACGGTGACGCCCGGCTGGTCGAGCACCCAGCGCAGCGCGAACTGGGCCATCGTGCGGCCGTCACCGACCAGCGGCGCGAGCCGGCGCACGGCGGCCAGCCCGAGGTCGTAGTCGACGCCGGAGAACGTCTCCCCGACGTCGAACGACTCCCCGTGCCGGTTGAAATTGCGGTGGTCGTCGGCGGGGAAGGTGGTGTGCTCGTCGTAGCGGCCGGAGAGCAGGCCGCTGGCCAGCGGCACCCGGGCGATGATGCCGACCCCGGCCGCCGCGGCGGCGGGCAGCACCCGGTCGAGGGGCTTGAGCCGGACCGCGTTGAGGATGATCTGGACGCTGGCCACGCCGGGTCGGGCGATCGCGGTCAGCGCCTGCTCGCAGGTCTCCACGCTCACCCCGTAGCCGGCGATGCGCTGCTCGGCGACGAGGGTGTCGAGGGCGTCGAAGACCCGGTCGTCGGCGAAGACCGGGGTGGGCGGGCAGTGCAGCTGGACCAGATCCAGGGTGTCCACCCCGAGGTTGGCCCGGGACCGGTCGGTCCAGGCCCGGAAGTTGTCCAGGGCGTACGCCTCGGGCGCCTGCTCGACCCGGCGGCCCATCTTGGTGGCGACGGTCAGCCCGTGCCCGGGGCGCCCGCGCAGGAACCGGCCGATCAGCTGCTCGCTGCGGCCGTCGCCGTACACGTCGGCGGTGTCCAGGAAGGTGACCCCGGCGTCCACGGCGGCGGCGAGAACGCTCATCGCGGCCTCCTCGCTGACCTGGCCCCAGTCGGCGCCGAGCTGCCAGGCACCGAGGCCGACGACGCCCACCTGCCGGCCGAGCCGGTCGAAGCTGCGCTGTTCCATGCCGCCGAGCCTAGTCAGGACCGAACGCACCGAGCGCAGCGAGGGCCGTGAGGGCATGACAAGACAGGCAAGAATGATCCGCTTGCCCGGACGCGCGCCGGGCCGTACGGTCTTAGCAAGACGTACGTACGGTTTGGAGGCTGTCATGTGGGATCCGAGCACCTACCTCCGCTACGGCGACGAGCGCTCCCGCCCCTTCCACGACCTGCTCGCCCGGGTGGCGGCCGAGCGCCCCCGGGCGGTGGCCGACCTCGGCTGCGGCCCCGGCACGCTGACCGCCACCCTCGCCGACCGCTGGCCGGGCAGCCGGATCACCGGCCTGGACTCCTCCGCCGAGATGATCGAACGGGCCGGCGCCCTGACCCGGGCCGAGCAGATCTCCTTCACCGTCGGCGACGTCCGCGCCTGGCGCCCGGAGCCGGACCTGGACGTGGTGGTCTGCAACGCCGTCCTCCAGTGGGTGCCCGGCCACCAGGAACTGCTCACCCGCTGGGCGGCCGAGCTGCCCACCGGCGCCTGGCTCGCCTGCCAGGTGCCCGGCAACTTCGACGCGCCGTCGCACCGCACGCTGCGCGAGGTGGCGGGCCGGCCGCGCTGGGCGGCCACCCTCGCCCCGCTGCTGCGCGCGGCCCCGGTGGACGAACCGGTCGGCTACGCGGCGCTGCTGACCGGCGCCGGCTGCACGGTGGACGCCTGGGAGACCACCTACCTGCACTTGCTGCCGGCCGCCGCCGGCGCGGACCACCCGGTGCTGACCTGGATGGAGGGGACCGCGCTGCGCCCGGTGCGGGCCGCGCTGGACGCCGCCGGCTGGTCGGCTTTCCGCGCCGAGCTGGGGGCCGCCCTCGCCGAGGCGTACCCGGTGCGGCAAGGTCGGGTGTACTTTCCGTTCCGCCGCGTCTTCGTGGTGGCCCGTACCGGCGCCCACGCAGAGGAGAACCCGTGACCGACCTGCCCACCTTCATCGCCGGACTGCCCAAGGTGGAGCTGCACGTGCACCACGTCGGCTCCGCCTCGCCCCGCATCGTCGCCGAGCTGGCCGCCCGGCACGAGGGGCGCAGCCCCGTCCCGGCCGACCCGGACAAGCTCGCCGACTACTTCGCGTTCCGCGACTTCGCACACTTCATCGAGGTGTACCTCAGCGTGGTCGACCTGATCCGCGACCCCGAGGACGTCTGGCTCCTCACTCACGAAGTGGCCCGCGAGCTGGCCCGCCAGCAGGTCCGGTACGCCGAGCTGACCGTCACCCCGTACTCGCACGTGCACCGCGGCATCCCCGCGCCCGCCTTCTGCGAGGCGATCGAGGACGCCCGCAAGCGGGCCGAGGCCGACTTCGGCATCGCGCTGCGCTGGTGCTTCGACATCCCCGGTGAAGCCGGCCTGCCGGCCGCCGAGGAGACGCTGCGGATCGCGCTGCAGGAACGCCCCGACGGGCTGATCAGCTTCGGTCTCGGCGGCCCGGAGATCGGGGTGCCCCGGCCGCAGTTCAAGCCGTACTTCGACCAGGCCCGCGCGGCCGGCCTGCGCTCCGTGCCGCACGCCGGGGAGACCACCGGCCCGCAGACCGTCTGGGACGCGCTGCGCGACCTGGGCGCCGAGCGGATCGGCCACGGCATCTCCGCGGCCCGGGACCCGGAGCTGCTGGCGTACCTCGCGCAGCGGGGGATCGCGCTGGAGGTCTGCCCCACGTCCAACGTGCGCACCCGGGCGGTGCCCACGCTCGCCGAGCACCCGCTGCGGCAACTGGTCGACGCCGGGGTGCTGGTGAGCATCAACTCCGACGACCCGCCGATGTTCGGCACCACCCTCAACGACGAGTACGCGGTCGCCGCCGAGCTGCTCGGGGTCGGGCCGGAAGGGCTGGCCGGGCTGGCCCGGGACGCGGTGACCGCGTCGTTCCTGGAGCCGGCGGAGCAGGCGCGGATCAGCGGGGAGATCGACGCGTACCTGGTGGCGACCGGGCGTTGAGCCGGCGCGGGGTGGGAGTGGCGCGCGGCGGGAGCCAGGTGTGGGGGGACCGACTCCCGCCGCGCGCGCTCCACCGGCCGTTGGGTGGAACGGGGCGTGTGGCCGGCGGAACTGATGGGTTCGGATCTGATCCTGTCAGCTCGCGGCCGGTTCGCCGCCGGGGTTAACCCGGATCTAAGGAAGACTTGCGTTCGGCCACAGCCATCGAGCTTCCTTGTTCGTTCCCGACTACTGCGGGGCTCGCAGAACCGGCTCAGGCGTCCTCGGCGCGCTGCCGGGGCCAGCGCCGGCCGGTCTTCTGCTCCCGCGCCTCCCGGGCCATCCGCCCCACCAGCCCGAACCGGCTCACCTGCCGCGGGGTGGCGTCCGGGTCGGCGAGCAGCATCACCACGCTGGCGCCGCCGAGCCGGGCCCGGTCGATGCTCACCGAACCGTTGGCCTGCAACGCGACCCGCTTCGCGATGTCCAGGCCCAGGCCCGTCGAGCCCCGGTCGCTGGTGCCCCGGCGCAGCGCCCGGTCCGGGTCGGGGATGCCCGGGCCGGCGTCGTCGACCCGGATCGCCACCCACCCGTCCCGGCGGGACACCGCCACCTCGAACGCGGTGCCCTGCGGGGTGTAGCGGAACACGTTGCCGATCACCGCGTCCAGCGCGGCGGCCAGCTCGGCACGCGGCACCGGGGCGGGGATCCGCAGCTGGGCGCCGGTCACCCGGTGCGCCCGCTGCTGGTCGCCGGCGAGCGCCGACCAGAACACCATCCGCTCCCGGACCACCTCGCTGACGTCGCAGCTGCCGGTCGCGGCCTCGTGGGTCACCGCCTTGCGGGTGGTCTTGATCAGCTGGTCGACCTCGCCCTCCAGCGTGGCGATGGCCTGCCGGATCCGGCGGATACCGCGCCGGCGGTCCAACTCCGCCTCGGTGAACGTGCCGATGCTGGTGTCGTCGGACTCCAGCGCCTCGGCGTCGAGGCGCAACGCGGTCAGCGGCGTACGCAGCCGGTGGGAGAGGTCGGCGACCAGTTCCCGCTCGTCGGCGCGGGCCGCCACCATCCCGTCGGCCATCCGGTTGAAGGCGTGACCCGCCTCGGCCAGCTCCCGGGGGCCGCTCGGCGTCACCCGTACGCCCAGGTCGCCGTCGCCCAGCGCGCGCGCCGCCCGGACCAGCTCCCCGGTGGCGTCGACGGCGCGGGCCGCGACCCGGTCGACCACCACCACCGACGCGCCGACCAAAGCGACCGCCACCGCCGCCAGCAGCAGCCAGGTCCCCCCGGCGCCGGAGTCGAGCTGGTCCTTCGGCACGAAGACCTCGATCACGGCGACCCGGTCGCCGAGCACCACCGGGTCGAGCCGGATCACCCCGCCCGGCACGTCGGCGACCACGGACCGCCGATCCTCGCGGGCCCGGTCCAGCTCCGCCTCGCCGGCCCGCCCGGCCGGCGCGTCGGTCAGGCCGTGCACGACCGCGCGGGTCTGCGGGGAGTCGCCGCTGGCCTGCACCGCCCGGCGTACGGCGGCCGGCTCGCTGCTGACCGCGAGCGCGCCGGTGACCAGGGCGGCCCGGCGGCCGGCGTCGGCGAGCAGTTCGTCGCGGGCCTCGTTACGCAGGCTGATCCCGAGCGGGACGAGGAAGGCCAGGGCGACCAGGCTGCACATGCCGGCAGTCAGCCCGGCCAGCGCCGTCCTCAGTCGGGGGCCACCAGCCGGAAACCCACCCCCCGCACGGTGCGCAGGTAGCGGGGCTTCGCCGCGGACTCGCCCATTTTGCGCCGGAGCCAGTACAGGTGAACGTCGATGGTCTGATCCTCGCCGACCGACGGCTGCCGCCATACCTCCTCCAAGAGTTCCCGGCGGGACACTACCCGTCCGGGCCGCGCGGCGAGATACGCCAGCAGGTCGAATTCCTTGCGGGTGAGCGCCAACGGCTCCCCGTCGAGCACCGCGCTGCGCTCGCCGACGTCCACCCGCAGCCCACCCACGGTGTGCACGGCCGGTTGCACCGTACGGCTGGCCCGGCCCACCCGGCGCAGCACCGTGGTGATCCGGGCGTCCAGGTGCGCCCCGGTGAACGGCTTGACCATGTAGTCGTCCGCGCCGGCCCGCAGCAGCCGGACCACGGACTGCTCGTCGTCGCGGGCGGTGGCGATGATGATCGGCACGTCGGTGATGCCGCGCAGCATCCGCAGCGCGTCCGACCCGTCCAGGTCGGGCAGGCCCAGGTCGAGAACCACCAGGTCGGGTGTCTCCGCGGCGACCCGGCGCAGCGCGTCCAGCGCGGTGCCCACGGCGTGCACGGCGTGCCCCCGGTCGGTGAGGGAGCGGAGCATCGCGCCGCGGACGACGTGGTCGTCTTCGACCAGGAGCACGGTGGCCACGTCAAGACCGTACTTCGGATGGCAAGTCGAGCGCGTTGCGGCGCTTCCGGCGACCCGGCAAGCTGGGACGGCGATGACGTTCACCCTGTTTCCCGACACCCGCGCGGCGCTGGCCCGGGACGCGCTGGCCGGGCTCTCGGTCGGCGACGCCCTCGGGGCGACCTTCTTCGTCCCCGGGCAGGCGGCGGCCCCGTGGCGCGAGCCGCCGCCCGGCCCGTGGCCGTGGAGCGACGACACCGAGATGGCCTGCTCGGTGCTGCGGGTGCTCGCCGAGACCGGCGCGGTGGACCGGGACGACCTGGCCGTGTCGTTCGCCCGGCGCTACGACCCGGCCCGACGCTACGGCGCCGGGGCGGTGCGGATCCTGGAGCTGATCCGCGCCGGCACCCCGTGGCCGGTGGCCGCCGCGTCCGCCTTCGACGGGCAGGGCTCGTGCGGAAACGGGGCGGCGATGCGGGTCGGGCCGCTGGGGGCGTGGTTCGCCGACTCCACCCGCCGCGCCGCCGACCAGGCCCGCGCCTCCGCCGAGGTGACCCACGCCCACCCGGAGGGGATCGCCGGGGCGGTGGCGGTCGCCGTGGCCGCCTCGCTGGCCGCCCGGGCCCGGCTGACGGGGGACCGCCCGGCGCCGGCCCGGCTGCTCGCCGCGGTGGCCGCCGCCCTCGACCCCACCGGCGACGTCCACCAGGGGGTACGCCGCGCGGCAGCGTTGCTCGGCGGCCCGCTGCCCCGGGCCGTCGACGCGCTGGGCAACGGTGCGCGGGTGACCGCGCAGGACACCGTCCCGTTCACCCTCTGGGTCGCGGCCACCCACCTTGAGGACTACCCCGCAGCGGTACGGGCCTGCGTCGAGGCCGGCGGGGACGTCGACACCACGGCGGCGATCGCCGGTGCCGTGGTGGCCGCGTACGCGGGCGTCGGCACCCCCGGCGGCGTGCCGGCGCAGTGGCTGGCCGCCCGGGAACCGCTGCCCGACTGGCTCGGCTGACTGCACCCGGCACCCCGGCGGGGCGGAAGCCGCCATGACCCTAGGACCCGGGCCGTCCAGCCGTTCCGGACACCAGGGCCACCGGTTGCCGCCGGGCGGAACCCGGAGCCGCACCGGCCGCAGGTTCGGTGCCGGCGGATTCGGTGGTCGCCGGCTCGCCGCCCGCAGCCGTGCCGCCCGCAGGTTCGGTGTCCGCGGCGGTCGCGGGCTCGCCGCCCGCGGGCTCGCCGCCCGCGGGCTCGCCGCCCGTGGGCTCGCCGCCCGCCCGCTCGCCGTCCGCCCGCTCGCCGTGCCTGGGCTCGCCGTCCGGTGCCGGTCGCCGCCGCCAGCGGCTGGCCGCCCAGCCGAGCGCCGCGCCACCACCCAGCCCGGCCAGCAGCCCGCCGCCGAGCAGCAGGTCGGCGCTCGGCCCGTCGCCGCCGGCCGGCCGTCCCCCGTCCGGCTCACCGGCGACCACCGGGCCGTGCCCCGCGGCACCCGGCCCGGTCGCGCCCGCGTCGTGCCCGCTCGTGCCCGGACCGGTCGCGCCGGCGTCGTGCCCGGCCGTGCTGCGCCGGGCCGCCGCCAGGGCGAGCGCCGGCGCCGGCCGCGGCCCGCCGGCCGGGTCGGCCCAGCGGACCACCGTGCCGTCGGCGTACGTCTGGATCACCTCGAAGGCGAGCCGGTCGGTCTCGGGCAGCGGCCCGAGGGAGAGTCCGAGCCGAGCCGGGCCGGCCGGCGCGCCGGTGCCCCGGGTCCAGATCACCGAGGCGGTGGCGGTGTCCACCTGCCCGCCGTGGATGCCGGGCACCGGCTGCTCCAGCTCGCGGTAGGTCAGCCGGGGACCCCAGCCCGGGACCGACATCGGGAAGACCTCGGCGATCGGCGCCGCCGCCGGCAGCCGCACCTCGATCCGCTCGGTGCGGCTGCCGGCCCGCTCCTCGGGCACCACGAAGGTGAGCTCGACCGCGCCACCCCGCTCCGCCCGGTCCGGGCTCACCGTCACGTCGGCCAGCGCCGCACCGGGCCCGGCCAGCGCCCCCAGCACGGCGGCGGCCAGGGCGGCGAGCGCCCGTACCCGCCCGCGACCACGGGTTCTCGTCATCCGCGTTCCCTCCCTCGCCGGCCGGCACCGGCTCCGGCCACACCTGATGGTTCGCACGGCGGGCCGAAAAGGTTCAATCCGCCGGGGCACGACCCCGGACGGGCGAGGTGGGACCCGACAAGACCGACGCCCGGGTGGAACCGGGCGACCGATAGCATCGTCACCAGCCGTCACCGGCGGTGCCCGTATGTCCGCGTCTTCTCGAGGAGTCCAGCGTGTCCGCACCCCGTACCCCCGTCGTGGCCGACCCCGTCGTCGTAGCCGCCGGGACGACGGCGGCCGACGCGGTGGCCGCGACCGGCCTGCCGATGACCGGCCCGAAGGCCGTGGTGGTGGTCCGTGACCCGGCGGGCCAGCTGCGCGACCTGGACTGGACGCCGGCCGAGGAGACCAGCGTCGAGCCGGTTGCCCTGGACACCCCGGATGGGCTGAACGTGCTGCGCCACTCCACCGCGCACGTGCTCGCCCAGGCGGTGCAGGACGTCTTCCCGGAGGCGAAGCTCGGCATCGGCCCGCCGATCGAGAACGGCTTCTACTACGACTTCGCGGTCGACAAGCCGTTCCAGCCGGACGACCTGGCCCGGCTGGAGAAGCGGATGCAGGAGATCGTCAAGTCCGGCCAGCGGTTCCGCCGGCGCCGCTTCGACAGCCTGGAGCAGGCGCGGGCCGAGCTGGCCGCCGAGCCGTTCAAGCTGGAGTTGATCGAGGTCAAGGGCGAGGGGCTGGACTCCTCCGAGGTGATGGAGGTCGGCGGCGGTGAGCTGACCATCTACGACAACCTCGCCGCCGGTGAGGACAAGGTCTGCTGGTCGGACCTGTGCCGCGGCCCGCACCTGCCGAACACCCGGCTGATCGGCGCGTTCAAGCTGATGCGCTCGGCCGCCGCGTACTGGCGGGGGTCGGAGCGCAACCCGCAGTTGCAGCGGGTCTACGGCACCGCGTGGCCGACCCGGGACGAGCTCAAGGCGTACCTGAGGCTGTTGGAGGAGGCCGCCCGGCGCGACCACCGCAAGCTCGGCGCGGACCTGGACCTGTTCAGCTTCCCCGACGAGATCGGCTCCGGCCTGGCGGTCTTCCACCCCAAGGGTGGCGTGATCAAGCGGGTGATGGAGGACTACGTCCGGGCCCGCCACATCGAGGAGGGCTTCCAGTACGTCGGTACCCCGCACATCTCGAAGGAAGGGCTCTTCCACACCTCGGGCCACCTGCCGTACTACGCCGACGGCATGTACCCGCCCATGGAGCTCGAGGGCGCGGACTACTACCTCAAGGCGATGAACTGCCCGATGCACAACCTGATCTACCGGTCGCGCGGGCGGTCCTACCGTGAGCTGCCGATGCGGCTGTTCGAGTTCGGGTCGGTCTACCGGTACGAGAAGTCCGGCGTGGTGCACGGGTTGACCCGGGTGCGCGGTCTGACCCAGGACGACTCGCACTCCTACTGCACCCGGGAGCAGGCGCCGGCCGAGATCAAGCACCTGCTCGGGTTCGTGCTCAGCCTGCTGAAGGACTTCGGCATCGACGACTTCTACCTGGAGCTGTCGACCCGGGACGAGTCGAAGCCGGAAAAGTTCGTCGGCTCCGACGCCGACTGGGCGACGGCCACCGAGGTGCTCGAGCAGTGCGCCCGGGAGACCGGGCTCGACCTGGTGCCCGACCCGGGCGGCGCGGCCTTCTACGGCCCGAAGATCTCCGTGCAGGCCAAGGACGCCATCGGCCGGACCTGGCAGCTGTCGACCATCCAGTACGACTTCAACCAGCCGAAGGGCTTCGGGCTGGAGTACCAGGCGGCGGACGGCACCCGGCAGCAGCCCGTCATGATCCACTGTGCGAAGTTCGGGTCGATCGAGCGGTTCATCGGCGTACTCACCGAGCACTACGCCGGCGCGTTCCCGGCCTGGCTGGCCCCGGTGCAGGTGGTCGGCATCCCGATCCGGGACGACCACGCCGACTACCTCCAGGAGTTCGTCTCCACGCTGCGCAAGCAGGGGATCCGGGCCGAGGTCGACTTCGGCGACGACCGGATGCAGAAGAAGATCCGCAACGCCCAGCAGCAGAAGATCCCGTTCATGGTGATCGCCGGCGACGACGACGTGGCCGCCGGCACCGTCTCGTTCCGCTACCGGGACGGGTCGCAGCGCAACGGCGTGCCGCTGGCCGAGGCGGTCGCCCACGTCCTCGACGTGGTCAACTCCCGCACCAACACCGGCCCGTCCGCGGCGGGCTGAGCTGCGACGGTGACGAGTGTCGGACAGATAGCCGCTGCCAGGCATCGAGGTCTTCCACTCGTTAGTGGCCGACCGTATCCTTCGCGGTGTGCGGCTTCCTGAGAGCAGGTATCTCCGTAGGGCATTGTTCGGTCTGGCTGCCCTCTGCCTGCTCCTCCTAGCGCTGATTGAGTACCTGCTGCTGCCTGCGACCGGCAACAAGGTGGACAATCTCAAGGCCGTCGGGGCCAACGTGGTGGCGAATCTGTTGACCTCGTTGATCGCCTTTCTGGTCGCCGCCGGTGTCCTGTTGTGGCTCTTTCCCCCGGTGCCGGACGCTCGTGAAGTAAAGGTCGTCAGCGGGCGGGACCGCGCGGCGGCCCTTGAGGAGGGCCGGCGGTCGACCACCTTCTGGTGGTTCACGGGAGGCTTGGGTCGATTCAACCGAGCCGTCGTCATACCTGAACTCGCGGCCGCGTCAAGGCAATCGAACTCTGCTCGGTCAATTGTCCTGCTCACTCTGGACCCGGACTGCGAGGCCGTTTGCTCGACCTATGCGGAACTGCGCAGCGCCAGACGCTCGGGCCGGGGGCAGACCTGGACCGAGTCGTCCGTCCGAAACGAGATCCTGGCTACGATACTGGTCGCTTTCCAGTGGCGCGACCGGGAACCATTGCTTGAGGTGGAGGTGGGCCTCAAGCAGACATGTGCGCTCACGCGGCTCGAGATCAACGAGTCCTTTGCGATCCGCACGTCGGAGGATCCAACCGAATCGGCGCTCGTCTTTCCCAAGGAAGCGCCCTTCTACGCTCTCATGAAGGAGGACTTCCGGCTGGAGCGCAAGCAGGTCCGCAGTGTCCGAGCGGCACCACTCCCCGCCGATATTCGTCCGGATTCGCTCCGGGACTGGTTCACCCGGCTGGGCGTCAACTGCACGGGCTCGATGTCGGATGCAGGCATGCAGGAAGTGATAGACGTCGCGGCGAGCAGCAGGAGTCCTTATGGATGAGGTGGCCGGCTTCGCGAGTTACATGCTTTCCGGTCAGCGGGCCCGCACCTTTGCGGAGATGCTGACGGCGCTGCGAGAAGTCGGAGTGGATCAATTGGTCGCATCCGACCGGATGCATCGGCACGTCCTGGGCTTCGTCCAGCTCAGACTCGCTACCGCGGCGGGCAGGGAACTTCGGATACATCACTGGCCGGCCAGCGTCTCGTTCTCCGAGGAGCCGCACACGCACCTCTGGGACCTCACGAGCTACGTCCTCGGCGGTGAGATCAGGAGCACCGAGTACGAGGTCCGCCCCGCCCCGGTGGCGGAGCCGACCCAGCTGTTCACGGTGAAGCCAGCGCAAGTTGGAACCGTTCGAGAGCCCACCGGTGAGCACGTCAGCGTTTCGGTTGTCAACAGGAAGTCCCAGGGCGCGGGGAGCGTCTACTTCGTTGGCCACGGCGTGTACCACACGTCGGAGCCCTGTTCGTCGAGCGCGCTCACACTCGTAACGACCTCGTCCCCCCGCGTCGACTACCCGCTCGTCGTGACGACGCCGCAATCGAGCCGATCGGGACACGCGCCCATGACGCCGACGACAAGCCAGGAACAAGAAGACTTTCGGAGAGCGCTGTGGCTGGCCATCGGATGACGCTGCGGGTTGCGACGTGGAACATCCGGGAGGCATCGTCAGCCGCTTCCGACGAGTCGTTTGATGCCTGGAAATTTGTCCAGGACCTGGATCTCGACATTCTCGCACTGCAAGAGGTTCCATTCGACGAAGACGGCAACTCCGCAGTTCTCTCCTCGATGTCCACGCGGACCGGACTTCGTTTCGCAAGTGTCGTGCCGTTGCATCCGGCGGGCTTCGGTGGGGCCGCGTCCGGCTTGGCGACGCTCGCCCGTTATCCGCAGTCCGAGCCAACCAGTCGCTTCCTCGACCCGGAGGGTGAAGCGATAGTCGTCGCCGGCCGCAGGGAAGGCGTCCATAAGAAGGCCATCCAACGGGTGAAATGCCAAACCCGGTTCGGTACGGTCGTGCTGGTGAACCTTCACCTTTTTCCCTTCCGGCGGATGAGGGCCGAAGCGTCGAGTGAACGGTTTGATTCCCTGTGGCTGACCGTGCAGGCCGAGCTCGAAGCCTCCAAAGACGTGCCGACCGTCGTGTTCGGAGACTTCAACACCCCCATCCGTGAACTCGCGATGTCTCCAGGTGCCGGCTATGTGAGAGTTGTCGGCGACCAGGTCACCCACGAGGGCTTCGCCTCGGACGACATCCTGATATCGCGGCATTTTCGGGTCCGGCGCGTCGAACTGTTGGATAATCCTTCGGATCATCTGCTGTGCTTTGCCGAATTGGAATTGGGCGAGCGGCGATAACGTCGGTCTCGCACGTGCTCGTCGCTGTGCGCACCGCTGGCATTCCCGTCGCTCCCGCATCTGCGGTACGCGGGGCGTACCCGTGTGCCGTGCGCCGAGGCGTACCCGTGCGCGCCGGGGACGAGGACAGCAGGGGCGGCTCCGGCACGGGAACAGATAGTCTTGTCGCCCGAAGGCGGCCTCGACGGTGGATGCCGAGCCGTTGACGTTCGAGGACCGTGCTGCCTTGCTGGAGTTGATGACAATCGTGACGGTGCGCGACGACGGTCTGCCGGACGGCCTGGAACGGCTCTGGACGCCACATCGGATGACGTACGTCTCCCGTGAGGACCGGCCGGTGACCGGTTACGAGAAACCCACCGGGTGCCCGTTCTGCCTGGCGCCGGATCTGCCGCCCGACGAGAGCCTCGTGGTGGCCCGGGGTGAGCGTGTCTTCGCGCTGCTCAACCTGTACCCGTACAACCCGGGGCACCTGCTGGTCTGCCCGTACCGGCACGTGGCCGACTACACCGAGCTGGACGTGCCGGAGACCGCCGAGCTGGCGGCGTTCACCCAGGACGCGATGCGGGTGGTGCGCCGGGTCAGCAACGCGCACGGCTTCAACCTGGGGATGAACCAGGGCGGGGTGGCCGGTGCGGGCATCGCCGCCCACCTGCACCAGCACGTGGTGCCGCGCTGGGGTGGCGACGCCAACTTCATGCCGGTCATCGCCCGTACCAAGGTCCTTCCGCAGTTGCTCGCCGACACCCGCGACCTGCTCGCCAGGGCCTGGCCGGCCTGACCGGACGCGCGGCATCGGCCCCGGCCGCCGGGGAATCCCCGGTCCGTCGGGGTCAGCCGGTCGCGCGCAGCGCGGCGACCAGTTCCGGCCAGCTCGCCACCCGGCGTACGGCAGGGAGGTGGCCCGCGTGCGCGGCGACCTCCGCCGGGCGCGGGCGGAACAGGTACCGGTGACCGACGGTGTCCAGGTAGCCGAGCACCTCGAGCCGGTCGTCGACGAAGTGGGTGAGCCCGAGCCGGGCGGCGATGGGCCCCTTCTCCGGCCGGGTCCGGCAGAAGTGCAGCCGGTCCGGCCCGATCCCGGTCCGGGCGTGGAAGGTGTCCTCGTCGGAGTCGGCCGGCTCGATGATCACGCCTCCGACGTCCACCCCCATGCGCCGCATGTGGTCATGATTGCACCATCGGTGACGATCCGGCCCGCCCGCCCCGTCGAGGTGGCACGATGCCCCGGTGGCAGTGACGACGCGGACGTTGGGCCGCAGCGGCATCGAGGTCAGCGCCCTGGGCATGGGTTGCTGGGCGATCGGTGGCCCCTGGTCCGAGGGGGGCCGGGCGTTGGGCTGGGGTCGGGTGGACGACGAGGAGTCCGTCCGGGCGGTACGCCGGGCGCTGGACCTCGGCGTGACGTTCTTCGACACCGCCGACACGTACGGCGCGGGGCACGGCGAGCGGGTCCTCGGCCGGGCGCTGGCCGGCCGGCGCGACGAGGCGGTGGTCGCCACCAAGTGGGGTTACACGTTCGACGAGTCCGCCCGGCAGGCCACCGGGGAGAACGCGAGCCCGGCGTACCTGCGGCGGGCGGTGACCGGCTCGCTCCGCCGCCTCGGCACCGACCGGATCGACCTCTACCAGCTGCACCTGGGCGATCTGCCGGTACCGCGGGTCGAGGCGCTGCTCGGCACCTGCGAGGAGCTGGTCGCCGAGGGCCTGGTGCGGGGGTACGGCTGGAGCACCGACCGGGCCGACCGGGTCGCCGCCTTCGCCCAGCGGGGCAGGCACGCCACCGCCGTGCAGCACAGCCTGTCGGTGCTGCGCGACGCGCCCGAGCTGCTCGCCGTCTGCGACAAGTACGACCTGGCCAGCGTGAACCGGGGACCGCTCGGCATGGGGCTGCTTACCGGCAAGTACGGGGCGGGCTCCACGCTGCCCCGCGACGACGTACGGGGCAGCGCGCCGACCTGGCTGGAGTGGTTCCGCGGCGGCCGGCCCGCCCCGGAGTGGCTGCGCCGGGTCGCCGCGGTCCGCGACGCGCTGACCGGGGACGGCCGTACTCCCGCGCAGGGGGCGTTGGGGTGGATCTGGGCCCGCAGCGGCCGGACGGTGCCGATCCCCGGCTGCCGCACCGTGGCCCAGGTCGAGGAGAACGCCGCGGCGCTGGGCCTCGGTCCGCTCGCGCCGGACCAGTTCGCGGAGGTGGAGCGCCGCCTCGCCGCGGTCCGCTCCGCCGCCCTGCGCGACGCCGACCGCCCGCACTGGCCGATGCCCCCCATCCCCTCCGCCCGCCCCTGATCCCCGCCACACCCCCGGGCCCGGCCCGCCCGGTTGATCATGGAGTGCGGCCGGGAAAATGCCGCTCCAACCGGCCAACTCCATGATCAACGAGGCGATCACCAGGGGCGGGGTCAGGGGGCGGCGGTGTGTTCCTTGCGGATCTGGTCGGCGAGGTGGGTGGGCATCGGGTCGTAGCGGGCGAACTCCCGGCGGAAGGTGCCCCCGCCGGCGGTCATCGAGCGCAGCTCGACCGCGTACCGGAGCAGCTCGGTGGCGGGCACCTCGGCGCGGACCAGGCTGCGCCCCTCGCCGTCCGGGTCGGGCTCGGTGCCGAGCACCCGGCCGCGCCGGCCGGACAGGTCGCCCAGCACCGCGCCGACGGCCGAGTCGGGCACCCGGATGACCACCTCGTCGACCGGCTCCAGCAGCGCCGGCTGGCCCTTCTCGGCCGCGTCGCGCAGGGCGAGCGCCCCGGCGGTCTGGAAGGCGGCGTCGGAGGAGTCGACGCTGTGCGCCTTGCCGTCGACGAGGGTCACCCGCAGGTCCACCACCGGATGTCCGGCGACCAGGCCGCGGTCCATCTGGGCCCGGACGCCCTTCTCCACCGACGGGATGTAGTTGTGCGGCACCGCCCCGCCGACCACCTTGTCCACGAACTCGAAGCCGGCGCCCCGGGGCAGCGGCTCCACCTCGATGTCGCAGACGGCGTACTGGCCGTGGCCGCCGGACTGCTTCACGTGCCGGCCGTGCCCCTTGGCCCCGGCGGTGAACGTCTCGCGCAGCGACACCCGCACCGGCTCGGTGTCCAGCTCCACCCCGCCGCTGCGCAGCCGGTCCAGCACCACGTCGGCGTGCGCCTCGCCCATGCACCAGAGCACGAGCTGGTGAGTCTCCGGGTTGCGCTCCAGCCGCATGGTCGGGTCCCCGGCGACCAGCCGGGCCAGGTTGCGCGCGAGGGCGTCCTCGTCGGCCCGGCTCTTGGCCACGATCGCCACCGGCAGCAGCGGCTCGGGCATCTCCCACGGGGCGATCAGCAGCGGTTCGTCCCGGGCCGAGATGGTGTCGCCGGTCTCCGCGCTGCCCGACTTGGTGATCGCGCAGAGGTCACCGGCCACGCAGGCGGGCACCTCGCGCAGGGTCGCGCCCAGCGGGCTGTAGAGGTGGCCGACCCGCTCGTCGGCGTCGTGGTCGGGGTGGCCGCGCTCGGCCATGCCGTGCCCGGACACGTGGATCACCTGGTCGGGCCGGAGCGTGCCGGAGAAGACCCGGACCAGGGAGACCCGGCCGACGTGCCGGTCGACGGTGGTCTTGACCACCTCGGCGACCAGCGGGCCGTCCGGGTCGCAGGTCAGTGGGGGCCGGGGCGAGCCGTCCACGCCGGTGACCGGGGGCAGGTCGTGCTCCAGCGGCGACGGGAAACCGGCGGTCAGCACCTCCAGCAGCGCGTCGAGGCCGACCGCGGTCTCCGCGCAGACCGGCACCACCGGGTAGAAGTGGCCGCGGGCGACCGCCTTCTCCAGGTCCTCGATGAGGATCTCCGTGCCGATCTCCTCGCCGCCGAGATAGCGGTCCATCAGGGTCTCGTCCTCGCTCTCGGCGATGATCCCCTCGATCAGCTCGTTCCGGGACTCGGCGATGGCCGGCAGATGCTCCGGGTCCGGCTCGCGCACGTCGGCGGGCAGCCCGGCGGTGTAGTCGAAGACCCGCTGGGTGATCAGCCCGAGCAGGCCGGCCACCGACACCCCGTCGTCGCCGAGCATCGGCAGGTAGAGCGGGAGCACGTTGTCGCCGAAGACCCGCTGGCACAGGGCCACGGCCTCGTCGAAGTCGGCGCGCGGGTGGTCCAGCCGGGCCACCGCCACCGCGCGGGGCATGTCCACCGCCGCGCACTCCTCCCACAGCGCCGCGGTGGCCGCGTCCATCCCGTCCACGGCGGAGACCACGAACAGCGCCGCGTCGGCGGCCCGCAGCCCGGCCCGCAGCTCACCGACGAAGTCGGCGTACCCGGGGGTGTCCAGGAGGTTGACCTTGACACCGTCGTGCACCAGCGGGGCGCAGGCCAGGCTCACCGAGCGCTGCTGACGGACCGCCGCCGGATCGTGGTCGCAGACCGTGGTGCCGTCGACGACACCGCCGGCCCGGCCGATCGTGCCGGTCGCGGCGAGCAGCGCCTCGACCAGCGTGGTCTTGCCCGCGCCGGAGTGCCCGACGAGCACCACGTTGCGAACCCTGTCGGGCCCGGTCACCACCGGCGCGCCGCCGGTGACACCCTTCTCCTGATTCCTATGCGCCATCGGGCGCACCTCCCTCAGCCGGTGGTTGGTGGCGACCGCCGCGCGCGACGGGGAAGCGGCCCGGGCGGGTTCCGCGGCGATATCCTCCGGGGGTCTGCTGCCAAGCGGTTACGGGACGGGTGGCGGGGTGAGCTGGCTCACCCGCCTGGTCCGATCTCACACCCGTTTGCCGGGCCGGCACAAGCCTCGGGGCTGACCGGCCGTATCGCGCGACATCGCCGGCCGTTATCGTGGGACCGCCATGGCGAAGATCTTCCAAGTGTCGGCCCGTGCGGGGATGACCCGCGTCGTCGAGCCGCTCGCGCGCGGCCTGCTCCGCGCCGGCGTGACTCCCAACGCGGTCACCGTGACCGGTACCCTCGGCGTGCTCGTCGGCGCCCTCGGCTTCGGCGCCCGCGGCCACCTGGTCGCCGGCGCCCTGATCGTGACGGTCTTCGCGCTGACCGACCTGCTGGACGGCACGATGGCCCGGATGAGCGGCGGCTCGACGCGGTTCGGCGCCTTCCTCGACTCGAGCATGGACCGGGTCGCCGACAGCGCGGTCTTCGGCGCGGTGGCGTACTGGCTGGCCACCGAGGGGGACCGCGCCGGCACCGCCGCCGCGCTGATCTGCCTGGCCGCCGGCGGGCTGGTCTCCTACGTCAAGGCGCGCGCCGAGGGCCTCGGCATGACCTGCAACGTGGGCATCGCGGAGCGCACCGAGCGGCTGCTGATCGTCGGGGTGGGTGGCCTGCTCACCGGGTTCGGCGTGCCGCTGGCCCTGGAGATCGCGCTCTGGCTGCTCGCCGCCGTGTCGATCTTCACGGTCGGGCAGCGGATGGCGCACGTGTACCGGCAGGCCCGGTTGGCCGACCCGGAGTGAACCTCACCGAGCTCGGCTACGTGGCCGGCTGGCGCCTGGTCCGGGCGCTGCCCCGGCCGGTGACGGCCGCGGCCTTCCGGGCGGGCGCCGACCGCGCCCACCGCAAGGGCGGCCGGGGTACGGCCCGACTCCGCGCCAACCTGCGCCGGGTGGTCGGCCCCGACCTGCCCGAGGTCGAGCTGGACGACCTGCTCCGGGCCGGGTTGCGCTCGTACGCCCGGTACTGGCTGGAGGCGTTCCGGCTGCCCTCGCTGAGCCGGGAGCAGATCCTGGCCGGGTTCCGGCTGGACGGGGCGGAGAAGCTCGCCGCCGACGTGGCCGCCGGCCGGGGCGCGGTGGTGGCGCTGCCGCACGCGGGGAACTGGGACGCCGCCGGCGCCTGGGTGGCCGCCACCGGCTGGCCGATCACCACGGTCGCCGAGCGGCTCAAGCCGGAGGGGGTGTTCCGGCGCTTCGTCGCCTTCCGGGAGGGTCTCGGCATGGAGATCCTGCCCACCCACGGCGGCCCGCGCCCGGCGTTCGACGTGCTGGTGGACCGGCTGCGGGCCGGGGCGGTGGTGCCGCTGCTGTCCGACCGGGACCTCTCCGCCCGGGGCGTCGAGGTCGACTTCTTCGGCGGCCGGACCCGGATGCCCGCCGGCTGCGCGCTGCTCGCGCTGCGCACCGGCGCCCCACTCTACGTCGCCTCGATGTGGTACGAGCCGGACGCCGCCCGCGGGTCGCTCGACGGCCCGCTGCCGCTGCCGGACGAGTCGACCGGCCCGCTGGACGAGCGGGTCAGGGTGCTGACCCAGCGGATTGCCGACGGTCTGGCGGCGGGCATCGCCCGGCATCCGCAAGACTGGCACATGTTGCAGCGGATGTGGCTCGACCAACCCGGCCCGGGTGGTGGGGCGGCCCCGACCCGGCCGGCCGCCACCGGCTCGGTCTGAGTGGGCGCCGCGGTGGACGTGGCGCGACGGAACCCCACGGGCGCGGACGAAAGGCATTGACGTGCGGATCGGCATCGTGTGCCCGTACTCCCTCGACGTCCCCGGTGGGGTGCAGAACCACGTGGTGGACCTGGCGGAGGCGCTGATCGGGCTGGGGCACGAGGTCAGCGTGCTCGCCCCGGCCGACGACGACTCCCCGCTGCCGCCATACGTGGTGCCGGCGGGGCGGGCGGTGCCGCTGCCGTACAACGGCTCGGTGGCCCGGATCGCGTTCGGCCCGGTCTCCACCGCCCGGGTGCGGCGCTGGATCAACCGCGGGGAGTTCGACGTGCTGCACGTGCACGAGCCGTTGACGCTGAGCCTGTCCATGCTGGCCGTGCTCTGCGCCCGGGGCCCGGTGGTGGCCACCTTCCACACCGCGATGACCCGGTCCCGGGTGCTGGCCGCCGCGCAGGGCGCGCTGCGGATCGTGCTGGAGCGGATCACCGCGCGGATCGCGGTCAGCGCACTGGCCCGCAAGGTGCAGGTCGAGCACATGGACGGCGGCGCGGTGGAGATCCCCAACGGGGTGAACGTGGCCCGGTTCGCCGGGGCGCGCCCGCTGCCCGGCTGGCCGGGGGAGTGCGGCCCCGGCCACGGCGGGACCGTCGGCTTCCTCGGCCGGTTCACCGAACCGCGCAAGGGCTTCCCGATCCTGCGGGACGCCTTCGTCGCGCTGGCCCCGCACCGCCCGGGGCTGCGCCTGCTGGTGGCCGGCCCCGGCGACCGGGACGACCTCTACGCGCGGTTCCCCGCCGAGCTGCGGGAGCGGGTGACCTTCCTCGGCCTGGTCCCCGAGGCGGAGAAGCCGCGCATGCTGCGCAGCGTGCACCTGTACGTCGCGCCGAACACCGGCGGCGAGTCGTTCGGGATGATCCTCACCGAGGCGCTGGCCGCCGGCACCACGGTGGTCGCCAGTGACCTGGAGGCGTTCCGCCGGGTGCTCGACGGCGGCCGGGCCGGGTGGCTCTTCCCCACCGGCGACGCGGTGGCGCTGCGCGCGGCGCTGGCCGAGCTGCTCGACGAGCCGGCCCGGCGGGCCGAGCTGACCGCGTGCGGCGACCAGGTGGTCGCGCACTTCGACTGGCCGGTGGTGGCCCGCCGGGTGGTGGAGGTGTACGCGGCCGCGATCGAGGCCACCGACGGGCGGGTCATCGATCAGGAGTGGGCCGGCCTGCCCTGAACGGATGTGACGTTCACGTGACGGCCGCCGCGTCCCCGATGATCGGGAACCCGGCGGCACTACGATGCCGGGCATGTGGTGGCTGGTGGGTACGGGCCTGGTGCTCGGGCTGGTGGCGGCGTACCTGATCTGGACCGCCGGTCGGGTCGAACGGTTGCAGGCGCGGGCGGAGCTGGCGGCCCGCGCGCTCGACGCCCACCTGCTGCGCCGCGCGGCGGCCGCCGCGGTGCTCGCCGAGCGCCGCTACGGCGTCGAGCTGTACGCGGCGGCCCGGATCGCGCTGGACGCCGTGCCGGACGAGCGGGAGGCGGCGGAGAACGACCTGACCCGGCAGCTGCGCACGGTGGACCTCGATCCGGCCGACCGGGACTGCGCGGCGGTGATCGCGGCGAGCCGGCGACTGGCCCTGGCCCGCCAGGTGCACACCGACCTGGTGCGGGACGCCCGCTCGGCCCGCGGCCGGCCCGTGGTGCGGTTGTTCCGGATGGGGCGGCGGCACAGCTGGCCCCGCTACTTCGACATCGACGACCCGACCCTCGCCGTCCCGGCTGACGTCCCCACCGGCTGACGCCGCCCCGCACCCCTCGGGGTGATCGGGGCCACAGGGCAGGCCACCGGGGGTCTGATTGGCTGTCGGAGCGGCGTTGACCCGGGCATAGCATTTTCCCCGAACCACTCCGCCGTGTCCAAGGAGCGATGCCCCGTGTCCGAAACCACCTCACCGAACCCCGGAACCGGTCCCGTCGTCGGCACCGCCCGGGTCAAGCGCGGCATGGCCGAGATGCTCAAGGGCGGCGTGATCATGGACGTGGTGACGCCCGAGCAGGCCCGCATCGCCGAGGACGCCGGCGCGGTGGCGGTGATGGCGCTGGAGCGGGTGCCCGCCGACATCCGCGCCCAGGGCGGGGTGTCCCGGATGAGCGACCCGGACATGATCGACGGCATCATCGCCGCCGTCTCCATCCCGGTGATGGCCAAGGCCCGGATCGGCCACTTCGTCGAGGCGCAGATCCTCCAGTCGCTCGGCGTCGACTACGTCGACGAGTCCGAGGTGCTCACCCCGGCCGACTACGCCAACCACATCGACAAGTGGGCGTTCACCGTGCCCTTCGTCTGCGGCGCGACCAACCTGGGCGAGGCGCTGCGCCGGATCACCGAGGGCGCGGCGATGATCCGTTCCAAGGGCGAGGCCGGCACCGGTGACGTCTCCAACGCCACCACCCACATGCGGAAGATCCGCCAGGAGATCCGCCGCCTCCAATCTCTGCCAGCCGACGAGCTGTTCGTCGCGGCCAAGGAGCTGCAGGCGCCGTACGAGCTGGTCAAGGAGGTCGCCGAGACCGGCAAGCTGCCGGTGGTGCTCTTCACCGCCGGCGGCATCGCCACCCCGGCCGACGCCGCGATGATGATGCAGCTCGGCGCCGAGGGCGTCTTCGTCGGCTCGGGCATCTTCAAGTCCGGCAACCCGGCCCAGCGGGCCGCCGCGATCGTCAAGGCGACCACCTTCCACGACGACCCGGACGTGCTGGCCAAGGTCTCCCGTGGCCTGGGCGAGGCGATGGTCGGCATCAACGTCGACGAGATCCCCCAACCCCACCGCCTCGCCGACCGCGGCTGGTGAAGTGAAAGGCGGCGCCCCCGCTTAACGCATTCGGTAGAGGCGGGGCCCCCGCTTAACACCTCTAGGGAGAGAACGTGACGGCACCGGTCATCGGGGTGCTCGCTTTGCAGGGCGACGTCCGGGAGCACCTCGCGGCGCTGGCCGGGGTCGGCGCCGACGCCCGCCCGGTGCGCCGGCCGGCGGAGCTGGACGCGGTCGACGGGCTGGTCCTGCCGGGCGGGGAGTCCACCACGATCAGCAAGCTGGTCGACCTCTTCGAGCTGCGCGAACCGATCGACAAGCGGATCGCCGCGGGCCTGCCGGTCTACGGCTCGTGCGCCGGAATGATCATGCTGGCCGCCGAGGTCCTCGACGGCCGGCCGGATCAGCGCGGGTTCGACGGCATCGCGATGACGGTGCGGCGCAACGCGTTCGGCCGGCAGGTCGACTCGTTCGAGGCGCCGGTGGCGATCAGCGGCGTCGAGGGCGAGCCGTTCCACGCGGTCTTCATCCGGGCGCCCTGGGTGGAGCGGGTCGGCGACGGCGTCGAGGTGCTGGGCCGGGTCACCGACGGGCCGGCCGGGGACCGGATCGTGGCGGTCCGGCAGGGCAACCTGCTGGCCACCTCCTTCCACCCGGAGCTCACCGGCGACCTGCGGCTGCACCGCTACTTCGTCGACCTGGTCCGGGCCACGTCCGCCGGCTGATCAGGGCCGGGCGGGTGCGGCGGCCGAGAAGGCCGCTGACGTCGTGGCCGACCAGCGCTGAAAGGTCAGCCGGCGACCGGGCGCAGGGCGCCGGGGCGGCGGCCCAGCAGGCGGTCCAGGGCGTCGGCGGTGGCGGCGTCGGCGGGCAGCTGGACCACGAGTCGCTGCTGGTCGTCGGCGAGTGCCAAGGTCTCGTACGCCAGGCGTAGCGGCCCGACCTCCGGATGCCGCACCCGGCGCACGCCGCTGGCGTGCGCCGCGACCGGCCGGCGTCGCCAGCGTGTGGTGAACGCCGCGCCGACGGTGCGGCCGAGCCGGTCGGCGAACGCGTCGGTGGCGGGGTCGCCCTGGCGCAGCCGGTGCAGCTCGGCCACCTGCTGGTCGGCCAGCTCCGCCCAGTCGGGGAAGTGCTCCCGGGCGCGCTCGTCGGTGAAGGCGAACCACACCAGGTTGGGTCGGTCGCCGTCGAGCAGCCCCAGCGGGCGGGCCAACCGGTCGAACGGGCCGTTCCAGGCCAGCACGTCACCGATCCGGTTGAGCAGGTAGGCGGGCCGGTCCGGCAGCGCGTCCAGCAGCCCGCGGACCTCGGGGCGGACGGTACGCGACACCGACGGACGGACTCCGGTGCACAGCTGACGGCTGTGGTTGACCGCCGCGAGTTGCCGCAGGTGTTGCCGGTCGTGTTCGTCGAGCCGCAGCGCGTTCGCCAGCGCGGCGAGGATCTCCGGCGAGGGGTGGGTGTCGCGACCCTGTTCGAGCCGGGTCAGGTACTCCACGCTTACCTGCGCCAGCGTCGCGAGTTCCGCCCGGCGCAGTCCGGGCGTACGCCGCCGGGGGCCCGCGGGCAGCCCCACCTGCTCGGGTCGTACCGCCTCCCGCCGGCTGCGCAGGAACGCGCCCAGTTCGCCGTCCATCACGGTGCCAGTCTGCCGGTGTCGGTGGCCGCGAGGGTGTCCCCGCCAGGGCCACCCTCGCGCCGGCCTCCCGACCGGGCCGCCGCGCCGATTCGATGACGGCATGAACAAGAAACCTTTCATGATCGGCGTGGTCGTGGGCAGCAGCCGGCCGGGTCGACGGGGGCCGGCGGTGGCGGATTGGGCGGCCGAGGTGGCCGCCCGGCACCCGTCGGTACGGGCCGGCGCGGCGGCCGTCGAGGTGATCGACCTCGCCGAGCAGCGGCTGCCGCTGCTGGACGAACCGGTGCCGGCCCGGTTCGGCGACTACCGGCAGGAGCACACTCGGCGCTGGTCCGCGGTGGTGGCCGCGTGTGACGCCTTCGTCTTCGTCACCCCGGAGTACAACCACTCGATCCCCGCGGTGCTCAAGAACGCCATCGACTACCTGGACGCCGAATGGCGGGGCAGGCCCGCCGGTGTGCTGTGCTACGGCGTGACTGGCGGCGGCCGGGCGGCCGCGCATCTGCGGGACATCCTCACCGAGGTGGGGGCACGGGTGGTGGACGAGCACGTCGAGCTGCGGCTGTTCGCCGACTTCGAGTGGCCGGGCGACGACCTGTCCGATCCGACCGCCGCCGCGCGGGTCGCGCCCGGCGAGGACCGGGCGGTGGCGGTCACGGCGCTGCTCACCGACCTGCTCGACGCCGCCCGCGAGCCGGCGCCGGTGGCGTGAGCATGGAGACGATCCTTATCCGGTACCGGGTCCGCCCGGACCGGCTGGACGAGCACCTGTCACTGCTCGGCGAGGTGCACGAGGAACTGGTCCGGCTCCGGCCGGCCGGTTTCCGCTACCTGACGTTGCGACTCGACGACGGACGTAGCTTCGTCGACGTGGCCATGGGTTCGGAACTGCCGGGGCCGCTGGCGGCGCTGGAGTCGTTCCGGAGCTATCGGGCCGACCTGGTGGAGCGCTGCGAGCAGCGGGACGTCGCGACGTTCACCGTGCTGGGGTCGTACGCCATGGGGTAGTGGCTTGGCCTGTTGTGCGCGGTCTGTGGTGATCGGCGCGGTCGGCGACGTGCGGCGGGTGACGATCACCCGCCGTACGTCGGTAGGATTGTCGAGATTCGGCAGGGCCATCTGCCCGTCACGGCTTCCACCAGAGCTGACCGGCACCTCCGCGTGCGCCGGCGGGAGCGGGGCGTGCGCGGTGCGGTCGATGCAGACGGCGGGTAGCAACGGAGGTAACAGATGTCCGGCCACTCAAAGTGGGCGACGACCAAGCACAAGAAGGCGGTCATCGACGCCAAGCGCGGCAAGATGTTCGCCAAGCTGATCAAGAACGTCGAGGTCGCGGCGCGGACCGGCGGTGGTGACCCGGCCGGCAACCCGACCCTCTTCGACGCCATCCAGAAGGCCAAGAAGAACTCGGTCCCGAACGACAACATCGACCGGGCGGTCAAGCGCGGCTCCGGCCTGGAGGCCGGCGGCGCCGACTGGCAGACGATCATGTACGAGGGCTACGGCCCGAACGGCGTGGCGATGCTGATCGAGTGCCTGACCGACAACCGCAACCGGGCGGCCACCGAGGTGCGCACCGCGTTGACCCGCAACGGCGGCTCGCTCGCCGACGCCGGCTCGGTGTCGTACATGTTCTCCCGCAAGGGCGTGGTGATCGTCCCCAAGGCTGGGACCAGCGAGGACGACGTGATGCTGGCGGTCCTCGACGCCGGTGCCGAGGAGGTCAACGATCTCGGCGAGGCGTACGAGGTGGTCTCCGAGCCGGGTGACCTGATCGCGGTCCGCACCGCCCTGCAGAGCGCCGGCATCGAGTACGAGTCGGCCGAGTCCTCCCTGATCCCCAGCGTCAACGTGCCGCTGGACGAGGAGGGCGCGCGCAAGATCTTCAAGCTGATCGACGTGCTCGAGGACTGCGACGACGTGCAGAACGTCTTCGCCAACTTCGACGTCTCCGACGAGGTGATGGCCGCGGTCGGCTGACGTCGGTGTTCGCTGCCCGCAGCCACGCCTCGATCGCTCCTGACCCGCCCGCGACCCGGCCGGGGAAGGCACCTCCGCGCCAGATCTTGGACACTCGCCGTTCGGTACGAGCGGGACGTTTCCAAGATCTGCCGCGCCGGGGGTGGATCATGGTGGCGACGGGGACGGCGTGGAGCGGGGCGGCGTGGATCATGGTGCGTCGGCCGGGGTTGGTGGGGGAGTGACCACGACTGCGGGCCGCTTCGCGCCGGGTGACGTGGTGGTCCGGCGGGAGATCCTGCGCGGCGAGGTGTGGTTCGGCTGCCCGACGATCTGCGTCGAGGATTCGCCCGACCTGCTCGCGCTCTACCTGCCCTCGGGCGCCGAGTTCGGCTTCCCCACCACCGGGAGCTTCCCGTGTGGCCGGCACCCGTGGCAGACGGCGGGCCACACCGCCTGGTCCGGTCACGGCAAGCTGACGCTCCAGCGACCCGGCGAGGCGCACTCGGTCGACGTGTTCTGGTCCGGCCCGGCACGCGCCTTCGCCGGCTGGTACTTCAACCTCCAGGACCCGTTCCGGCGTACGCCCATCGGGGTGGACACCCTCGACCACGAGCTGGACCTGTGGTGGGCGGCGGACGCCGACCGGTACGTCTTCAAGGACGTCGAGGTCTTCGCCCAACGGCTGGTGGAGGGGCGCTACCCGGGATGGGCGCGGCGATCCGGGCCGAGGGCGACCGGATCGCCGCCCTGCTCGACGCGGGAAAACGCTGGTGGGCGGAGTCCTGGGCGGACTGGCGGCCCGACCCGGCCTGGCCCGTGCCGGGCCTGCCCGCCGGCTGGGCCGCCGTCCCCTGCTGAGGCTCAGCCCACCGTCTCGCGCTCCCGCCAGGCGGTGCGCAGCGAGGTGCGGCCGTTGGTGCGCAGCAGCGACCCCTCGTACACCCGGGCCCCGGCGAGCAGGAACCCGGTCGCCGCCACCAGCAGCAGGAGCAGCGACACCGGCAGTTCCCAGCCGGCCGCGTCCCCGGTGAACAGCCGCAGCGGCATCGCCGTCGGCGCCGAGAACGGCAGGTAGGACAGCACCCGCATGGCGGTGGCGTTGTCGTTCAGGAAGATCACCGCGAAGAACGGCAGCATCACGGCGAGCTGCACCGGCATTGACACGCCGCCGATGTCCTCCAGCCGGTTGACCAGCGCGCCGGCCGCCGCCCACATCGACGCGATCAGCACGAAGCCGAGCAGGAAGAAGGGCACGAACCAGCCGATCGCCGGTCCCAGCAGGGACAGCAGGCCGCTGTTGTCGCCGAACGTCATGCCGACCACCGCGACCAGCGCGACCAATCCGATCTGCCCGAGCGCCAGGATCGTGCCGGCGAGCATCTTGCCGGCCAGCAGGGCGCGCACCGGTACCGCGGCGACCAGGATCTCCACGATCCGGGTCTGCTTCTCCTCGATGATGCTCTGCGCGATCTGCACGCCGAAGGTCTGCGAGGTGACGAAGAAGATGAAGGCGAAGGCGAACGGCACCAGGAAGGCCAGCACCGGGTCCACCGCGTCCGGGTTCAGCAGCCGGACCGGGGGCGCGGTGCTCAACGCGGAGACCACGTCGTCCGGGGCCTCGTCCATGGCCAGCACGGCCGGGCCGGCGACGACGGCGGCGTCCGCGTCGCCGTCGCGGACCGCCCGCTCCGCGGCGGCGTCGTCGGGCACCGTCCGCACCTCCAGGCCCGCCGCGCGCAGTGGACCGGCCGCCGCCTCGGTCGCCGCCACGGTGGACGGTCCGCCGGACAGCAGCGGCGGCAGGATGGTCGCCGCCGCGGCGATCAGCAGGAAGAACACGGTGCTGACCAGGAAGGTACGGTCGCGCAGCTTGACCCGGATCTCCCGGGCGGCGACCAGGCGGGTGGCCTCGAAGGTGTTCACTGGGTGACCTCTCGGAAGATCTCGGTGAGGGAGGGAGCGACCGGCCGGAACGCGCGCACCGGGCCGCGCTCCAGCGCCGCGCGCAGCACCGGCTGCTCGTCGCCGCCGGGCGCGAGGTCGAACACGGCGCGGGGGCCGTCGAGGTCGACCAGGGTCACCCTGGGCTGGTCCCGCAGCCAGCCGGCGTCGGTCTCCACCACCAACTCGAAGCGGGGCGAGGCGTACGCTGAGCGCAGCTCCTCCCGGCTGCCGGCGGCGCGGATCGTGCCGTCCGCGATGATCACCAGGTCGTCGCAGAGCCGCTCGACGACATCCAGCTGGTGGCTGGAGAAGAGCACCGGCACACCGGCGGCGGCCCGCTCGCGCAGCACCGCCACGATGGTCTCCACGGCCAGCGGATCCAGGCCGGAGAAGGGTTCGTCGAGCACCAGCACCTCGGGCTCGTGCACCAGGGCGGCGGCGATCTGGGCGCGCTGCTGGTTGCCCAGCGACAGCGTCTCCAGCAGGTCGTCGCCCCGCTCGGCGAGCCCGACCCGGTCCAGCAGCGCGTCGGTCGACCGGCGGGCGCCCTCGGCGGTCAGCCCGTGCAACCGGCCCAGGTAGACCACCTGCTCGCGGACGCTCATCTTGGGATAGAGGCCACGTTCCTCCGGCATGTAGCCGAAGCGCCGCCGGGCCGCCCGACTCAGCGGGACACCCTGCCACGTCACCTGGCCCGCGTCGGCGGCGAGCACGCCGAGGACGATCCGCATGGTGGTGGTCTTGCCCGCGCCGTTGCCGCCGACGAAGCCGGTCATCCGGCCGGCGACGACGTCGAAGGACACCTTCCTGAGCACCTGACGGTCGCCGAAGCTGCGGTCGACACCGTCGAGGCGGAGCACGCTGGTCACGGCGTACACGCTAGGTCGTTGATGATCGCCTGCCCTCCGCCCGCCGACGGAGATCGTTCCTCCGCCACGCGGGGGACGCGCTCACCCGCCCGGCCGGACCACGCCGTGTTCGTACGCGAAGACCACCGCCTGCACCCGGTCGCGCAGGCCGAGCTTGGCCAGCACCCGGCTGACGTGTGACTTCACGGTCGCCTCGCCCAGCCGCAGCGCGGCGGCGATCTCGGCGTTGCTGGCGCCCCCGGCGACCAGCACCAGCACCTCCCGCTCCCGGGGCGTGAGGTCGCGCAGCGCCGCCGCCGGATCGGTCGCGCCACCGGGCGGGGCACCCGGCCGGGCGAAGGTGGCGATCACCCGCCGGGTGATCTCCGGGGCGAGCAGACCGTCGCCGCGGGCCACCACCCGGATCGCCTCGACCAGGGCCTCCGGGGTGCCGTTCTTGAGCAGGAAGCCGCTGGCCCCGGCGCGCAACGCGGCGAACAGGTAGTCGTCCCGGTCGAAGGTGGTGAGGATCAGCACGGCCGGCCCGTCGACGTCCGCGCTGATCCGTCGAGTGGCCGTCAGGCCGTCGACCCCGGGCATCTCCACATCCATCAACACCAGGTCCGGACGCAGCGCGCGAGCCATGCCGACCGCCCGTTCGCCGTCCGCCGCCTCACCTACCACCTCGATGTCGTCCTCCACCTCGAGGATGACCCGGAAGCCGGCGCGGACCAGATGCTGGTCGTCGGCGAGCAGCACCCGGATCGGCCGGCCGGCCGCGTCGCCGTTCGGCCCGAACGCCTGCGGTGCGGCGCTCATGCCGGCCGTCCCGCCGGGATCGGCAGCGGGAAGCGCACCCGTACCCGCCAGCCACCGCCGGTACGCGGACCGGCCGCCAGCTCGCCGCCGTGGGTGTGGACCCGTTCGCGCATCCCGATCAGGCCCAGCCCGTCGGCGTTCGCCGGACGGGTGGCCCGGCCGTCGTCGGTCACCTCGACCTCCACCTCGTGCGCCAGATAGCGGACCCGCACGTCGAGCAGGGTCGCGCCGGTGGCGTGCTTCAGCGCGTTCGTCGTGGCCTCCTGCACCACCCGGTACGTGGCCTGGGACAGCGACTCGGGCAGCGGCCTCGGCTCCCCGTACACCCCCAGGGTGGCCCGCAGCCCCGCCTCGCGGGCCCGCTGCACCACGGCGCCGAGCTGGTCGATCCCGGCGGCCTGCGCGGCGCGTTCGCCGTCGCCGTCGGAGGCGCGCAGCACACCGAGCATCCGGCGCAGCTCCTCCACCGCCGTACGGGCGGTCTCCTCGATCGCGGTGAGCGCCACCCGGGCCTTCGCCGGGTCCTTGTCGAAGACCCGGCGGCAGGCCGACGCCTGCACCCCCATCACCGACACGTGGTGGGCGACCACGTCGTGCAGCTCGCGGGCGATCCGGACCCGCTCACCGACCACGGCGTGCTCCCGGATCTCCGCCTGCGACCGGCGTAGCTGCTCCGCCTGCCGGGCCAGCTCGTGCTGCCGGCGGGCGGCGACCCAGGCGGTCTCCCCGAAGAAGTACGCGAACCCGAAGAACAGGACGTTGACCAGCACACCGGCGACGATCGCGGCGAGCATCGGCGGCACCGGCCCGATCGCGTCCGCGAACGGTTCGGCGCGCAGCTCGGCGTACCGGACCGCGTACGAGATGCCGAGCCAGCCGAACATGGCGCCGATCACGCCGATCCGCAGCCGTCGGGACAGCCGGCGGTCCGGTCCCCAGGCCCCCAGGGTGTAGACGGCGACGAACAACGCCCACTGGGAGAGCTGCCATTCGGGGACGGCGCGGGCCTGCGAGCCGATGAAGGCGGCCGAGATGACCAGCGTGGTGGTGGCCGGGAAGCGCCGCCGCCAGATCAGCGGCAGCGGCACCGCGACGGTCCAGAGGACCTGTTCGAGGCCGGACGGCGGCGGCCCCAGCAGGAACGTCCCGGTGCTGCGGGCCAGGGTGAGGCTGAGCAGGGCCAGGGCCGTCGCGCCCAGCCCGGCGTAGCGGTCCAGGCGTTGCTGGTCGGCGGTGGGCCCCGGCCGCCGCCAGTCGTCGCCCGTCTCGGTGGTCACCCTGATGAGCATGTCATCCGGGCCTCAGGTACGGATGCGCCGGCCCGTGACCTGCCCGTGCGCGTCAGCCGATGCCGGTGCCGGCCATCGGCGGCAGCGGGCAGTGCAGCAGGCCGCAGATGGTCCGGAGCAGCTCGATCTCGGCCACGGTCATCGTCCCGTCGTGGCCGATCACCGCCACGACCGCCGCGACCAGCCGCTCCTTGTCGGCCGGGCGCAACCCGTCGAGCACCGGCCAGGCGGTCTCCAGGGCCAGCACGCCGTCCTCCGGCGGCGCGTACGGCAGGTCGGCCCCCGGCAGCAGGGCCGCGACGCCGGCCCGGAAGGCCCGCTCGGCGGCGGGCCGGTCGGCCTGCCCGACCTGGGCGAGCGTGGACAGCAGGAAGGCCGCCGCGGAGCGGGCGTCGGTGAGCCGGCGCCGGTCGATGCGCCAGCGGGAGTCCGGTCGCAGCGCCTCCTGGAGCTCGGACAGCAGCAGCCGGGACAGGCAGTACTCGGTCACGTCGATCGCGCCGTCGGCGTGGATCAGGGTGAACACGGTCGCCAGCAGCGCCTCCAGCTCCGGGCCCGGCCGGTCGCGCAGCGCCGGGAAGGTCAGCTCGGCCAGCGGCAGCCGGAGCGCGGGAGACAGCCCGGCCGGGGCGTCCGCCGCGCCCAGGGCGGCATCGGCCAGGTCGCGGCCGTGCCGCTGCGCCAGCGCCGCGTGCTGGTGCCGCCGGACCGCCGGGTCGGCGCTGAGCAGCAGGCCGAGCAGCAGCGGTACGGCCGCCGCCCGGTCCCGGGCCTGGTCCAGCAGCGGGTCGGGGATCCGGTCGAGGATCGCCGCGGCATGGGTGTAGGCGGTCTCGGTGGGGGCGGCGACCCGGCCCAACACCTCGTCGGGCGAGACGCGTACCCGGGTCTCGGCCGCCGGGGCGGCGGGACCGGCCGGGGTGGCCGGGGCCAGGCCGAGGACGACGTCCTCCTGCCGGCCCGACGGCGGCGCCGCCGCCCATCGCCGCGACAGCTGTTGCAGCTCGGCCGGGTCGAACGACGGCTCCAGCGCCCTGATCCGGTCGGCCAGCGGGGGATGGGTGGCGAACCACGAGGCCCGGGCCGCCTCGCCGAAGAGCATGTGGCCGACCTCGTCGCGCTTCGGCGATCTCAGCTCGGAGCCGTCGGCCAGGCCACCGATCTTCTTCAGCGCCCCGGCGATCCCCCGGGTCTGCCGGGTGTACTGCACCGCCGAGGCGTCGGCCAGGTACTCCCGCTGCCGGGACACCGAGGCCTGGATGAGCCGCCCGGCGAGGACGCCGATGTACCCGGCGGCGAGCAGCGCCAGCCCGACCAGCGGTAGCGGGTTCGCGCCACCGCCGCCGCTGTTGCTGCCACGGCCGCGCCCGCCGCCGAGGACGCCGGCCTGGGTCAGGCCACGGCCGATCACGGTGAGGAAGAGGATGCCGAACAGCAGGCCCATCAGCCGGATGTTGAGCCGCATGTCCCCGTTCACCACGTGGGCGAACTCGTGGGCGATGACCCCCTGGAGCTCGTCGCGGTTGAGCCGTTGCAGGGCGCCCCGGGTGACCGCGACGGCGGCGTCGGAGGGGCCCCAGCCGGCGGCGAAGGCGTTGATCGCCGCTTCGTCGGGCAGGAGGTAGACCTCGGGGACGGGCACGCCGGAGGCCAGCGCCATCTCCTCGACCACGTTGCGCAGCCGGCGCAGCTCCGGGTCGGTGGTGTCCGCCGGGACCGGCACCCCGCCCAGCTCGCGGGCCACCTTGCCACCGCCGCCGCGCAGCGCCAGCGTACGCACCAGCGCGGCCAGCCCGATCGCCGCGACCGTGCCCGCGCTGACCACGGCGATCAGCCCGAGCAGTTGCTCCGGCGGGCCTGCGGTGGCGTTGAAGGCGAACACCGCGGCGAGGTTCACCACCACCACGATGCCGATCACGGCCAGCACGAACAGCAACACCAACCGGGTCGACAGCCGGCGGACCTGACGCTGCCGTTCGAAGAAGTTCATCGGGCGCCGGAACTTCAGAAGGAGACCTGCGGGGCCTGGCGCTGCTGCGGGTCGTCCGGCTGGAACAGCGCCGCCGGGCCGAACGAGAACATCCCCGCGATCAGGCTGGAGGGGAAGACCTCGCGCTTGTTGTTGTAGGCCATCACGGCGTCGTTGTACGCCTGGCGCGCGAAGGCGACCCGGTTCTCCGTCGAGGTCAGCTCCTCCGACAGCTGCATCATGTTCTGGTTGGCCTTGAGGTCCGGGTACGCCTCGGAGAGCGCGAACAGCCGGCCCAGGGTGGCGGTGAGCATGTTCTCGGCGCCGCTGAGCTGCTGCATGGCGGCCGGGTCACCGGGGGCCGCGGCGGCGCTGGCCTGCGCGTTGACGGCAGCGTTGCGGGCGTTGATCACCGCCTCCAGCGTCTCCCGCTCGTGCCTGAGGTAGCCCTTGGCCGTCTCGACCAGGTTGGGGATGAGGTCGTGCCGCCGGACGAGCTGCACGTCGATCTGGGCGAAGGCGTTGCGGTACGCGTTGCGGGCCCGGACCAGCCCGTTGTAGATCGAGACGCCGAAGCCGAGCACCGCCACGACGATCAAGACCAGACACACCAACCCGATGATCAGTTCCATGGCCGCTCCCTCGGTACGCGTCGGACCTGCGCTGATCATCGTACGTTCGCGGGTCCACGCCGGCGCCTGGCCGGTCCGCCGACCCGGCACCGCCCGTCCGCCGGAGGCCGGCCGGCCGACCGGGCGGGACGCCGGGGCGTCCCGCCCGTTGCCGGCCGCCGGCTCAGCGGGCCGCCCGGCGCGCCTTCACCGCGCTGTCCACCACGTCCCAGACCGTGATCCCGACGGTCACCACCACGCTGATCCGGGCGACGAGGTCGACGCCACCGTCGCGCAGCCAGGCGAAGCGGGCGACGAAGTCGGGATTGAGCAGCCGGTCGGTGAGCAGCAGCCAGCTCGCCGGCACCGCGAAGGCCAGGTTGAGCATGGCGTTGGCGCCGACCAGCGGCCAGGTCCACCGGCCGGCCCGGTACTTGGCGATCTCCAGCCCGATGCCGGCGACCAGGACCGCGATCAACACCGGCAGCCAGGACGCCCAGAGCGCCGGGTCGAGGATCGGCAGTCGGTCGCCGTCGCCGATCACCCGCTGGAACTGCTGCCACGGCAGGAACGCGATGGTCAGGACCAGGAACACGATCGCGGCGCAGGTGTCGGTGCGGCTGACGTCCCGCTCGACCGGCTCGTCGGGGAGCTGGTCGACGGTCCATTCCGGCAGGTTCAGCGGCGTGCCCACCCGCTCGAGCACCGCGAAGACCAGCGTCACCCAGAAGGCGATCTGCACGGCGACGTTGAACGCGGCGGAGAACCCGGCGCCGATGGCCCCGCCCGGGTTGTCGGAGACGGTGGCCTCGATCGCGCCCACCAGCACCCCGACCACGGCCGGGATGCTGCTGACCAGCAGGATCAGCAGCCGCTGCCAGGCCAGGTAGTACTGCGGGCCGATGAGCTGGAGCCGCCGGTCGCTGTAGCGGGCGGCCAACTGGGCCGGGTTGCCCAGCTCGGTGAGCACCTCCCGCTCGGCGGTCACGGCGTCGACGCCGTCGGCGGCCCGGCCGTCGACCATGTCCGCGATCGAGGCCCGGAGTTCGTCGGCGATCTCCGCGCGCCGGGCGGCCGGCACCGAGCGCAGCGTTGCGGCGAGGTAGCGGTCGGTCAGGGTCGTCATCGGGGGGCTCCTTCGATCAGGGCGGTGAGGGACGCCTGCACGGCGGCGAGGTCGTCGAGCAGCCGGCGCAGCATCTGCTCGCCGGCCTCGCTGGTGCGGTAGAACTTGCGCGGCCGGCTCTCCTCGGTGTTCCACTCGCTGGTCAGCAGGCCCTGCTCCTCCAGGCGTCGGAGCAGGGGATAGAGCGTGTTGGCGTCGACGGGGAAGCCGTGCGCCGTGAGTCGTTGCAGCAGCGCGTATCCGTAGTCGGGGTGCTGCAGGGCGACCAGGCTGGCCACGACCACCGTGCCCCGCCGCAGCTCCTGGAGGTGGGTTCGCAGGATCTCGTCGCTTGCCATGTGTCACACCTTACCGTGTGGCACACGCTATTGTCTAACCACACTACGCCGTGCGGCGGACATCAATGGGTGAGGCGCCGGTTCTGGTCGTGGAGATCCACACCACCCCGGCTGGTTCGCCCCGCGCGGCTGCTGGAGGGCGCCGGTCGGCCGGCGATAGGGTGACCTGACCGACCCATGACCACGACCGGGGGGCACCACGCATGGCCGATTCGTTCGCGCATCTGCACGTGCACACGGAGTACTCGATGCTCGACGGAGCGGCCCGGCTCAAGGACCTGTTCGCCGAGGCCGAGCGGCTCGGCATGTCGGCGGTGGCGATGACCGACCACGGCAACATGCACGGCGCGAACGACTTCTACAAGCAGGCGATGGACGCCGGGGTCACCCCGATCCTGGGCGTCGAGGCGTACGTGGCGCCGGAGTCGCGGTTCCACAAGGCGCGGGTGAAATGGGGCCGGCCCGAGCAGAAGAGCGACGACATCTCCGGTAACGGCGCGATCACCCACAAGACCATGTGGGCGGCGAACGCGACCGGCCTGCACAACCTGTTCAAGCTGAACTCGCGGGCCTCGATGGAGGGCCACTACGTCAAGTGGCCCCGGATGGACATGGAGCTCATCGCCGAGCACGCGGAGGGGATCATGGCCACCACCGGCTGCCCCTCCGGAGCGGTGCAGACCCGGCTGCGGTTGGGCCAGTTCGACGAGGCGCTCAAGGTCGCGGCGGCGTACCAGGACATCTTCGGCAAGGAGAACTACTTCCTGGAGATCATGGACCACGGCCTCGACATCGAGCGCCGGGTCCGCGACGGGCTCACCGAGATCGCCCGCAAGCTCGACATCCCGCCGGTGGTCACCAACGACTCGCACTACACCCACGAGGCGCAGGCCGAGGCGCACGACGTGCTGCTCTGCGTGCAGACCGGCAGCAACGTCGCCGACCCCAACCGGTTCCGCTTCGAGGGCGGCGGCTACTTCATCAAGTCCGCCGAGCAGATGCGGGCGGTGGACTCCTCCGAGCTGTGGCAGCAGGGCTGCCGCAACACCCTGCTGGTCGCCGAGAAGGTCGACCCCGCCGGGATGTTCACCTTCCACAACCTGATGCCCCGCTTCCCGATCCCCGAGGGGGAGACCGAGGAGTCCTGGTTCCGCAAGGAGACCTTCGCCGGCCTGGCCCGCCGCTTCCCGGACGGCATCCCCGAGGGGCACGTCGTGCAGGCGGAATACGAACTGGGCGTCATCATCCAGATGGGCTTCCCGTCGTACTTCCTCGTGGTCGCCGACTTCATCCAGTGGGCCAAGAACCAGGGCATCGCGGTGGGACCGGGCCGTGGCTCGGCCGCCGGCTCGCTCGTCGCGTACGCCCTGGGCATCACCGACCTCGACCCGATCCCGCACGGGCTGATCTTCGAGCGGTTCCTCAACCCCGAGCGCGTCTCGATGCCCGACGTCGACATCGACTTCGACGAGCGCCGTCGCGGCGAGGTGATCCGCTACGTCACCGAGAAGTGGGGCGAGGACAAGGTCGCGCAGATCGCCACCTTCGGCACGATCAAGGCGAAGGCCGCGATCAAGGACTCCGCCCGGGTGCTCGGCTACCCGTACGCGGTCGGCGACCGGATCACCAAGGCGATGCCGCCCGCGGTGATGGGCAAGGACATCCCGCTGTCGGGCATCTTCGACCCGCAGCACCCGCGCCACGCCGAGGCCGGTGAGATCCGCGGCCTGTACGAGTCCGACCCGGACGTCAAGAAGGTCATCGACACCGCCAAGGGCATCGAGGGGCTGATCCGGCAGACCGGCGTGCACGCCGCCGGCGTGATCATGTCGGCCGAGCCGATCATCGAGCACATCCCGCTGATGCGGCGCGACTCCGACGGCGTCATCATCACGCAGTTCGACTATCCGACCTGCGAGTCGCTCGGGCTGCTGAAGATGGACTTCCTCGGCCTGCGCAACCTGACGATCATCGACGACGCGGTCAAGAACATCCAGCTCAACCACGGCAAGGATCTCGACCTGCTGGCCCTGCCGCTGGACGACCAGGCCGCGTACGACCTGCTGGCCCGCGGCGACACGCTGGGCGTGTTCCAGCTCGACGGCGGTCCGATGCGCTCGCTGCTGCGGCTGATGAAGCCGGACAACTTCGAGGACATCTCCGCCGTCCTCGCGCTCTACCGGCCCGGCCCGATGGGCGTGGACTCGCACACCAACTACGCGCTGCGCAAGAACGGCCTCCAG
This sequence comes from Micromonospora sp. NPDC050686, assembly GCF_040654475.1. NCBI lineage: Bacteria > Bacillati > Actinomycetota > Actinomycetes > Micromonosporales > Micromonosporaceae > Micromonospora > Micromonospora sp. NPDC050686. The sequence goes on from NZ_JBFAID010000013.1 coordinate 54,765, forward strand.
GAGATCACCCCGATCCACCCGGAGCTCGAGGAGCCGCTGCGGGAGATCCTCGCCCCCACCCACGGCCTGATCGTCTACCAGGAGCAGGTGCAGCGCGCCGCGCAGATCCTCGCCGGCTACACCCTCGGCCAGGCCGACCTGCTGCGCCGGGCGATGGGCAAGAAGAAGAAGGAGATCCTCGACAAGGAGTTCGTGCCGTTCCGCGACGGCTGCCGCGAGCGCGGTTACTCCGACGAGGCCATCAAGGCGGTGTGGGACGTGCTGGTCCCGTTCGCCGGGTACGCCTTCAACAAGGCGCACTCCGCCGCGTACGGCCTGGTCTCGTACTGGACCGCGTACCTGAAGGCGCACTACCCGGCCGAGTACATGGCGGCGCTGCTGACCTCCGTCGGCGACGACAAGGACAAGATGGCGCTCTACCTGTCGGAGTGCCGCCGGATGCGCATCCAGGTCCTCCCGCCCGACGTCAACACCTCCGCCGGCCCGTTCACCCCGGTCGGCAAGGAGATCCGGTTCGGCCTCGGCGCGGTCCGCAACGTCGGCGCCAACGTGGTGGCGGCGATCATGCGGTGCCGGGAGGAGAAGGGCGAGTACGCCGACTTCTACGACTTCCTGTCCAAGGTCGACGCGGTGGTCTGCAACAAGAAGACCATCGAATCCTTGATCAAGGCCGGCGCCTTCGACTCCCTCAAGCACAGCCGCAAGGGCCTGCTCGCCGTGCACGCCGACGCCATCGACGCCTTCGCCGACGTCAAGCGCAAGGAGGCCGTCGGCCAGTACGACCTGTTCGGCGCCGGCTTCGGCGACGCGGACACCGGCGGCAGCACCACCGTCATGCCGGTCATCGGCGATTCGGAGTGGGACAAGCGGGACAAGCTCGCCTTCGAACGCGAGATGCTCGGCCTCTACGTCTCCGACCACCCGCTGTTCGGGCTGGAACACGTGCTGGGCGCGGCCGCCGACTGCACCATCGCCGCGCTCTCCGAGGAGGGCACCGTGCCCGACGGCGCGGTCGTCACCCTGGCCGGCATCCTCTCCGGGGTGCAGCGCCGGGTCACCAAGCAGGGCCGGGCCTGGGCCTCGGCCACCCTGGAGGACCTGGCCGGTGGGGTGGAGACGCTGTTCTTCCCGAACACCTACGAGGTGATCGGGCAGTACATCGCCGAGGACGCCATCGTGGTGGTCAAGGGGCGCGTCGACCGCCGCGACGACACTCCGCGGATCATGGCGATGGACATGTCCATGCCGGACGTCAGCGTCAACCCGGCCAACAAGCCGATCACCCTCACCATCCCGGTGCACCGGTGCACGCCGCCGTTGGTGGAACGGCTCAAGGAGACGCTGGTGCTGCACCCCGGCGACGCGGAGGTGCACGTCAAGCTGCTCAACGGCGGCAAGGTCACCACCCTGCGCCTCGGCCCGTTCCGGGTCGCCCCGACCACCGCCCTGATGGGCGACCTGAAGAGCGTCCTCGGCCCGGCCAACGTCAGCTGAGCCGGGCCCGCGGGCTCACGCCGGCCGGTACTCGACCTCCGGCCGGCCCGGCGTGCCGTAGCGGGGCGCCCGCACCGCCCGCTCGACGGTGACCAGGTATTCCAGGTAGCGGCGGGCGGTCACCCGGGAGATCCCGGTCCGGCCGCTCACCTCGGTGGCGGAGAGCCCGGCGCCGGCACCGAGGACGGCCAGCACGATCTGCAACGTCTGCTCGTCGAGACCCTTGGGCAGGGTGTGCGACGCCGCCCCGCGCAGGGTGGCGAACATCCGGTCCACCTCGTGCTGGGCGGCCACCTCCCCGTCGGCGAGCGCCTGCCGGCGGTACTCCGCGTACCGCTCCAGCTTGTCGCGGAACGCCGCGAAGGTGAACGGTTTGAGCAGGTAGTGGGTCACCCCGAGGGAGACCGCGGTGCGGACCACCGCCAGGTCGCGGGCCGAGGTCACGGCGAGGACGTCGACGGTGCTGCCGGCCGCGCGCAGCGCCCGGCACACCTCCAGGCCGTGCAGGTCCGGCAGCCGGAAGTCGAGCAGCACCAGATCGACGTCGCGGCCCCCCTGCTGCCGCAGCGCGGCCATCGCGTCCCGCGCGGTGTGCGCCACGCCGACCACCGCGAAGCCGGGCACCCGTTCGGCGTACGCCCGGTGTGCCTCGGCCAGCAACGGCTCGTCCTCGACCACGAGCACCCGGATGTCGGTCACGACCCCTCCTCCCGGATCGGCAGCCGGACGGTGAACAGGCTGCCGCCGTCGGCGCTGCGGCCCACCTCGTACCGGCCGCCGTAGCGGCGGATGACCTGCCCGACCAGGGCCAGGCCGACGCCCCGGCCGGCGCTCTTGGTGGACCAGCCGCGCCGGAACGCGTCCGCCACCCGATCCGGGTCCAGGCCGGGCCCGCTGTCCCCGACCCGGACGACGAGTCCGGTGCCGTCGGCCCCGACGAAGACCCGGACCCGGCGGGGCGGATCGGTGCCGGCGACCGCCTCCAGGGCGTTGTCGACCAGGTTGCCGAGCACGGTGAGCAGGTCGGTGGTGGGCAGCGGGCTGCCGTCGAGCCGGCAGTCCGGCTCGACGACCAGGTCGATGCCGCGCTCGCCGGCCTGCGCCGACTTGCCGAGCAGCAGCGCGGCGATGGCCGGCTCGGTGACCGCGCCGACCACCCGGTCGGTGAGCTGCTGGGCCAACGCCAGGTCCTCCGTGCCGAGCCGGACCGCCTCCTCGGTACGCCCCAGCTCGACCAGCGTCAGCACGGTGTGCAGCCGATTGGCCGACTCGTGGGTCTGCGCCCGCAACGCCTCGGTCAGCGCCCGCACCGAGTCCAGCTCGCTGGCCAGGTTGCGCAGGTCGGTCTGGTCCCGCAGGGTCAGCACGGTGCCGAGCACCTTCCCCTCGAACCGGGTGCTGCGCTGGTTGGCCACCAGCACCCGCTCGCCGGCCAGCACCGGTTCGTCGTGCGCGTCCCGCCCCTCGGCGAGCAGGTCCGCCACCGCCGGCGGCAGGTCGACCGCGCTCACCGGCTGATCGGTCAGCGGCGCCTCCGCACCCAGCCCGAGCAGGCGCCGGCCCTCGTCGTTGACCAGCGCCACCCGGCGGTCCCGGGTGAGCACCACCAGTCCCTCGCGCACCGAGTGCAGGACGGCGTCGTAGTACTCGTACATCTGGGTCATCTGGCGTGGTCCGAGCCCGTGCGTCTGCCGCCGCAGCCGGCGGCTGAGCAGCCAGGAGCCGGTCCCGGCCAGGGCGAGCGCCGGCACGGCCGCGCCGAGCAGCACCGGGATCTGGGCGAGCAGCTTGCGGTTGATCGCCCGGGTGGTGATGCCGACGGAGACCAGGCCGATGATCCGGTCGTCGGCGTCCCGCACCGGGACGACGGAGCGTACCGACTCACCGAGGGTTCCGGTGTTGGTGACGGTGAACCGCTCGCCGGCCAGGGCGGGGCCGATGTCCCCGATGAACGGGTGCCCGATCAGGGCCCGATTGGGATGCGAGTAGCGGGTCCGGTCCAGGGCCATCACCACCACGAAGTCCGTGCCGGTGGCCCGCCGGGTGGCCTCCGCGTACGGCTGCAGGGCGGCCGCCGGGTCGGCGGAGCGCAGCGCCGCGCGTACGTCGGGGGAGCGGGCCACCGTCTCCGCGACCGCCAGCACCTCCGCCCGGGCCGCCTGTTCGGAGTCGGCGCGGGCCAGCCAGACGGCACCCCCGGCACCCGCCAGCACCAGCAGCGTGACGACCACGGCCTGCAGGGCGAACAGCTGCGCCGCGATGCTCCACTGCCGTCGGGCCATGGTCCCCTCCTTCTGCCGCGCGTCGTGGGCAAGTGTGGCGTACGGGTCAGGTCCGGATTTCGCCCCCGAGTCACCCGGGTGAACAGAATGAACGCAAGGCTGCCCTGCGGTGAGACCCGCTTCACATTGTGGGCATGGACACCACCACTTCCACCAGCGCGGCCGTCCGGCCCGCCCGCCGGGACCGGACCCGGTACCTCTACCTGGCGGTCATCGCGGCCGTCGTCGCCGGCATCGTGGTCGGCCTGGTCGCCCCCGAGGTCGGCAAGGAGCTGAAGCCACTCGGGACCGGCTTCGTGGCGCTGATCAAAATGATGATCAGCCCGGTCATCTTCTGCACCATCGTGCTGGGCGTCGGGTCCGTCCGGCAGGCCGCCAAGGTCGGCAAGGTCGGTGGCCTGGCGTTGGGCTACTTCCTGCTGATGTCGACGGTGGCGTTGGCGATCGGCCTGGTGGTCGGCAACCTGATCCATCCGGGTTCCGGGCTGAACCTGGGGCCGGAGGTGGCCGACGCGGGCCGGCAGGCGGCCGGTGGCGAGTCCGAGGGGACCGTGGACTTCCTGCTCGGCGTCATCCCGACCTCGCTGCTCTCCGCGCTCACCGAGGGCGAGGTGCTCCAGACGCTGCTGGTGGCGCTGCTGGTCGGCTTCGGCGTGCAGGCGATGGGCACCCGGGGCGAGCCGGTGCTGCGCGCCGTGGGCGTGCTCCAGCGCCTCGTCTTCAAGGTGCTGGCGATGATCATGTGGGTGGCGCCGGTCGGTGCGTTCGGGGCGATCGCGGCGGTGGTCGGCGCGACCGGGGTGGACGCGTTGAAGAGCCTGGCGCAGATCATGGTGGGCTTCTACGCGACCTGCGTGGTGTTCGTGTTCGTGGTGCTGGGTGCGCTGTTGTGGTTCGTGGCCCGGGTGTCGATCTTCAAGCTGTTGGCGTACCTGGGCCGGGAGTTCCTGCTGATCCTGTCGACCTCCTCGTCGGAGTCGGCGCTGCCGCGGTTGATCGCGAAGATGGAGCACGTCGGGGTGTCGAAGCCGGTGGTGGGGATCACGGTGCCGACCGGGTACTCGTTCAACCTGGACGGCACGGCGATCTACCTGACGATGGCGTCGTTGTTCATCGCCGACGCGCTCGGCAAGCCGCTGGCGGTGGGGGAGCAGATCGGTCTGCTGGTGTTCATGGTGATCGCGTCGAAGGGGGCCGCCGGGGTGACCGGCGCCGGTCTGGCGACGCTGGCCGGTGGTCTGCAGTCGCACCGCCCTGATCTGGTGGACGGGGTCGGCCTGATCGTGGGCATCGACCGGTTCATGTCGGAGGCCCGGGCGTTGACCAACTTTGCGGGCAACGCGGTGGCCACCGTCCTGGTCGGCACCTGGACCGGTGAGTTCGACCGGGAGCAGGCCGCCGAGGTGCTCGCCGGCCGCCGCCCGTTCGACGAGACCACCATGCTCGACGAGGACGAACCGGCCGAGGGCGGTCCCGAGGACGGTCCCGCCGGCGACGAGCCGCCGGGCCGCCCGGCCACCCTGGCCGGCGCCCCGGCCTGAGCCCGCCGCACCCCGCTCGCCCGCCGTCGCGGTGTACCCGTGGCGGCGGGCGGCGTGGCGCCTGTGGCGGCCAGCCCTTCCTTGCGGGCCACGGGTGGGGAATTGGTGGTGCCGGGCGGGGGTGGGGTGGGGCTAGCGTCGCGGAATGGACTTGGAGCAGGCGCGAGGACTGTGGCAGCCCGAACCGGGCTGGTTGAACACCGCCACCTACGGGCTGCCGCCGGAACCGGCGTGGACCGCGGTGCAGGAGATGCTCGCCGACTGGCGGGGTGGGCGGGTGTCGTTCGAGGGCTGGGACGAGTCGGTGGGCCGGACCCGGGCCGCCTTCGCCGGCCTGATCGGGGTGGACCCGGCCGACGTGGCGGTCGGCGCCGCGGCGTCGCAGCTGATCGCGCCGGTGGCGGTCGCGCTGCCGCCGGGCGCGACGGTGCTCGTGCCGGAGGTCGAGTTCACCTCCAACCTGTTCCCGTGGCTGGTCCAGCAGGAGCGCGGGGTGCGGGTACGCACCGTCGCGCTGGCCGGCCTGGTCGACGCGATCGACGCCGACACCGACCTGGTGGCGTTCAGCCTGGTGCAGTCCGCCGACGGCACGGTCGCCCCGTACGAGAAGCTCGTCGCGGCGGCCCGGGCGCACGACGCCCTCGTCGTGGTCGACGCCACCCAGGCCTGCGGCTGGCTGCCCTTCGACGCGGGGTTGGCGGACGCGGTGGTGGTGGGGGCGTACAAGTGGTTGATGGCGCCGCGCGGCGTGGCGCTGGCCTACCTGGCCCCGGCGCTGCGGGACCGGATGCGTCCCGACGCCGCCAACTGGTACGCGGGCGAGGATCCCGCCGAGTCGTACTACGGGCTCCCGCTGCGGCTGGCCGGGGACGCTCGCCGGTTCGACATCTCGCCGGCCTGGCTGAACTACGTCGGCGCGGCCCCGGCCCTGGAGCTGCTCGCCGAGATCGGGCTGTCGGCCGTCCACCGGCACGACGTGGCGCTGGCGAACCGGTTCCTCGCCGGACTGGGCCGGCCGCCGGGGGACAGCGCGATCGTCAGCGTCGAGGCGCCGAACGCGCAGGAGCGGCTGGCCCGGGCGGGGATCCGCGCGGCGGTCCGCGCCGGCCGGGTCCGGGCGTCCTTCCACCTCTACACCTCGGTGGCGGACGTCGACCGGGCCGTCGAGGCGTTGACCGACTGACCCGGGCCGCCCCCGGCCGGCCCGGAACGGGCCGGCCGGGGGCGCTCAGGCCAGGTGCCCGCCGATCTTCGTGTAGCCGCGCAGCAGATCGCGGGCGATGATCAGCCGCTGCATCTCGTCGGTGCCCTCGAAGATCCGGTAGAGCCGGACCTGCCGGTACCAGCGCTCGATCGGCAGCTCTCGCGTGTAGCCCATCCCGCCGTGGATCTGCAGCACCCGGTCGACCACCCGGTTCACCATGCCGGCGCCGTAGAGCTTGGCCATCGACGACGCGTGTCGCGGGTCCAGGCCCTGGTCCACCGTCCAGGCGGCCCGCAGGACCAGCCAGCGGGCCGCCTCCAGTTCGGTCTCCGAGTCGGCGATCATCCACTGGATCGCCTGGTTGACGGCGATCTTGGCGCCGAAGGTCTCCCGGGTGTTGGCGTGCTCGATCGCCATCCGCAACGCCCGCTCGGCGATGCCGAGGGCGTGCGAGGGGATGGTGTAACGGCCCTTGCCGATCCACTCCATGCCGAGCGCGAAGCCCTGCCCCACCTCGCCGAGGACGTTGCGGTGCGGCACCCGCACGCCGTCGAAGACCAGGGCGGCCGGACCGCCCTCGCCCATGGTCTGGATGAACTCCGACCGCCAGCCCATCGCCCGGTCCACCAGGAACGCGGTCGCGCCGCCGTGGCGGGCGCCCTGCTCCGGGTCGGTGACCGCCACCACGATGGCGAAGTCGGCGTCGTTGCCGCCGGTGATGAAGGTCTTCTCGCCGTCGAGCACCCAGTCGTCGCCGTCGCGGCGGGCGCGCATCCTGATGTTCGCCGCGTCCGAGCCGGCGCCGGGCTCGGTGATGGCGAAGCAGGAGAGCCGCTCGCCCTCGATGGTGGGGACGAGGAACTCGCGCTGCTGCTCCGCGGTGGCGTGGAACAGGATGTTGTCGGCCTCCCCGCCGAACCGGAACGGCACGAAGGTCCGCCCCAGCTCGGTCCAGATCAGCGACTGCAGTACGGCGGGCAGGTCCATGCCGCCGTACTCCGGCGGGGTCGCCAGCCCCCAGAAGCCGAACTTCTTCGCCCGCAGTTGCAGCTCGCGCAGCTCGGTGCGGTCCAGCCCGGGGCGGTGGGCGCGCTCGCGGCGCAGCACCTCCTGCTCCAGGGGCATCACCTCGCGGGCGATGAACGTTCGGGCGGTGTCCCGCACCGCCCGTTCCTCGTCGGTCAGCGCGAAGTCCACAGTGTCCGTCCCCTTTCCGGAGGTGTCGCCGGCCGGCAGCCGCCCTTAAACTAGCGGTGTAAGTTTTCCGGCGTCCAGAGTCGACGTCACCGACCGCCGGCGACCACGAGGAGGACCTGTTGCCCCGACCTCGGCAGCCGCTGCTGGATCGGCGGCGGATCGTCGACGCGGCCCGGGCGGTCATCGACGCGGAGGGGCTGACGGCGCTCTCCACCCGCCGGCTCGCCGCCGAACTCGGCGTGCAGGGCCCGTCGCTCTACAACCACTTCGCCACCAAGGGCGAGATCCTCGACGCGGTCGCCGACAGTGTCACCGCGACGGTCGACACCTCGGCCTTCGGCACCCTCGACTGGCCGGCGGCGCTGCGGCACTGGGCGCACTCCTACCGGCGGGCGCTCGCCGCGCACCCGCACATCGTGCCGTACCTGGTGCAGGGCCCCGGCCGCCGGCCGGCCGCCCTGGCCATGGCCGACGCGGTGTACGGCGGGCTGATCCGGGCCGGCTGGCCGCCCGCCCGGGCCACCCACATCGGCGCGGCGCTGCGTTACTTCGTGGCCGGTTCCGCGCTCGGCTCGTTCGCGAGGGGCTTCTCCGACGACCCCGACCTGTACGTCGATCATCCGCACCTGCACCAGGCGCACCGGCTGGCCGGGCACCAGCGCAGCGTCGACGAGGGCGCCTTCGTGCTCGGCCTGGACGCGCTGCTGCACGGCCTCGCCGCCGAGTACGACCGCACGGTCGGTCCCGCCCGGCAGGCGGCGGAGGGCTGAGCGCCGGACCGGGCGGCGTGCGCCCCGGCCCCGGTGACGGTGCCGCCCCACATGTCGAGCGCCGCCGACTGGCGTGCGGGGCGGTGCCGGCACGGAACGGGCCCGTTCCCTATGGGGATCGGGGCCGTGCCACAGTGGGCGAATGTGTGGGAGATCGACATGGTTCGACTCTGCCGGGCCACCGTAGGTTTCCAGCACGCGACGGCCCTGTGACCACTGTCACCGACCTGGCCGTCGCCGTGAACCTGCGGAGGGTGTGGCGATGGCCGGGCAAGCGCTCCTGTCAGCCCGCGGGCTGACCCGCGACTTCCGGGGCTTCCGCGCCGTCGACCAGGTCGACCTCGACGTCGCCGCGGACAGCGTGCACGCCCTGGTCGGCCCGAACGGCGCCGGCAAGACCACGCTGTTCAACCTGCTCACCGGCTTCCTGCCACCGACGGCCGGGCGGATCGAGCTGGCCGGGCGGGACGTCACCGGGCTGGCACCGGAGCAGGTCGCCCGGCTGGGGGTGGCCCGTTCCTTCCAGATCACCAGCCTCTTCCCGCAGCTCTGCGCGCGGGAGCACGTCGAGCTGGCCCTGCAGTCGCCGAGCGGCCTGGGCTGGCGGTTCTGGCGTTCGGTGCAACTGATGGGCCGCTACCGGGAACGCGCCGAGGAACTGCTGGACATGGTCGGTCTCGCCGAGCTGGCCGAGGCCCCTGCCGAGGCGCTGGCGTACGGGCGCAAGCGGGCCCTGGAGCTGGCCATCGCGCTCGCCCTGGACCCGAAGGTGCTGCTGCTCGACGAGCCGACCGCCGGGATGGGGCTGGAGGACGTCGACCGCACCGTCGACCTGATCGCCGCGGTGCGCAAGGGCCGGACCGTGGTGATGGTCGAGCACAACATGAGCGTGGTCGGCCGCCTCGCCGACACCGTCACCGTGCTCCAGGCCGGCACGGTGCTGGTCGAGGGGCCGTACGAGCAGGTCCGCGCCGACGAGCGGGTCATCACCGCCTACCTGGGAGCCGCTGATGCTGCGCATTGAGAACCTCTCCGCCTGGTACGGCGAGGCGCGGGTGCTGCGGGAGGTGAGCCTGGAGGTCGCCGCCGGCGAGGTGGTGACCCTGGTCGGGCGCAACGGCGCCGGTAAGTCCACCCTGCTGCGTTGCGTGATGGGGCTGCATTCCGGCAAGTCCGGCACGGTCGCCCTGGACGGCCGGGACGTGACGAAGCTGCCGGCGCACCGGCGGGCCCGGCTCGGGTTGGGCTGGGTGCCCGACGACCGGGGCGCGTACGCCTCCCTCACCGTCACCGAGAACCTGACGCTGCCGCCCCGGGTCGGCCCCGACCCGTGGTCGCTCGAGCGGGTGTACGAGGCGTTCCCCGCGCTGCACCTGCGGCGCGACTCGCCGGCCACCAAGCTCTCCGGCGGCGAACAGCAGATGCTCGCCCTGGCCCGGGTGCTGCGGATGGGCGCCCGGCTGCTGCTCTGCGACGAGCCCACCGAGGGGCTCTCCCCGCTGCTCGTGCAGCAGGTCGGCGACCTGCTGCGGGAGGCCAAGAAGCACGGCGTGACGGTGCTGCTCGTCGAGCAGAACCTGCACTTCGCCACCGGCGTCGCCGACCGGCACTACCTGCTGGCCGAGGGGCGCGTGGTGGAGGCGATGGACAACTCCGAGGTGCGCAGCCGGGAGCGCGAGCTGCTGGCGTACCTCGGCATCTGAAATTTCCTGCAAATGACATCGATGGCCGCGCGTCGGCGCGGTTTTGGAGGGATCGGCATGCGTAGAACCGCAGGTGTGGCGGCGGCGTCCGCCGCCGTGCTGCTCGCCGCCGGGTGTGGCGGTGGCGGCCCGAGCGGGTCGGGTGACTCCAAGCTCACCGACGACAAGATCGTCCTGGGCGTGTTGAACGACCAGTCCGGGGTGTACGCGGACGCGTCCGGCAAGAACTCGGTGAAGGCCGTCGAGATGGCCATCGCCGACTTCAAGGCCAAGTACGGCGACAAGGCCGTCACCAAGAACGTCAGCGTCGAGTCCGCGGACCACCAGAACAAGCCGGACATCGCCAACACCAAGGCGGCTGAGCTCTACGACCGCAAGGGCGTGGACGCGATCCTGGACGTGCCGACGTCCTCGGCGGCGCTGAAGGTCGCCGACGTCGCGAAGGCGAAGAAGAAGCTCTACTTCAACATCACCGGCGCGACCACCGACCTGACCGGCAAGGCGTGCAACAAGTACACGTTCCACTACGCGTACGACACGTACATGCTGGCCCATGGCACCGGCACGGCGGCGACTCAGGAGGGCGCGAAGAACTGGTACATCGTTTACCCGGACTACGCGTTCGGCCAGGACATGGAGAAGAAGTTCTCGGCGGCGGTGCAGGGGGCCGGCGGCAAGGTCGTGGCCAAGGACGCCACGCCGTTCCCGAACGACAACTTCTCCACCTTCCTGCTGAAGGCGCCGACGCTGAACCCGAAGCCGGACACCCTGGGCACCATGCAGGCCGGCGGCGACCTGGTGAACCTGGTCAAGCAGTACAACGAGTTCAAGCTGCGGGACAAGGGGGTCGGTCTCGCGGTCGGCCTGATGTTCCTCACCGACATTCACTCGCTGACCCCGGCCGCGCTGGCCGGCACCACGTACACCGACGCCTGGTACTGGAACTTCGACCAGCAGAACCGGGAGTGGGCGGACCGGTTCCTGAAGGAGACCGGCACCCGGCCGACGTTCGCCCACGCCGCCAACTACTCCGCCGCCACGCAGTACCTGGAGGCGGTGCAGTCCGCCGGCACCGACGACGCCGACACCGTGGTGAAGGGCCTGGAGGGCAAGGACGTCAACGACGTCTTCCTGCGTAACGGCAAGATCCGCGCCGAGGACCACCGGGTCCTGCACGACGCGTACCTGGCGCAGGTCAAGCCGCAGGCCGAGGTGACCGAGGACTGGGACTACGTGAAGGTCGTCAAGACCATCCCGGCGACCGAGGCGTTCGCGTCCCCGTCGGCCGAGTGCAAGATGTGACGAGGCCATGACCGGTTTCCTTCAGCACACGTTCGACGGGCTGGTGAACGGGGCGTTCTACGCCCTGCTCGCCCTCGGCCTGGCGGTCATCTTCGGGATGCTCCGCGTGGTCAACTTCGCCCACGGCGCCTTCTACATGCTCGGCGCGATGGGGGCGTACGTCCTGCTGACCGAGTTCGGGGTGCCGTTCTGGTGGGCGCTGGTGATCATGCCGGTGGTGCTGGGGGTGCTGGGCATGGCGCTCGAGCGGGCCTTCGTGCACCGCCTGGCCCGGCTCGATCCGCTCTACAACTTCCTGCTCACCTTCGGCCTGGTGCTCATCCTGCAGGACCTGGTGAAGTCCCGGTACGGCGTGCAGTCGATCCCGTACGCCACCCCGGAGTCCCTCGGCGGCTCGGTCGACCTGGGCATCTTCGACTTCCCGACCTACCGGGTCTTCGTGCTGGGCTTCGCGGTCGCGATCTGCGTCGCGGTGTGGTGGGCGCTGACCCACAGCCGGGTGGGCATGGTGGTGCGGGCGGCGACCGAACGCCCGGAACTCACCCGGGCGTTCGGCATCAACGTGGGACGGTGGGTGACCCCGGTCTTCGGCTTCGGCATCGCGCTCGCCGGACTGGCCGGGGTGCTCGCCGCCCCGATGCGCGCGGTCAACCCGCTGATGGGCGCCGACCTGATCATCGTGGTCTTCGCGGTCGTGGTGATCGGCGGCCTCGGCTCGATCTTCGGGTCGGTGGCCGCCGGGTTCGGCATCGGCCTGATCCAGGCCTGGGGCGTGGTCTACCTGGCCGACTGGCCGATCCTGTCGCAGACCCTGGTGTTCATCGTGATGGCCGCCGTGCTGATGTGGCGCCCGGCCGGCCTGTTCGGGCGTGAGGAGGCACCCGCATGACCACAGCGGTCGAGAGCGAGCCCGGGGCGAAGCCGGGTCCGGCCCGCTCGGGGCTGGTGGCAATCTCCCGGGCGCCCTGGTGGGTCCGGTACGCGCTGCTCGTGGTGGGGCTGGCGGTCGCCCTCCGGCTGCCCAACGACCTCTACCCGGCGGTCGCCGTGGACATCCTGTGCTGGGCACTCTTCGCGGTCTCGGTGGACCTGCTGCTCGGCTTCACCGGGCTGATGTCCTTCGGTCACGCCGCATTCTGGGGCACGTCGGCGTACGTGGCCGGCATCGCGGCGATCAAGGCCGGCCTGCCGTTCCCGCTCGCGGTGCTGACCGGTGCGGTGGCCGCGGCCGTGATCGCCGTCCCGATCGGCTATCTCGCGGTGAAGCGCACGGGCATCTACTTCGCCATGGTGACGCTGGCCTTCGCGCAGATGATCTACTACGTCGCCAACAAGTGGGGCTCGGTCACCGGCGGTGAGAACGGCCTCCAGGCGGTGCCCCGCGAACTCGGCGGTCTCGACCTGTCCGACGAGTTCTACTTCTACTACGCGGCGCTGCCGATCGCGCTGCTCGGCCTGTGGGCCGCGTGGCGGATCGTGAACTCGCCGTTCGGGCGGGTGCTGGTCGGCATCCGCGACAACCCGGCCCGGGCCCGGGCCCTCGGCTACCCGGTGCACCGGTACAAGCTGACCGCGTTCGTGCTGTCGGCGTTCCTCGCCGGGCTGGGCGGTGGGCTGTTCGCGATGGGACACCAGTTCGTGTCGCTGGACGTGCTGCACTGGACCACCTCCGGCAAGGCGGTCATCGTCGTGGTGCTCGGCGGGATCGGCACGCTCTGGGGCGGGGTGCTCGGCGCGGCGCTGCTCGTCCGGCTGGAGGACTGGCTGTCGTTCTCCGGCTTCGAGCAGATCGGGCTGGTCACCGGCACCATCTTCGTGCTGGCCGTGCTGCTTTTCCGGCGCGGGATCTGGGGCACCGCGGTGGCCCTGATCCAGCGCTGGCAGGCCCGCCGGGGCCGCACCGACGGCTGATCCGGCCGCGGCGCCTCCGGCACGCCCGTCCCGACGAACTCCCGGGTAGTGGTCACCACTACCCGGGAGTTCGTCTGGTGCTGACCGATCCGATGCCGGCCGAGGCCGCGAGGCGGCCCGCAAGCGCCTGACGCTGGCAAGGCGGGGCCCCCGGTCGGGGCCGGTGACGTGGCCCACAAGAGATACGAACCGGTTCCGTATCGAAATCTCCCGGCCTAGGCTCACGTTCGTTACGAGCCTGACCCGTATCGTATTGCGCGGCACGGGGCTACCGGGGGGAGAAACGGGCCGAATGGAACTGCACGAGAACACCGGGCACCCGAGGAGGTGGGCGATCCTCGGCGTGCTGGTGATCAGCCTGCTCGTGGTCGTCCTCGACAACACCATCCTCAACGTCGCGCTGCGCACCCTCGCCGACCCGGTGCACGGCCTCGGCGCCAGCCAGGGTGAGCTGGAGTGGTCGATCAACTCCTACACCCTCGTCTTCGCCGGCCTCCTGTTCACCTTCGGCGTGCTCGGCGACCGGTCCGGGCGGCGGCGTTTCCTGCTGATCGGGCTGGTCCTGTTCGGACTGGCGTCGCTGCTGTCCGCGTACGCGCAGAGCCCCGGCCAGTTGATCGCGGCCCGGGCCCTGATGGGCGTCGGCGGGGCAGCCATCATGCCGGTGACCCTGTCGATCATCTCCAACGTCTTCGACCCCCGGGAGCGGGGCCGGGCGATCGGCGTCTGGGCCGGCGCGGTCGGCCTCGGCGTCGCGATCGGGCCGGTGCTCGGCGGTGCGCTGCTGGAGCACTACTGGTGGGGGTCGGTCTTCCTGATCAACGTGCCGGTGGTGGCGCTGGGCGTGGTGCTGGTCGCCACCCTGGTCCCCGAGTCCCGGGATCCGAGCCCCGGCCGGGTCGACCTGCTCGGTGTGCTGCTGTCCGTGGTCGGTCTGGTCGCGCTCACCTACGGCATCATCGACGGCGGCGAACACGGCTTCGGCCGGCTCCCGGTCTGGCTGGCGATCGTCGGTGGCCTGGCGGTGCTGGCCTTCTTCATCGTGCACGAGCTGCGCAGCGACCACCCGTCGCTGGACGTCCGGCTGTTCCGGATGCCCCGGTTCGCGGCCCCGGTCACCCTGATCGGGCTGGTCTTCTTCGCCGCCATGGGCGTGATGTTCTTCAACGCCTTCTACCTCCAGCTGGTGCGCGGCTACAGCCCGCTGGAGACCGGCCTGCTGTTCCTGCCGTTCGCCGGGGCCCAGCTCTTCTTCGCCCCGCGCAGCGCGGCCATGGTCCGCCGGTTCGGCGGCCGGGCGGTCGCGGTGACCGGCCTCGCCCTGACCGCCGTGTCGCTGGGCGGGTTCGTGCTGGTCGAGGCGGACACCCCGATCTGGATCGTGCTGCTGCTGACCTTCGTGCAGGGCGCCGGGATGGCCAACATCATGCCGCCGGCCACCGAGTCGATCATGTCGGCGCTGCCCCGCGAGAAGGCCGGCGTGGGCTCGGCGGTGAGCAACACCATCCGGCAGGTCGCCGGCGCGCTCGGCGTGGCGGTGCTCGGTTCGGTGCTCTCCGCGGTCTACCGCGAGGACATCGCCCCGGCCGTGGCCGCGCTGCCCGCCGCGGCCCGGGAGGCGGCCACCGAGTCGATCTCCGGCGCGTACGCGGCGGCCGACCGGCTCGGTCCCGCCGCGCCCGCGCTGATCGATTCGGCCAACGACGCCTTCGTCACCGCCATGCACTGGGCGGCCGGGATCAGCGCGGTGGTCGCCGCGCTCGGCATCGTCGTCGCGCTGCGCTGGCTGCCGGGTCGGGCCGGGACGACGCCGGCTCTCGCCCCCGCCACCGAGCCGGAGTTGGCCGGAACCGCCTGACTTCGGGTTCAATGTCTGACATGACTTCCAGCGCTGACGCTCCGCGGCCGCCCGGCCGGCCGCGGAGCGTCCGCGCGGACGAGGCGATCATCGGCGCCACCCTGGACCTGCTGGCCGAGGGGAACACCATCGAGACGCTCGCCATCGAGGCGATCGCCGCCCGCGCCGGGGTCGGCAAGGCGACCATCTACCGTCGCTGGCCGGGCAAGGAGGCGCTGCTGCTCGACGCGCTGCGTACCCTCAAGGGCCACCCGCCGGAGCCGGCCGGGCATTCCGTCCGCGACGACCTGATCCTGCTGGTCGGCGCGATCGGGCACAACATCGACCCGCGGGCCGCCCGGATCATGCCCTGCCTGGCGCCCGAGGTGAACCGCAGCCCGGACCGCTACCAGCTCTACCAGAACATCATCGAGCCGCGGCGGAAGCTGATGCGCGAGGTGCTCCGGCGCGGTGTCGACGCCGGGGAACTGCGCGCCGACCTCGACATCGAGCTGACCATGGCGCTGCTCGCCGGTCCGATGCTGATCCAGCGGATGCTGCGCTGGCACCCGGAGCTGGACGAGCGGATCATGCCCGAGCAGATCGTCGACCTGGTGCTGGACGGCATCCGCCCCCGCTGAGTCGCCCGACGCCGAGCGGGCGGCCGGGGAGGAGCTCAGCTCAGCCGGCCGGGTGGCGCAGCCGGTGCAGCCGCAGCGCGAGCTGCACCTCCAGCGCACGGTCGGGTCGCTGCCAGTCCGTGCCGAGCAGCTGCCCCACCCGCTCCAGCCGCTGGGTCACCGTGTTGACGTGCACGTGCAGCTGCTCCGCGGCCCGGGCCAGGCTGCCGCCCACCCCGAAGTACGCCTCCAGCGTCCGCACCAGCGCGGTGCCCCGCCGGGCGTCGTAGTCCACCACCGGACCCACGGTGGCGGTGAGGAACCGGGCCACGTCCCGGTCGCCCGGGTCGCCCACCGCACCCAGCAGCAGGCCGACGAAGCCCAGCTCGGCGGTGCTCGCCCCCTGCCCGGCGCGGCCCAGCGCGCCGAGCGCGGTCAGGCAGCGGGCCGCCTCGGCGAACGTGGTGGTCAGCGCGGCCGGCCCGGTGGCGGGGCCACTCGCCCCGGCGGTCACCGGCCGGCCGGTCACCCGGGACAGGTCCCGGGCCACCGCGCGGGCGCTGCCGCCGGCGTCCACGCCGGGCAGCATCAGCACCACCCGGCCGTCCCGGGCCGCGGCCAGCCCACCCCGGGTGGAGGCGTACGTGGTGGCCCAGGAGAGCACCCGCTGCCGGGCCGAACCGGTGGCGGCGATCACGTCGTCGCCCACCGCCACCAGCACGTGCGGGGCGTCCAGGTCGACCCCGAGCCGGCCGGCCCGACTGCGCAGCGCGTCGGTGTCCCGCAGCGGCCGGGCGATCAGGTCGTC
Organism: Micromonospora sp. NPDC050686; assembly: GCF_040654475.1. Taxonomy (NCBI): domain Bacteria; kingdom Bacillati; phylum Actinomycetota; class Actinomycetes; order Micromonosporales; family Micromonosporaceae; genus Micromonospora; species Micromonospora sp. NPDC050686. The sequence goes on from NZ_JBFAID010000013.1 coordinate 71,434, forward strand.
CAGCAGCTCGCCCCGGACCCGCCCCTCCGCCTCGGCCACGGTACGCCGGAACAGCAGCAGCAGCGCGGTGACCAGCGCGGCCCGCTCCAGGATCCGCTGGTCGGCGTCGACCAGCTCGTCGTCCGGGCGCAGCACCAGCGCGCCCAGGTTCTCGGTGCCGGCGACCACCGCGGCGTACCAGAGCGGACCGCGGCGCACGCTGCGCCCCTCGGTACGCGACGCGGCCACCGCCTCCACCAGGTCGGCCCGGTCCGGCTCCGCTATCTCGCCCACCCGGGCCAGCCGCCGGCCCTCGGCGTCCAGCGCCAGCAGCGCCCCGCCGAGCACGTCGGTGACCGCCGCCGCGACGTCCTCCATCCCGCCGCCGCGTACCACCAGCGCGGTCATCCGGTCGTGCGCCGCGGCGGCGCGCTCCACCGAGGCGCTGTGCGCCCGGATGGTGCTGTTCGCCGCGGACAGCTCGGCCAGCGCCGAACGGGTCTCGGCCAGCAGCCGCGCGGTGTCGATCGCCACCGCCGCGTGCGCGGCCAGGGAGACCAACAGCGACACCTCCTCGCGGGCGAACGGCCGGACCGACCGGTTCGCCGCGTACAGCACGCCGATCACGCTCGACCCGAGGCGCAGCGGCACGCCGAGGATGGCCACCAGCCCCTCCTCGCCGACCCCGTCGTCGATCTCCCCGGTGTGCCGGAACCGGCCGTCCTCCGGGTAGTTCGCGGTGGCGTACGGGGTGCCGGTCTGCGCCACCAGGCCACCGAGGCCGTCGCCCATCTCCAGCCGCAGCCCCTGGAAGCGCGCCGAGATCGAACCGTCGGTGACCCGCATGTAGGTGTCGCCGCGCTCGTCGTCGTTCAGCGTCATGTACGCCACATCGGTGCCGAGCAGGATGCGCGCCCGGTGCACGATGGCCCGCAGCACGTCGTCCAGGTCGCGCAGGCCGGCCAGGTCGCTGGCGGTGTCGTACAGGCCGGAGAGCTCGATCTCGCGCCGGCGGCGGCGTTCCAGCAGCGCCCGTACCCGCAGCGCCACCGTCTTGGCCTGCTCCAGCTCGGCCAGCTGGTCGGCGGGCAGCCCGGCGGCCCGGGCGGCCACCAGCGGCCCCTCGAACTCGACCGCGGCGGCCTCCCGGGCCAGCAGCTCCAGGAACTCGACCGGCGACGACATGAGCGACATTGTGCGCGACGCCACTAGTTGGCCGTCCAGCCCCCGTCGAGGGCGATCGACGCGCCGGTGATGAACGCGGCCGGCGGCGAGCAGAGGTACGCCACCAGCTCCGCCACCTCCTCCGGCTCGATCAGCCGCTTGATCGCCGCCCGGGCCAACATGATCTTCTCCACCACCTCGTCGGCGCCGATGCCGTGGGTGGCCGCCTGGTCGGCGATCTGGCTCTCCACCAGGGCGGTGCGCACGTACGCCGGGTTGATGCAGTTGGCCGTCACCCCGTGCGCGGCGCCCTCCAGCGCGACCACCTTCGACAGCCCCTCCAGGGCGTGCTTGGCCGACACGTACGCCGCCTTGTACGGCGAGGCGCGCAGCCCGTGCACCGAGGAGATGTTGACGATCCGGCCCCAGCCGCCGGCGTACATGTGCGGCAGCGCCCGGCGGATCAACAGGAACGGCGCCTCCACCATCACCCGCTGGATGTACTCGAACCGCTCGACGGGGAAGTCCTGCACCGGCGCGACGTGCTGGAGGCCGGCGTTGTTGATGACGATGTCCACGTCGACGTCGAGCCGGCCCACCGCGGTCACGTCGGCCAGGTCGATCCCCTCGGCCCGGCCGCCCGCCTCGGCGGCCACCGCCTTGGCCGCCTCGGTGTTGCGGTCCACCACCAGCACCGCCGCGCCGGCCGCCGCCAGCCGCAGGGCGCAGGCCCGGCCGATGCCGCTGCCACCACCGGTCACCAGGGCGCTACGACCGGAGAGGTCGACGTGTACGACGTGGGGGACCGCCACGGGTTCTGCCGTCATGGCGCAAGAAGTTACGAGCTGTGTGGCCGGCGGCACATGGGGCGGCGACACATACTCCGGGGCCGATCTGTGTGGGCGGGGCGAGCATGAGGGGCGGCTCTTCAAGGTGGGCGGTGTTAGAAGGTGTCGGAGGGGCGTGAGAGAGTCAGGTACGAGGCGAGTGACAGAAGCAAAGTGGGTTGGACATGATGACGAGCGAAGCCGGACGCTTGTTGACCACACATCATGCATGATCGGGCCGGCAGCGTTCTGGCCGTCTTCGAACCACGTGCGGGCGCGCTCGTCGCCAGCACTGGGGCGAAGGCCGTAAAAACCCCATCAACGAATGCCGAGCACTTCGTGCGGAGACAACTGGTGAGGGCGTGAAGGAGTTGCTGGCATCAGGCTGTTGCCCCCTGTGCGGTCGGGGTGGACTGCCGTGAGCCCTATGCCTTCCCGGACTGATAGCGCCACAGCGACAGGGGCGTTGAAGTGAAGACGATGCAGGCGTATCGGTTCGCCCTGGATCTGACTCCAACCCAAGAACGGGCGGTGCTTGCCCATGCGGGTGCGGCGCGGGTAGCTCACAACTGGGCCTTGGCCCGGGTGAAGGCGGTGATGGACCAGCGGGCCGCAGAGCGCACCTACGGTATTGGCGAGGAGGATCTGACGCCGGCTCCTGGTTGGTCACTCCCAGCGCTGAGACGAGAGTGGAACGCCGTCAAGGACGACGTGGCACCCTGGTGGCGGGAGTGTTCGAAGGAGGCATACAACACTGGCTTGGACGCTTGCGCCCGCGGGCTGAAGAACTGGTGGAACTCCCAGACAAGCGCTCGCGCCGGCCGGCGGATCGGCTTCCCGCGCTTTAAGTCCCGTCGTCGCTCTACGCCGACGGTTCGCTTTACAACAGGCGCGATTCGAGTGGAGCCCGACCGGCGGCGCGTTACCTTGCCGCGTCTTGGCGTGCTGAAGCTGCACGAATCAGCCCGGAAGTTGGCCCGTCGCCTCGATGCTGGCACTGCCCGGCTTCTATCTGCGACAGTGCGTCGTGAAAAGGGCCGGTGGCACGTAGCGTTCTGCGTCGAGATCGACCGGCCCGAGCGAGTCCCGAGATTGCCGCATGCCGTGGTCGGTGTGGACGTCGGGTTGAAGCACCTCGCGGTCCTTTCCACCGGCCAGTTGGTACCTAATCCGCGACACCTTCTTGATGCCACCCGGCGGATGCGTCGCCTCGCGCGACAGATGTCACGCCGAGTTGGACCTGACCGGCGCACGGGGCAGCAGCCGTCAAACCGGTGGGAACGGTCACGGCTGCAGGCGGCCCGCGCACATGCGCGGGTTACGAACCTACGTCGCGACGGTCTGCACAAGCTCAGCACCCGCCTCACCCGCATGTACGGCGTTGTCGTTGTCGAAGACCTGAACGTCGCCGGGATGCTGCGCAACCGGCGGGTGGCGCGGCACGTCGCTGACGTCGGTCTTGGTGAACTACGCCGGCAGTTGAACTACAAGACGTTATGGAACGGTGGCCGGCTGATCGTGGCCGACCGCTGGTATCCGTCCTCGAAGACTTGCTCGGCATGCGGCACAGTGAAAGCCAAGCTGGCCCTGTCCGTGCGCACTTACACCTGCACCGTTTGCGGCCTGAACCTGGACCGTGATCTAAACGCCGCGCGAAACCTCGCCGCCCTTGCGGCGCAGCTAGATACCGCCGGGAGTGGCCCGGTGGCTGGACGTGGAGCCGATCGTAAGACCCGTTCCGGCGGGCCGGTGGCTGCGAACCGTCAACCCGGCACCGCCGTGGCGGGCAAGACCGGGACCGCTTCGCTGCAAAGCGGGGCTGCCGATCGTGTATGAATCATGAGAGGTAACGGTGTCGAACACACGTACTGCTTACTGCTTGCGGCTGGGAAAGGAGGCGGCGTGCGGGTGCTGGGCGTCGACCCGGGGCTGACCCGGTGCGGGGTCGGCGTGGTCGAGGGCGTGCCGGGGCGGCCCTGCACCCTGGTCGCCTACTACGTCGTCCACACCGATCCGGGCGACGACCTGCCGCTGCGCCTGCTGCACCTGGACCGCTCGTTGACCGATCTGGTGGCCGAGCACCGGCCGGACGCGGTCGCCGTGGAGCGGGTGTTCAGCCAGCACAACGTCCGCACGGTGATGGGCACCGCGCAGGCCAGCGGGATCGCGGTGCTGGCCGGGGCGCGCGCCGGGCTGCCGGTGCAGACGTACACCCCGAGCGAGGTGAAGGCGGCGGTGACCGGGTCCGGTCAGGCCGACAAGAAGCAGATGACCAGCATGGTCACCCGGCTGCTGCGGCTGTCGGAGCCACCCCGGCCGGCGGACGCCGCCGACGCCCTGGCCCTGGCCATCTGTCATGTCTGGCGGGGCGGCACCCGGTCCAAGCTGGCCGAGGCCGCCGACCGGGCACGACGAGGAGGAGCGCGACGATGATCGCCAGCGTGCGCGGCACGGTGACCGCGACCGGTCCGGATCACGCGGTGGTGGAGGTCGGCGGGGTCGGCCTGGCGGTGCAGTGCGCCCCCGGCACCCTGGCCGAGCTGCGGGTCGGTCAGCCCGCCCGGCTGGCCACCAGCCTGGTGGTGCGGGAGGACTCGCTCACCCTCTACGGTTTCGCCGACGACGACGCCAAGCAGCTGTTCGAGCTGCTCCAGACCGCGAGCGGGGTCGGCCCCCGGCTGGCCCAGGCGGTGCTGGCCGTGCACACCCCGGACGCGGTCCGCAAGGCCATCGCCAACGCCGACACGGCGGCGCTGACCCGGGTGCCGGGGATCGGTAAGAAGGGCGCCGAGCGGCTGGTGCTGGAGCTGCGGGACCGGGTCGGTCCGGTGTCGGTCGGCGCGGACGGCGCCGCCGGGGTCACCACGGGCGCCTGGCCCGAGCAGGTGCGCCAGGCGCTGGTCGGGCTCGGCTGGACGGCCGGCCAGGCCGAGCAGGCGGTGGCCGCGGTCGCGGAGACCGTCGACGGCGAGACCCCGCCGGTGCCGGTCCTGCTCAAGCAGGCCATCCGCCTGCTGGGCCGGACCCGATGAGCGCGAGGAGCGGAGCCCCGCCTTCGCGAGTGGAGATCAGCGCATGACGGGCGACAATCTGGTCTCGGCGTACGTCAGCGACGCGGAACGGGACGCGGAGGCCAGCGTCCGGCCGAAGCGGTTGGCCGAGTTCATCGCCCAGGACCGCGTCCGCGACCAGCTCGACCTGCTGCTCCAGGGCGCGATGCGGCGCGGTTCCCCGCCCGACCACATCCTGCTCTCCGGGCCGCCGGGCCTGGGCAAGACCAGCCTGGCCAACATCGTCGCCGCCGAGCTGGGCACCGCGATCCGGGTGACCAGCGGTCCGGCGATCGAGCGCTCCGGCGATCTGGCCGCCATCCTGACCGGTCTCGCCGAGGGCGACGTGCTCTTCATCGACGAGATCCACCGGATCGCGAAGCCGGCGGAGGAGCTGCTCTACTCCGCGATGGAGGACTTCCGGGTCGACGTGGTGGTGGGCAAGGGCCCGGGGGCCACCGCGATCCCGCTGGACGTCGAGCCGTTCACCCTGGTCGGCGCGACCACCCGGTCCGGCCTGCTGACCGGGCCGATGCGGGACCGGTTCGGCTTCGTCGCGCACCTGGACTTCTATTCCCCGGTCGAGCTGGAGGCGCTGCTGCACCGGTCGGCGCGGATCCTCGGCGTGCCGATCACCGTCGACGGCGCGGCGGAGATCGCCGGCCGGTCCCGGGGCACGCCCCGGATCGCCAACCGGCTGCTGCGCCGGGTCCGGGACTACGCCGAGGTGCGGGCCGACGGCGTGGTCGCGGTGGAGACCGCCCGGTCGGCCCTGACCGTGTACGACGTCGACGGGCTCGGCCTGGACCGGCTGGACCGGGCGGTGCTGACCGCGCTGGTGGATTCGTTCCGGGGCGGTCCGGTGGGCCTGTCCACCCTGGCCGTGGCGGTGGGGGAGCAGCCGGACACGGTGGAGGAGGTCTGCGAGCCGTTCCTGGTCCGGGCCGGCCTGCTGGCCCGTACGCCGCGGGGCCGGGTGGCGACCGGCGCCGCCTGGCACCACCTGGGGCGTAACCCACCGAATGGTACATTTGCCGCCGAGACCGCCGTGCCGCCCGATCTGTTCTCGGCCGATCCCGATCAGCCGTGACGCGAACGTGATCTGTGCCGCATTCGGCGTTCTCAGGTGTAGGGACTAGACTCGCCGCGGTCTGTACAGGATGTGAAAATCCGCCTCCGCTCCGGTACCCCTCGTGCCGGACGGCTGGCCAGTGGGAAGGTCGACAAGCGTGTTCTACGCAGCAGCGAGTGGCGGGGGAGTCGGCGGCCTGACGCCGATCCTCATGATCGCTCTGCTCTTCGGTGTCATGTACTTCATGATGATCCGCCCCCAGCAGAAGCGCCGCCGCGAGGCGGAGCAGATGCAGTCCGCGCTCGCCCCGGGCGACGAGGTGGTCACCATCGGCGGGCTCTACGGCACGGTCACCGGGGTGGACGACGACACGGTGCTGCTGGAGGTCGCCCCCGGTGTGCAGACCCGGTACGCCCGCCCGGCGATCGCCCGGGTGGTCACCCAGGCGCCGCGCGCCGAGTCGACCGAGGCGGTCACCGAGGACGCCGAGCCGGTCAAGGAGTGACCCGCCGCCCCTGCCAAGGGGCAGCGGATCGGTCCGCACAAGTGGATAGTGGGGTCGACGCCCGGGCGGCGACACGCGTACCCCCGGCCGGCGCCGCCGCGCCGCCGGTCGACACGTGCCGTCCGTGGCGTCGGCCATCCAGAGCAGTCGGCCGGACCCCCGGCCCGAACCTCGTCGTTGCCGCGTCAGCGGCGTGACCGTTACAGGGAGACAGGACAGCCGTGGCACCACCACCTCAGGGACAGATGCGCCCCGGGCGGCAGCTCGCCGTACTCGGGCTCATCTTCGTCGTCCTCTATCTATTGGTGTTCTTCTCGGGCGGCGCCAAGGGTGGCTGGCAGGACCGGCTGGAGCCGCGGCTCGGCCTGGACCTGATCGGCGGCACCCGGCTCACCCTGGAGGCCACCAACAGCCTCGACGGCAAGCCTCCGACGAGGGCCAACCTCGAGGAGGCCCGCCAGATCATCGAGAGCCGGGTCAACGCGTACGGCGTGGCCGAGGCCGAGGTGGTCACCGAGGGCGACCGGAACATCGTGATCTCCCTGCCGGGCCAGAACCGCGACCTCACCGACGTCGGTGAGGCAGCGGAGCTGCGATTCCGCAAGGTGCTCAAGGCGACCGACGGCAGCGGCGCGACCGCCGCCCCGGCACCGACCGCCACCCCGGCCCCGTCCGGCAGCGCCACCCCGCAGCCCTCGGGCAGCGCGGCGGCCACGCCGTCGGGCAGCGCCGCGCCGAAGGCGACCGCCTCGCCGGCCGCCGGTGGCCAGGGCGGTGGCGCCCCCGCGCCGAGCGCCAGCGCCACCCCGCCCGCCAGCCCCAGCGCCCCGGCCGCCACCCCGAGCGCGAGTGCCGCCCCGGTGCCGCAGGGCATCGAGGAGCAGCGCAAGGCGGTCGAGCAGAAGGTCGGCGCCGCCGCCTGGGCCGCCGCGAGCGGCTTGCAGGCCCCGGCCGACCTGACCGCCGACCCGTCCCTGGTGGAGAAGCTCAAGCCGTTCGGCACGCTGACCCCGCAGGAGGTCGCCGTGCTCTCGCCCGAGATGCAGTTCAACGTCCCGACGATCAGCTGCGCCCAGCTGGACAAGCGGCCAGCCGCCTCGATCAAGGACCCGAAGCAGCAGGCCGTGGCCTGCGAGGGCGGCGCGGCGAAGTACCTGCTGGACGTGGCGAAGGTGGAGGGCACCGACGTCAAGGACGCCAGCGCCCAGCTCGACCAGACCAGCTCCTGGGTGGTCAGCCTGAAGTTCACCGGCGACGGCCAGAACAAGTGGACCGAGCTGACCCGCGAGTCGTTCACCAACGCCGGCGGCGCCTGCGACCAGAGCGCGCTCGGCCAGGACGGCAAGTGCCGGGTGGCGGTGGTGCTGGACAACGCCATCGTCTCCTCGCCGGAGATCCAGGCCGTGCTGACCGGCGACTCGCAGATCACCGGCAGCTTCACCAGCCAGGACGCCAACGCCCTGGCCAGCCAGCTGCGTTACGGCGCGCTGCCGGTGACCTTCGTGCCGCAGGAGCAGCAGAACGTCACGGCCACCCTGGGCGACAGCCACCTGCGGGCCGGCCTGCTGGCCATGGGCATCGGCCTGGCGCTGGTCATCGTCTACTCGTTCTTCTACTACCGGCTGCTCGGCTCGGTGATCTTCCTGAGCCTGGTGCTCTCGGCGCTGCTGGTCTTCGGCGCGCTGGTGGTGCTCGGCCGGCAGATCGGGTTCACCCTCACCCTCGCCGGCATCGCCGGCATGATCGTCTCCCTCGGTGTGGCGGCGGACTCGTTCGTCATCTACTTCGAACGGCTCAAGGACGAGATCCGCGAGGGGCGCAGCCCGCGCAGCGCGGTGCCCCGGGCGTGGATCCGCGCCCGCCGGACGATCATCTCGGCGAACGCGATCACCCTGATGTCCGCCGTGGTGCTCTACATCGTCTCGGTCGGCGTGGTGAAGGGCTTCGCCTTCGCGCTCGGCCTGGCGACCGTGCTGGACCTGATGGTGGTCTTCCTCTTCCGTCACCCGATCATGACGATGTTCGCCCGCACCCGGGCGTTCCTGTCCCCGCGGGTCAGTGGTCTCGGCCGGGCACTGCCGGCCCGGTCGGCCGAGCCGGCGACCGCCCGCAACCCGCGTGCCAAGGAGGCCTGAGATGGCTAAGAGTGGACTGGCGGCCCGGCTCTACCGGGGCGAGGCCGGCCTCAACATCGTCGGCCGGCGCAAGCTCTGGTTCACGGTGGCCGGTGTGCTGGTGCTGATCGCGGCGCTCAGCTTCGTCGTACGCGGCTTCAACCCCGGCATCGAGTTCGCCGGCGGCAACTCGTTCCAGGTGCCGGCCAGCGTCGGCACCCTCGACGACGCGGAGCGGACGCTCAACCAGGCGCTGGCCGCCAAGGGCGGCGGCGTTGAGGTGGTCACCGCGCAGAAGATCGGCAGCACCAGCGGCGACTCGTACGAGTTCCGCACCGCGCAGCTCACGCCGACCCAGGCGGTCGACGTCAAGAACGAGCTGGCCCGGGACTTCGGCCTCGACGCCGGGCAGATCAGCGGCAACCAGGTCAGCAAGGCCTGGGGTGACCAGGTCACCTCGCGGGCCCTGCTCGGTCTGGTGATCTTCGTGGCGGTGGTGGCGCTCTACCTGGTGGTGCGCTTCGAGTGGCGGATGGCGGCGGCCGCGATCGTCTCGCTGTTCATGAACCTGATCCTCACCGCCGGCATCTACTCGCTGATCGGCTTCGAGGTCACCCCGTCGACGATCATCGGCTTCCTGACCATCCTGGGCTTCGCCCTGTACGACGTGGTGGTGGTCTTCGACAAGGTCCAGGAGAACGTCCGGGGCATCACGGCGAACAACAACCAGACGTACGGCGAGGCGGCCAACCTGGCGTTGAACCAGAGCCTGATGCGGTCGCTGAACACCTCGGTGGTCGCCCTGCTCCCGGTCGGTGGTCTGCTCTTCATCGGGGCCGGCCTGCTCGGCGCGGGCACCCTGAAGGACCTCGGCCTGGTGCTCTTCGTCGGTATGGCGGTGGCGTTCCTGACCTCGATCCTGCTCGCCACCCCGCTGCTGACCGTGCTGAAGAACCAGGAGCCGCGGATCCAGGCGCACAACAAGCGGGTGGAGACCCGCCGGGGCGCGATCGCCCGCGGCGAGCTCACCCCGAAGGGCAGCGCCCCGCGCCCGGCCAGCGGTGCCGAGCCGACCGACGCGGAGGCCGCGCTGGCCGGCGTCGCGCCGAAGGTCGGCGCCCGGCCGACGGGCAAGCGGCCGACCGGTGCCCGGGGCGGCCGCCCCGGCGGGGGCGGCAACCGCCCGGGCGGCGCGAAGCGGCGCTGACCCGGCGCCGGGGACACCCGGTAGGAACCGACCTGACGGCGTCCGCCATGCTGTGCGAGCAGCATGACGGACGCCGTCGTCGTCGGAAGGGAAACAGGACAACCGTGACGGAGACCCACAGCACCGCGGTACGGGGAGACAGCGGCCCGCAGGTCGCCCAACTGGTCGCCAGCCGGGTGCTGGACGTGCCGGACTTCCCGAAGCCGGGCGTGGTGTTCAAGGACCTGATGCCGCTCTTCGCCGACGGGGACGTGTTCCGTGAGGTGATCGACGGGATCGTCGCGTACCACGGGCGGGAGTCGTTCGACGTGGTCGCCGGCATCGAGGCGCGCGGCTTCGTGCTGGCCGCCGCCATCGCGTACGCCACCGGGCTGGGGGTGGTGCCGGTGCGCAAGGCGGGCAAGCTGCCCCGGGCCACCCACGCCGCCTCGTACGCCCTGGAGTACGGCCAGGCGACGCTGGAGGTGCACCAGGACGCGTTCACCGCGGGGCACCGGGTGCTGGTGGTGGACGACGTGCTGGCCACCGGCGGCACCGCCGAGGCCACCCTGGACCTGGTGGAGCGGGCCGGCGGCACGGTGGCCGGGTTCACCGTGCTGCTGGAGTTGGGCTTCCTCGCCGGGCGCGAGCGCCTCGCCCCGCGTCCGGTGCATGCCCTGCTGACTGTTTGAGCCGGTCACCGTGGGACCGACCGGTCGCGGTCCGTCCGGCGGAAGCGCGGGGCACCCTGCGTACGGGTAGCATTGCCCTTTGCCGACCGGGCGGGTGACCGACCGGGCGGCGCGAGTCGGCCGGCGCGGTCGGCGCGGTGTCCGGATCCGGCCGGCGGCCGGGCGCGGAGCACGCCGATCGATCCGGGCGGCGCGGAACAACACCGGCCCCGGGCCGGTTGGACAGATACGTCGGCCGGACGGCCGGCGGCAACCCCGGCGAGCGGTGAGGAGGCCGGTGTCCCACGAGGTCGTCCCTCCGGTGGAGGGCACGGTGCACCCGACAGGCGACGCTGACGGCTCGGTGACCGAGCGGAACGGCAACCCGCCGGCCCGGGTGGCGGGTCCCGTCGACGGCGGCTCGCCGTCCGGCGACGGCGCCGCCCCGGCGTCGTACCCCGTCGAGGGCTCCGTCGACCCTTCGCCGAGCGGTGGGTTCGCGCTCTCCAACGCCCCGACCGGGCGGCGGGTGCGGGCGCGCCTGGCCCGGTTCAACGCACCCTGGCAGACCTCGCAGGTCAGCGAGGTGCTCGAGCCGCTGATCGCCAGCCATCGGGTGAACCACCCGAAGGCGGACGCCCGGCTGCTCCAGCGCGCGTTCGACACCGCGGCCCGCTGGCACTCGGGTCAGTACCGCAAGTCCGGCGACCCGTACATCACCCACCCCCTCGCCGTGGCGACCATCCTGGGCAACCTGGGGATGGACACCACGACCCTGGTGGCGGCGCTGCTGCACGACACGATCGAGGACACCGAATACACCCTCGACCAGATGCGCGCCGACTTCGGCCCCGAGGTCACCCTGCTGGTCGACGGCGTCACCAAGCTGGACAAGGTCAAGCTCGGCGACGCGGCCAAGGCCGAGACTATCCGCAAGATGGTGGTGGCGATGGCCAAGGACCCGCGGGTGCTGGTGATCAAGCTGGCCGACCGGCTGCACAACATGCGCACCCTGACCTTCCTGCCCCGTCCCAAGCAGGAGCAGAAGGCGAAGGAGACGCTGGAGATCCTCGCCCCGCTCGCCCACCGCCTCGGTATGAACACCATCAAGTGGGAGCTGGAGGATCTGGCCTTCGGCACCCTCTTCCCGAAGCGGTACGAGGAGATCAACCGGCTGATCGGGGAGCACCAGCCGCAGCGGGAGGCGCTGCTGCGGCAGGTGACGCAGAAGGTGCAGACCGACCTGAAGGCCGCCAAGATCAAGGCGGAGACCACCGGGCGGCCGAAGCACCTCTACTCGATCTACCAGAAGATGATCGTGCGGGGGCGCGACTTCAACGACATCTACGACCTGGTCGGGGTGCGGATCCTGGTCGACACGGTGCGGGACTGCTACGCGGCGCTGGGCGTCATCCACGCCAACTGGCAGCCGGTGCCGGGCCGGTTCAAGGACTACATCGCGATGCCCAAGTTCAACATGTACCAGTCGTTGCACACGACGGTCATCGGGCCCACCGGCAAGCCGGTCGAGATGCAGATCCGCACGTACGCGATGCACCGCACCGCGGAGTTCGGCATCGCCGCGCACTGGAAGTACAAGGAGCACAAGGGCACCCAGATCGTCGGCCCGCCGGCGCACATCGACGAGATGACCTGGCTGCGCCAGCTGCTGGACTGGCAGCGGGAGGCGGCCGACCCGAGCGAGTTCCTCGACGCGCTGCGCTTCGACCTGTCCAGCCAGGAGGTGTACGTCTTCACCCCCAAGGGTGACGTCATCCCGCTGCCGACCGGGTCGACGCCGGTGGACTTCGCGTACGCGGTGCACACCGAGGTCGGTCACAAGTGCATCGGCGCGCGGGTCAACGGCAAGCTGGTGCCGCTGGAGTCGACGCTGTCCAACGGCGACGTCATCGAGATCTTCACCTCGAAGTCGGAGACGGCCGGCCCCACCCAGGACTGGCTGGGCTTCGTCAAGAGCCCGCGCGCCCGCACCAAGATCCGCCAGTACTTCAACAAGGAGCGGCGCGAGGAGGCGATCGAGGCCGGCAAGGACTCGATCGTCAAGGCGATGCGCAAGCAGGGCATGCCGTTGCAGCGGATGCTCACCTCCGACGCGCTGATGGCGATCGCCCGGGACCTGCACCTGGCCGACGTGGCCTCGCTCTACGCGGCGGTCGGCGACAGCCAGGTCTCCGCGCAGTCGGTGGTGCAGAAGCTGATGGCCACCTACGGCGGGGAGGAGGGCGCGGCCGAGGACATCGCCGAGACGGCGGTGGCCACCCGCCCGCCGCGCAGCCGGGCCAGCAGCCACGACCCGGGCGTCGTGGTCCGGGGCGTCAGCGACGTCTGGATCAAGTTGGCCCGATGCTGCACCCCGGTGCCGCCGGACACGGTGTTCGGCTTCGTCACCCGCTCCGGCGGGGTGAGCGTGCACCGCGACGACTGCGCCAACGCCGAGGACCTGAGGGCGCAGGGCGAGCGGGTCGTCGAGGTCACCTGGAAGCTCACCTCCGCCTCGACGTTCCTGGTCGCGATACAGGTCGAGGCGCTGGACCGGCACAAGCTCCTCGCGGACGTCACCCGGGTGCTCTCCGACGAGCGGGTGAACATCCTCTCCGCCACCGTCACCACCACCCGCGACCGGGTGGCGGTGAGCCGGTTCAGCTTCGAGATGGCCGACCCGAAGCACCTGGGGCACCTGCTCGCGGCGGTCCGCAAGGTCGACGGGGTGTTCGACGCGTACCGGGTCACCTCGGGCGCCTGAGCCACACACGCAAGCGCCCGCCGGCATCGCCGGCGGGCGCTTCGTCGTACGGGGTGGGGCTCAGCCCTGCGGCTCGCTCATCGTCAGCTTCTTGATGACGATCTCCTTCTTCGGGTGGCCGCCGCCGGCCTGCTGGGCGAACGCGCCGTCGTCGCCGGCCTTCGCGACCTGCTGCACCACGTCCATCCCGCCGGTGATGGTGCCCAGCACCGTGTAGTTCGGGTCGAGCTGGGAGTCGCCCCAGACGATGAAGAACTGGCTGCCGGTGCTGCCCGGGTCCCCGTTGTTCGCCATGGCGATGACGCCCTCCGGGTACGCCGGCCGCTTGTCGGTGGGCAGGTTCTCCTCGGCCAGCCGGTAGCTCGGGCCGCCGGTGCCGTCGGTCTGCCGCCAGCCCTTGCCGGTGACGCTCGGGTCACCGCACTGCAGCACCTTGATGCCCTGGGTCACCAGCCGGTGGCACTTGCTGTTGTCGAAGAAGTTCTTGCTGGCCAGGTGGGTGAAGCTGCCGGCCGTGCAGGGCACCTTCGACCGGTCGACCTTGGCGGTGATCGGGCCCAGGTTGGTGTCGAGCGTCATCGTCTGGGTGCCGCTGGTCGACTGCTGCCCCGGCGGGAGCCCGACGTCCTTGATCTCCTTGTGCCGCTGCTCCTTGGGGACCTCGGTGAAGGCGCACTGGGCCGCCCCGGAGTCCTGCGCGGCGGTCCCCTGCGGGCCGTCGTCGTCGCCGAACCGGCTCGCCAGCCAGACCGTGCCGGCGATCACCAGCAGCAGGGCGGCGCTCGCGCCGATGATCGCCTGCGTCTGCCGGCGCTTGCGGGCCCTGGCCGCCCGCTCGGCCATCTTCCGCTCGAGCTGGGCGCGCGCCGCCGCGCGCTGCCGCTCCCTGGTGGACGTCACGCTTCACTCCTCCTGGCTTCTCGGGCGCGGCCGGTGCCGCAGGTGATCAGGTGCCGGGTCAGCCGGCGCTGGGGCTGGCGGTCGGGGCGCCGGAGGCCGGGCCGCTCGGCGTCGCCGCCGCGTCCGGGTCGCTGACGGTGAGGCTCTGGATCACCACGTCCGTCTTCGGCTTGACCGTGTCCCCGGAACCATTGTCCACGGTCGGCAGGGCACCGATCTTCTCCACCGTGTCCAGCCCGCCGGTGACCTTGCCAATGATCGAGTACCCCGGCTTCTCCGGGTTGAAGTCCTTGAAGAAGATCAGGAACTGGCTGCCGTTCTGGCCGGGCGGGTTGCCGATCATCGCGACCGTGCCCTTCGGGTACGCCGGGGACGAACCGGGCGCCGCGCTCGCCGACGGAGCCGGGTCCGGTACGTCCTCGTCGTAGAAGGTGTAGGCCGGGCCGCCGATCCCGGTGCCGCTCGGGTCGCCGCAGCGCAGCGCGCCCTCGGCGGTGATCTCGTGGCACTTGGTGTTGTCGTAGAACGCCCGGCTGGCCAGGTGGGCCATGCTCGCTCCGGCGCAGGGCGCGGTGGCCAGGTCCAACTGGGCGGTGATCGGGGCGCCCTGGTTGGTGGTGACGGTCATCGTCCGGGTGCCGGCGGTGGGCAGCCCGGTGGTGGCCGGGGTGCCGACGTCCTTGAGGTTGGTGTTGCCGGCGGCGTCCTGCGGAGTCCAGAGGCAGACGTCCTCGGCGGCCTTCTTCTCGTCCGGGTCCCGGTCGAAGGCGCCGAGGCCCCAGGCCGCGCCCGCCATCACCAGGACGAGTACCACGGCCGCGCCCACGCCGGCTTGGATCCGCCGGCGTCGGCGGGTGGCGGCGGCCCGTCGGGCCAACTGCCGGTCGAGCTTCTCCCGCGCCAGTCTGCGCTGCCGGTCCCTGCTGGAAGCCACGCGTGCTCCCCTTCCTCTACCCTGGTCGTCACCGGCGGTCGGGCGGTCGCGCCCGTCGGGGGCCGAGTGCGCCACGCCACACGCCCGCCAGAGTGTACGGGTAGCGACTGGGAAAGTGGTGTACGAGGTCGACGCCGGTTTGCCGACTAGGCTGCTGGACGCAGACGACAGCTCGACTCGGAAGGGGAGCGGACGTGCTCGTGGCCGGCTTTCCCGCGGACGCCTTCGGCACCAACTGCTACGTGCTGGCCACCGCGCCGGGGGAGCAGTGCCTGGTGGTCGACCCGGGGATCGGGGTGCTGGACCGCCTCGACGCCGTGCTCGCCGAGCACCGCCTGCACCCGGCCGCCGTGCTGCTCACCCACGGGCACCTGGACCACACCTTCTCGGTCGCCCCGGTCTGCGGGGCGCGCGGCATCACCGCCTACCTGCACCCGGCCGACCGGGAGATGCTGGCCGACCCGGGCAAGGCGCTCTCGATGGACCTCAGCCAGCTCTTCGGCGGCCGGCTGCCGTACACCGAGCCCGACGACGTGGCCGAGCTGACCGACGGGGCGGTGCTGCGGATGGCCGGCCTGGAGATCACCGTCGACCACGCCCCCGGCCATACCGGCGGGTCGGTGCTGTTCCGGATGCCCGGCGCCGGCTCGCCCTGGGAGGCCGAGCAGCTCTGCCTCTCCGGTGACGTGCTCTTCGCCGGGTCCATCGGCCGCACCGACCTGCCGGGCGGCAGCATGCACCGCATGCTCACCAGCCTCCGGGAGAAGGTCCTCCCGCTGGCCGACGACACCGTCGTCCTGCCCGGCCACGGCCCCGCGACCACCATCGGCCGCGAGCGCGCGACCAACCCGTACCTCCTCGAGGTGGCGGGGACCGGCGACGCGCGCCCGGCCGCGCCCACCCGCGGCCTGTAGCCGCCGACTTCGACCTTCCCGCGCCGGCGGCGCGGGCGCTGAAGGAGCATCATGAGCAAGCCCACGCCCATCTCCGGCTTCCCCGAGTGGACGCCGGCCCAGCGGATGATCGAGCAGTTCGTGCTCGACCGCATCCGTCAGACCTTCGAGCTGTACGGCTTCGCCCCGCTGGAGACCCGCTCGGTGGAGCCCCTCGACCAGCTGCTGCGTAAGGGGGAGACCTCGAAGGAGGTCTACCTGCTGCGCCGGTTGCAGGCCGAC
Source organism: Micromonospora sp. NPDC050686 (assembly GCF_040654475.1). Lineage (NCBI taxonomy): Bacteria > Bacillati > Actinomycetota > Actinomycetes > Micromonosporales > Micromonosporaceae > Micromonospora > Micromonospora sp. NPDC050686. The sequence goes on from NZ_JBFAID010000013.1 coordinate 87,775, forward strand.
GCCGACGGTCCGGCCGGTGACGACGCGCTCGGCCTGCACTTCGACCTGACCGTGCCGTTCGCCCGGTACGTGCTGGAGAACGCCGGCAAGCTGCAGTTCCCGTTCCGCCGCTACCAGATCCAGAAGGTGTGGCGGGGCGAGCGCCCGCAGGAGGGGCGCTACCGGGAGTTCCTTCAGGCCGACATCGACATCGTCGATCGAGACGCCCTGCCCGCGCACTACGAGGCGGAGATGCCGCTGGTCATCGGCGACGCGCTGCGCTCACTGCCGATCCCGCCGGTGCGGATCCAGGTCAACAACCGCAAGATCTGCGAGGGCTTCTACCGGGGCATCGGGCTGACCGAGCCGGAGGCCGCGCTGCGCGCGGTCGACAAGCTCGACAAGATCGGCCCGGCGAGGGTGGCCGAGCTGCTGGCCGAGACGGCCGGGGCGAGTGAGGCCCAGGCCAAGGCGGTGCTGGCGCTGGCGGAGATCTCCGCGCCGGACGCCTCCTTCGCCGACGCGGTGCGCGCCCTCGGGGTGAGCGACCCGCTGCTCGACGAGGGCGTCGCCGAGCTGACCGCGGTGGTGGAGACCGCCGCCGCGCACTCGCCGGGGCTGTGCGTCGCCGACCTGCGCATCGCCCGGGGGCTGGACTACTACACCGGCACCGTCTACGAGACCCAGCTGACGGGCTACGAGCGGTTCGGCTCGATCTGCTCCGGCGGGCGGTACGACAACCTGGCCAGCGCCGGCAACGCCCGCTTCCCGGGGGTGGGCATCTCGATCGGGGTGACCCGGCTGCTCGGGCTGCTCTTCGGCGCCGACGCGCTGTCGGTGTCCCGCGCCGTGCCGACCTGCGTGCTGGTCGCGGTCGGCGCCGAGGAGGAGCGGGCGGCCAGCAACCGGGTCGCCGAGGCGCTGCGCTCGCGGGGCGTGCCCACCGAGGTGTCGCCGACCGCGGCCAAGTTCGGCAAGCAGATCCGGTACGCCGAGCGGCGCGGTATCCCGTACGTCTGGTTCCCGGGGGCCGAGGGCGACGAGGTGAAGGACATCCGCTCCGGTGAGCAGGTCGCCGCGGCGGCCGGGGAGTGGACGCCGCCCCGGGCCGACCTGCGGCCGTTGGTGAGCTGAGGCGCATTACTCGCGCGTACGGCGGGAAGGACCTACGGTGGCGTAAGTTACGCCACCGTAGGGAGGTTCCCCGTGACCGTGCTGAGCCAGACCGCGCTGCTCATCGAACTCGAGCCGGTGGTCGAGAAGAACCTCGACCGTCACCTGTCCCTGGCCAAGGAGTGGTTCCCGCACCAGTACGTCCCGTGGGGCGACGGGCGCACCTTCGACGGCCCGCTCGGCGGCGAGGCGTGGGCCGAGGCCGACTCGACCATCCCGGACGTGGCCCGCACGGCGCTGATCGTCAACCTGCTCACCGAGGACAACCTGCCCTCGTACCACCACGAGATCGCCACCCTGTTCGGCCGGGACGGCGCCTGGGGCACCTGGGTGCACCGGTGGACGGCCGAGGAGGGCCGGCACGGCACCGCCATCCGGGACTACCTGACGGTGACCCGGGCGGTGGACCCGGTGGCCCTGGAGCGGGCCCGGATGACCCACATGTCCGAGGGCTACCAGAACGTGCACGGCGACGAGGTGCTGCACTCCCTGGCGTACGTGTCGTTCCAGGAGCTGGCCACCCGGATCTCGCACCGCAACACCGGCCGGGCGACCGGCGACCCGGCCTGCGAGGCGCTGCTGGCCCGGGTGGCCGCCGACGAGAACCTGCACATGGTCTTCTACCGCAACCTGCTCGGCGCGGCGTTCGAGCTGGCCCCGAGCCAGGCGATGCGGGCGGTGGCCGACGTGCTGGCCGACTTCCAGATGCCCGGCGTCGGCATCGACGGGTTCGCCCGCAAGTCGGTGGCCATCGCCCTGGCCGGCATCTACGACCTGCGGCAGCACCGCGACGAGGTGGTCGTGCCGGTGCTGCGCCAGTGGGACGTGTTCGACGTGACCGGGCTGGACGGCGACGGCGAGGCCGCCCGCGACCAGATCGCCGCCCACCTCGACACCCTCGACGTGCAGGCCGCCCGCTTCGAGGAGAAGCGCGCCGCCCGCGCCGCCCGGGCCGCCCGCCGGTAAGGAGGGGCCCCTTCTTACCGTTTCCGGTAGCGGAGGGGCCCCCGGTTAACACCCCGAGGTCCGGCTACCAGCGGAAGCCGTTGGCGTACGAGATGTTCGCCAGCACCGCCTGGCCGCTGGTGTTCGGGTGGAAGTAGTCCCAGGTGGAGACCTGGCTGAGCGCGAACGGGTAGTTGAACACCGCGTTGTCGTCGAAGTCGCAGTTGGCGCCGTACGCGGCGCAGGCCTGGGCGAGCTGGGTGTTGAAGTCGATCACCCGCTGCCGGACCCGGGCCCGCCGGTCGACGTCCGCCTGACTGGTGGAGGTCGGGTTGGCCAGCATCGACTGGCAGATGCCGAAGAGCGACCAGGCCGAGCGGGCGCTGCCGCTGTCCTTGCCGACGGACCAGAGGCGTTGGACGTCCGGGATGCTGATCACGGCCACCCGGGCGGTGGGCAGGCCGGCCTTGAGTCGGTTGAGCGCGCTGTCGATGTTGGCCCGGAAGGTGGTCACCGAGGTCATGGTGGATTCCGACCCGGTGCAGGCGTCGTTGGCGCCGATCAGCATGGTGACGTAGTCGACGTTCTGGCTGACCGCGGTGCCGGCCTGGCCGTACATGTCGGCCGACTTGGCGCCGCTGCGGGCGTCGTTGTAGTTGCGCCCGCCGATGGTCGGGTTGACCGCGCGGATGCGCAGGTAGTGGCTGTTCACGCTGGCGTAGTCGCCGGTGCTGAACGACCGGGCGGTGCAGTCGGAGTACCAGCCGCAGGCGTTGAAGCCGCGGGTGATCGAGTCGCCCAGGCTGGCCATCGAGTTGGGCGGTGGGGTGGCGGCGGCCGTGGCGGGGCCGGCGGCGAGCGTGACGAGGGCGGTGGCGCTGGCGATGGTGGCGAGCGCGCGTCGGACGAGGGGCATGGTGGCCTCCGGGTCGCGGGTGCCGGACAGCGGCGGTGAGCGGAGCATATAGACGCGCATCTGTGTCCACAATGTTGCCGGCCGGTTTCCACGGAGCCTCGGGTGAATTCGGGCAAAACCAGGTCTTGCCTAGGATCTTAAGTATGTGAATACTTCACTCACTCGGCCGACTTCCCCCAGTCGGTCGGGTAGCCAGAGGCTCGGCCGTTCGGTCGGGCCGCCCCATCCCCAATCGGGAGGCCGTTACATGCGACCCACGAGGTCATCGCTCCGCCGCGCCGTCACCGTCGCCGTCGCCGGAACCCTGGTCGCCGGTTCACTGCTGGGTGCCCCCGCCCAGGCCGCGCCCGCATCGCCCGCATCCCCCGACGCGGCCGCCACCCTGGCCGAGCGCCTGGGCGACCGCGCCGCCGGCACGTACGCCGACACCAGTGGCAAGATGGTCGTGGCCGTCACCGACGCCGCCGCCGCCCGCCAGGTCCGGGCCGCCGGCGCCACCGCCCGGCTCGTCACCCGCGGCGCCGCCGTGCTGGCCAGGGCCACCGCCGAGCTGGAGCGCTCCGCCAAGATCCCCGGCACCGCGTGGTGGACCGACCCGGCCACCAACCAGGTCGTGGTCTCCGTCGACAGCACCGTCACCGGCGCCAAGCTGGAGCGGGTCAAGGCCGCCGCGGCCCGCACCGGCGGCGCGGTCCGCATCGAGGCCGAGGCCGGCGTGCTGAGCACCCGGATCTCCGGCGGCAACGCCATCTACGCCGGTGGCGGCGGTCGCTGCTCGCTCGGCTTCAACGTCCGCAGCGGCTCTGGCGTCTACTACTTCCTCACCGCCGGGCACTGCACCAACATCTCGTCCAGCTGGTACAGCAACTCCGGGCAGACCTCGCTGCTGGGCAGCCGGTCCGGCACCAGCTTCCCGGGCAACGACTACGGCATCGTGCGGTACAGCAACCAGAGCACCGCCCAGCCGGGCAACGTCACCCTGTACAACGGCAGCTTCCAGGACATCACCTCGGCCGGCAACGCGTACGTCAACCAGTCCGTGCGCCGCTCCGGCAGCACCACCGGGGTGCGCAGCGGCACCGTCACGGCCACCAACGCCACGGTGAACTACGCCGAGGGCAGCGTCTCCGGCCTGATCCGGACCACCGTCTGCGCCGAGCCCGGCGACAGTGGCGGCTCGCTCTTCGCCGGCACCACCGCCCTGGGCCTCACCTCCGGCGGCAGTGGCAACTGCAGCAGCGGCGGCACCACCTACTTCCAGCCGGTCACCGAGGCGCTCAGCGTCTACGGCGTGAGCGTCTACTGATCCACCCCGCACCGAGCGGGCCGCCGGGCGACCGGCGGCCCGCTCCGCGCGGACGACGTGCGGGTCAGTCGGTTGCTTCCGGCCGGCCCGGACCGACCGGCGGATCCGGGCCGACCGGCGGGCCGATCCCTCCGCGCCCGTGCGCCCGGGCGCCCCGCCGAGCGGAGAGCACCGCGAGCAGCGGCCACAGGGCGACCGCCAGCGCGGTGGTCCGTTCGGCCAGCCCGGTACGCGATCCGCCCGTCACCTCGACGGCGCACCAGGCGAACAGGGCCAGCAGCAGCGCCGTCACGGTCAGCGCCACCGGCCGGCGGAACGCCCACGGCGCCGCGGCCCGAGCCGGGTGCCGCCGGTCCGGCCCCCGGGGCAGCAGCAGCGCCGAACCGGCCGGCCAGAGCGCCAGAGCGAGCACGGCCACCGTGGCCACCACGCCGTGGCCGAGGGAGCCGCCCACCCTCGGGCGCGGCACGGCGATCAGCGCGATGGTGGCCACGCCGCCGACCGCCAACAGAAACCGGCTGGGCAGTCCGGCGGCGTGCAGGACCAGCGCGGTGCCGAGGTAGCAGCCGCCGAGCAGCACCAGGCAGGCCGTCATGATCCACGGATCGGTCGCGCCCTGCCCGGCCAGCTCGCTGATGGTGTCGCGGACCGGGTCGTACCCCGGGGGTTGCCGGGCGCCGGCCACCGTCCATCCGCCGGCCAGCAGGACGGGTGCGGCCGCCGCCGCGGCCACCGCCCACCCCGGTACGGCACGCATCCGGCCACGGTAACGCCCGGTCGGGCCGCCCACCCGCGCCTCGGAAAAGGCCGCCCACCCGCGCCTCGGGAAAGGCGGGCGACCGCGCTGTCGGGTCGCGGGTCGCCACCGGCTGGGCGGTCACCGGCGGGGTGTCCTCGTCCGGCGCCGAGGCCACCGTGCTGGTGACCTGGCGTGGTGGCTCGCCTGCCGCGTACACCCGATCCGACTGCCTTTGCTCTGCTTCCCCGGACGCAACACCGAGCTGAGCTGCGAGACCGCGGGGCGGTGGGCGAGCCCGCGGCGGCGGCGCGCGTTGCGCCGCGTGACTGTTGCGTGGGCTGAAGCAGAGCAAAGGCGAGCACGGGGGTGGGGTGGCGGGCGACGGGGGTGACGGGGCGTCACGGATCGGTCGGGAGTGAGCGGGCCGGTGCGGGGGCTGCGGGACGGAATGGCCGGGCGCCCGGGTGCGGGCGCGCGGGCACCGGGTGGGAGGAACCGCGCGGGTGCCCGGAGCGCGCCGGGCCCGCCCTGACAGAATGCCGGGAGAGGACGTGCACTCAGATGAGGAGACGCAAGCCGTGATCCGTACCCACAATGCCGGAAGCCTGCGCGCCGCGGACGCCGGCTCGACGGTGACGCTCGCCGGGTGGGTGGCCCGCCGGCGCGACCACGGCGGTGTCATCTTCGTCGACCTGCGCGACGGCTCCGGCGTGGTCCAGGTGGTCTTCCGCGAGGAGGACGCGCACGCGCTGCGCAACGAGTTCTGCGTCAAGGTCACCGGTGAGGTGACCCGCCGCCCCGAGGGCAACGAGAACCCCGACCTGCCCACCGGCGAGATCGAGGTGACCGCCAGCGAGCTGGAGGTGCTCTCCGAGGCGGCCCCGCTGCCGCTGCCGGTCGACGACCAGGTCGAGGCCGGCGACGACATCCGGCTCAGGTACCGCTACCTGGACCTGCGCCGCGGCGGCCCGGCGAAGGCGATGCGGCTGCGCTCGCGGGCCAACCAGCTCGCCCGCGCCGTGCTGCACGAGCGGGACTTCCTGGAGATCGAGACCCCGACGCTGACCCGCTCCACTCCGGAGGGCGCCCGCGACTTCCTGGTCCCGGTGCGCCTGCAGCCGGGCAGCTGGTACGCGCTGCCGCAGTCGCCGCAGCTGTTCAAGCAGCTGCTGATGGTCGGCGGCATGGAGCGGTACTACCAGATCGCCCGCTGCTACCGGGACGAGGACTTCCGGGCCGACCGGCAGCCGGAGTTCACCCAGCTCGACATCGAGATGTCCTTCGTCACCGAGGACGACGTGATCGACCTCGGCGAGGCGATCGTGGCGAAGCTCTGGTCCGAGCTGGCCGGCCACGAGATCGCCCGGCCGATCCCGCGGATCACCTGGCACGACGCGATGGCCCGGTACGGCTCGGACAAGCCGGACCTGCGCTACGGCGTCGAGCTGACCGAGCTGACCGACTACCTGCGCGGCACCGAGTTCCGGGTCTTCGCCGGGGCGATCGACGCGGGCGGCTACGTCGGCGCGGTGGTCATGCCGGGCGGCGCGTCCCAGACCCGCAAGGAGCTGGACGGCTGGCAGGACTGGGCCAAGGCGCGCGGCGCGCGCGGCCTGGCGTACGTGGTGCTCGACGCGGAGACCGGCGAGGCGCGTGGCCCGGTGGCCAAGAACCTCTCCGAGGCGCACCTGGCCGGGCTGGCCGACGCGGTCGGCGCGAAGCCCGGCGACGCGATCTTCTTCGCCGCGAGCGCCAACACCCGGGAGGCGCAGGAGCTGCTCGGCGCGGCCCGGATCGAGATCGCCAAGCGGGCCAACCTGGTCGACGAGAGCGCCTGGGCGTTCTGCTGGGTGGTCGACGCGCCGATGTTCGAACGCACGGACGACGGTGGCTGGACCGCCGTGCACCACCCGTTCACCTCGCCCAACGCCGAGTGGGTGGACCGGTTCGAGGAGGCGCCCGACCGGGCGTTGGCCTACGCGTACGACATCGTCTGCAACGGCAACGAGATCGGCGGCGGCTCGATCCGTATCCACCGGGGCGACGTGCAGCAGCGGGTCTTCGACCTGCTCGGTATCACCCCTGAGGAGGCGCAGGACAAGTTCGGCTTCCTGCTGGAGGCGTTCAAGTACGGCGCCCCGCCGCACGGCGGCATCGCGTTCGGCTGGGACCGGGTCTGCATGCTGCTGGCCGGCGCGGACTCGATCCGCGAGGTGATCGCCTTCCCGAAGACCCGGGGCGGCTTCGACCCGCTGACCGGCGCGCCCACGCCGATCACCGGCCAGCAGCGCGCCGAGGCCGGCATCGACGCCAAGCCGAAGGCCCCGACCGGCCCGCACGCCGGTACCGCCGGCCCGGCCGCCCCGGTGGCCGACCCGACCTGATCCTGGCTTCGTCGACCGGCCCGCGTCATGATGGCGCGGGCCGGTCGATCTTGATGGGGGTGCGGATGAACCTGCTCGTGGTGGGGGCCAGCGGCTTTCTCGGTGGCGAGGTGTGCCGGCAGGCGGTCGCGGCCGGTCGGCGGGTCGTCGGCACGTACCACTCGGCCGTCGTGGGGGCGCCGGCCGTCGAGCCACGCCGCCTCGACGTCACCGACCGGGCCGCGGTGCGCGCGCTGCTGACCGAGGTACGCCCCGATGCCGTCGTCGGCACGTCCTATCGGTACGACGACTGGCGGGTCACCGCGGACGGGGCGGCGAACGTGGCGTACGCGGCCGCCGAGGTGGGGGCACGGCTGGTGCACCTGTCCAGCGACGCGCTGCACGCCGGGCGGCCCACGCCGTACGCCGACGACGACGTGCCGACGCCGGTCAACGCGTACGGGGCGGCGAAGGCGGCGGCGGAGACCGCGGTGCGGGTGGTCGACCCGGGGGCGGCGCTGGTGCGTACCTCGCTGATCGTGGGGAAGGGGAGCAAGCAGATCCAGCTCTGCCACGACGGCCTCGCCGGCCGGGTCACCCTCTTCACCGACGAGGTGCGCTGCCCGATCCACGTCGCCGACCTGGCCGCCGCCGTGCTGGAACTGGTGTCGACGGAGTACGCCGGCCTGCTCAACATCGCCGGACCGGATCCGGTCAGCCGGGCCGAGTTGGGGCTGCTGGTGGCCCGCCGGTTCGGCCTCGACACCGCGGCCCTGAAGACCACCACCACGGTCGCCGCCGGCCTGCACCGCTCCACCGACGTACGCCTGGACTCCACCCGGGCCGCCGCGCTGCTGCGCACCCGGCTGCGCGGCGTCTCCGAACTGCTCGCCTGACCACCGCGACCACGGCACAACCATCCACACACTTTCTATGCACAACTCTTGTGCATAGAAAGTGTGCACAGTTATTGTGCATCCATGGACAACGTGCGGAAGCCCGCGCCGCAGGGCGTACGGCTCGATCACCGGCAGGTGCGCGTGCTGGCGCACCCGCTGCGGATGCGTCTCGTCGGCGCGCTGCGCGTCAACGGCCCGGCCACCGCCACCCGGCTGGCCGAACTGCTCGACACCAACACCGGGGCCACCAGCTACCACCTGCGCCAACTCGCCGAGGTCGGGCTCGTCGTGGAGGACCCGGAGCGGGGCAGCGGCCGGCAGCGGTACTGGCGGGCCGGGCACGACTTCACCCAGTGGGACACCAGCGACTACGACGCCGACCCCGACGCCCGTGCCGCCATCGAGTGGGTCGAGGGCCACCAGGTCCGGTACCTGACCGAGGTGGCCGAGCGCTGGTTCGCCGCCCGGCACGAGTGGTCGGCCGCCTGGCGGGACGCGCTCGGCATGGGCGACACCTTCCTGACCCTCACCCCGCAGCGCCTCCAGGCGCTCAAGGCCGACCTGGACCGGGTGCTGGAACGGCACCGCGCCGAGGCGACCGCGGACGAGCCGGACGCCGAGCGGGTGCAGATCTTCCTGGCCGCGTACCCGTTGACCGAGGGGCCCCGATGAGCGCGCTGTCCGTACGCCAGGTCCGGTTCCGCTACCTCGCCCTGTACGGCCTGCGCTGGCTGCCCACCGGCCTGATGATCCCGGTGACGATCCTGCTGATGCAGGAGCGCGGTCTGTCGCTGTCCCAGATCGGCCTGGTCGCCACCGCCCAGGGGCTCATCGTGCTCGCGCTGGAGCTGCCCACCGGCGGGTTCGCCGACGCGCTCGGCCGCAAGCCGGTGCTCGCCGTCGCCTGGGTGGTCGGCCTGCTGTCGGTGGTGCTGTGGACGGTGGCCGACTCGTTCTGGCTGTTCTTCCTGGTCTGGGCGTTGCAGGGGGTCTACCGGGCGCTGGACAGCGGCCCACTGGAGTCCTGGTACGTCGACGCCACGCTGGCTGCCGACCCGCACGCCAGGTACGAGCGCGGCCTCGGCTGGGCGGGCACCGTCAGCGGCGTCGCGATCGGGACGGGTGCCATCCTCAGCGGCGGCCTCGTCGCGCTCGGACCGGTCGGCCCGGTCAGCGCGCTGACCCTGCCGGTGCTGGCGGCCGTCGTGCTCAACGGCGTGGCCCTGGTGGCCCTGCTGGTGCTGCTCCGCGAGGAGCGGCCGGCCACCGGCGCCGCCGCGCTGCGCGCCTCGGTGGTCGACGCGCCCCGGATGGTGGGGCAGGCGGTGGGCCTGCTGCGCCGCTCGCGGGTGCTGCTCGCGCTGGTCTGTGTCGAGCTGTTCTGGGGTTTCGGCATGGTCACCTTCGAGTCCCTGCTGCCGGTGCGCCTCGCCGAGGTGGCCGGCGGCAGCGAACGGGCCGCCGCTCTGCTCGGCCCGGCCGCCTCGGCGGCCTGGCTGGCCAACGCGGCCGGCGCGGCCCTGACGCCGTTCCTGCTGCGCCGCATCGGCGCCGCGCCCGCCGCCGCGCTGATGCGGATCCTGCAGGGCGGCACCGTGATCGGGATGGGCCTGCTCGCCGGCCCGGTCGGGGTGATCGTGGCCTACCTGGCCTGCTACACGGTGCACGGCGCGTCGAACCCGCTGCACATGGGACTGCTGCACCGGCAGGTCGACGGACCGTACCGGACCAGTGTGCTCTCGCTGAACTCGATGATGGTCCAGCCCGCCGGGGCGCTCGGCATGGTGGTGCTGACCGCCCTGGCCGACCGCGTCAGCGTCACCGTCGCCATGCTGGTCGGCGGGGTGGTGCTGGCCCTGGCCGCCCCGCTCTACCTGCCCGCCTGGCGGGCCGGCCGCACCGGCGCCGCCGCCGGTGCGGAGGAGGCGGAGTCGTCGGCCGAGCCCCTGTCCAAGGTCAGCTGAGGCGAAACGAGGTGCGCGGCTCGGTGCCGGTGAAGCCGAGCCGGCGGTAGCGGCGGATCGCGCCGACGTTGACCACGAGAGCAGCGATTCCGGCCACCCGCCGGTGGTCGGCGGGGCGACTGGTCCACGGTGGAGATTGGCGGCCGGACCGATTGGGTACATCCCGCGCCGACCTACTGGGACCCCCGACCGGAGGACTTGACATGCTCGCGATCCTCGCCGCCATCGTGTTCGGCTTCATGCTGCTGCTCGACTTCCTGAACACCGACCTCGGCGCGCCCGACCTCTTCAACGTGCACACCATGCTGCTGCTCGGCCTGCTGCTGCTCTCGCTCTACCTGGCGGGGGTGGGCAGCGGGCCGCGCGGCGGTGGCGGCGGTCGCTGGTACCGGGGCCGGCGCCCCGGCCGTGGCTGACCGGATCGGATCAGCGGCCCGACCGACGGCGTCGTTCCGGCGCCGTCGGCCGGGCCCGGTAATGTCTTCGTGATGGAGTCCGACACCCTCTTCTCCCTCGGAGAACCCGCCGGAGCGCCGCGCGCCCCCGCGGGCGCCGCCGGTGTCGCCGACTTCGTCGGCGTGACGTCGGATTCGCCCCTCCCCGTCCGGATGCGTCCGGCCAACATCGACGAGCTGGTCGGCCAGGAGCACCTGCTCGCGCCCGGTTCGCCGCTGCGCCAGCTGGTCGGCGGCGGGGCGCCGATGTCGGTGATCCTCTGGGGCCCGCCGGGCTGCGGCAAGACCACCGTCGCCCACCTGGTCGCCGGGGCCACCGACCGTACGTTCGTCGCCATGTCGGCGCTCAACGCCGGCGTCAAGGACGTCCGGGCGGTCATCGAGGCCGCCCGTCGGCAGCGCCGCTCCGGCGGGCCACAGACCGTGCTCTTCATCGACGAGGTGCACCGGTTCAGCAAGACGCAGCAGGATTCCCTGCTCGCCGCCGTGGAGGACCGGACGGTCACCCTGCTGGCGGCGACCACCGAGAACCCGTACTTCTCGGTCATCTCACCGCTGCTGTCCCGGTGCGTGCTGCTCACCCTCCAGCCGCTCGACGACCGGGCGGTGCGCGGCCTGCTCCGCCGCGCGGTCGCCGACGAGCGCGGCCTCGCCGGCGCGGTCACCCTGGAAACGGAGGCCGAGGACCATCTGGTCCGCCTCGCCGGCGGCGACGTGCGCAAGGCGCTCACCGCGCTGGAGGCGGCCGCCGCCTCCGCCGCCGCGCTCGGCGCCGACGTGATCGACCTGGCCACCGCCGAACAGGCGGTGGACGTGGCGGCGGTGCGCTACGACCGGGACGGCGACGCCCACTACGACGTGACCAGCGCCTTCATCAAGAGCATGCGCGGCTCGGACGTGGACGCGGCGCTGCACTGGCTGGCCCGGATGCTGGTCGCCGGCGAGGACGCCCGGTTCATCGCCCGCCGCCTGGTCATCTTCGCCAGCGAGGACGTCGGCATGGCCGACCCCACCGCGCTGACCGTGGCGACCGCCGCCGCGCACGCCGTGGAGTACGTCGGCCTGCCCGAGGCGCAGCTCAACCTCGCGCAGGCGGTCGTCCACCTGGCCACCGCGCCGAAGTCCAACTCGGCGACCACCGCGATCGGCGCCGCCATCGCCGACGTCCGGGCCGGCCGGGGCGGTCCCGTCCCGCGCGGCCTGCGCGACGCGCACTACGCCGGGGCGCGCGGGCTCGGCCACGGCACCGGCTACCGGTACCCGCACGACGACCCGCGCGGGGTGGTCACCCAGCAGTACGCTCCCGACGACCTCGTCGGGACCGACTACTACCGGCCCGGCGGACACGGCGCGGAGAAATCCGTCGCCGCCCGGCTGCCCGTGCTGCGCCGGATCGTGCGGGGACTGCCGGCGCCCTCGGCACGGCCGGCCCCGGCGGCGCCCGGGCACGGCACCGACCGACGACCGTCGGACCCGGAGAACGCCAACGCGGCGGACGAAGGCGGCACGAACGCCGTCATGGAGGCTCAGCAGTGAATCCGCGTGGTTCGGAGCGACCGGAGGATGGCCCTGAGGAGCGGCGTGACCCCCGCACCAAGGGGCGCCGCTGGGGGCGGGGCAAGGCCGACGCCGAGCCGGCGGGTGCGCCCGACGGTGAGGACCTCGGCTGGATCGACGATCTCCGTACGGCGAAGCAGGATCGCGCCGAGCTTGGCCCCGACGGCGACCGGTCGGCCCCGGTGGCCGGCCCTGGTCCGGTGCCTCCACCCGGCGCGGGACCGCGGCGCCCGGCGCCCGCGCCGGCCGGCCGTCCGGGCCCCGGCGCCCCGACCCGGCCCGGCCAGGTGCCTCCGCCGTCCGGCGGGCCGGCCCCTGGCGCCCCGACCCGGCCGGGGCCGGTGCCCCCGCCGGACGCCCGGTCCGGCCCGGTGCCCCCGTCCGGCGCCCGCCCCGGGCAGGTGCCGCCCGGCGCGATGCCGTCGGCGAGGCCGGCGCGCGGTGGCGCGCCCGTGGTGGGCCGGGGTGACCCGCCCACCGGCCGATCGGCCCCCGAGGGTGCCACCGGGCGGGGAGCGGTACCGCCGGTGCGCGACGGCGGACCGGTGCCGCCGCCGCGGTCCCGGCCCGAGGAGGGCCGGGCCGCCGCCCCGGAGCCGCCCCGCCGGACGATGGACGCCGCCGCCCAGTCCCGGCCGCCCCGCCGTACTCCCGGCGGGCCGCCCACCGACACCGCGGCGGCCGTGCCGCCGGCGACCGACCCCGGGCGCCGCGCCGGGCGGCCGACCACGCCCCCCGCGGCGGACCCGACCGATCCGGGCCGGCCGGCCGGGCGGCCCGGTGCCGGCCGTCGGGCCGCACCCGATCCGACCGATCCCGGGCGCGGTCCGGTCGCCCCGGCCGCCGGGCGCCGGGCTGTGCCCGAGCAGGAACCCTCGACCGGCGGCCGCGGCCGGCGAGCCGCGGCCGAACCGCCGGCCCGGCCGGTAGCCGGCGACCACCCGCCGGTGGGCCGGAACGCTCCCGGCACCACCGAAAGCCCGGCGGGTGCCGGCGCCACCGGCGCTCCGGCCGGTCCCGGCGTGACCGGCGCGCCGCGTCCGGGCCGGCGACGCGCGGCGGAGGCCGACGAGCCCGTGGTGCCCCGCAGCGGCAACGCCCCGCCGGTCCCGCCGGCGGCGGACCGGACCGCGCCGGCGACCGACCGCGGCGAGCGCCGCGGCACCGGATCCGCTGCCCCGCCGGCCGGGGGCCGCCGGGGCGGTGACGCCCGTGCCGAGCGTCCGCAGCGCCCGGCGGACTGGCTGCGCCAGGCCGGCCGGACCGGCCACAGCGACCCCGCCATGCCGGTGGTGGCGCCGTCCGGCCCGAACGCCGCGACCGACGGCGGCCGGCGTGGCGCCGCGCGGCGCTCCGGTGAGCCACGCCCCGTGTCGGGGGCCCCGACCGGCCGGCCGGAGACCCCCACCGAGCGGCCCGCGCCACGGCCCGGCCAGCCGCCCGCCGGGCCCATCGGCCACGACCCGGCGGACCGGGTCGACCCGGCGCCCGCCCGGGGCGCCGCCCGTCCGGGGGCGAGCGCCCAGGTGCCCGGCCGGTCCGCCGGCCCGGTGCCGGAGGCGCCCGCCGCGGCGCGTGGTGCCGGCCGGCCGGACACCGGCGCCCGGCCCGGCCCGGTGCCGGACGCACCGCCGGCTGCGCGTGGTGCCGCCCGGCCCGGCCCGGCTTACGGGGCGGCGCGCCCCGGCCCGCCGCCGGCGGCCGGCGGGCCGGCCGGTCCGGTCGCCGGCGGTCCCCGACCGGGCGACGGTCCCGGGACGAACCCGGAGGAGCCGCGCCGGTCCCTGCCCGGACCGGACGGCGGCCCCGGCGGTCGACCGGGGCCGGCGGGCCAGCCCGCCGTGGCCCGGGCCGCCGCGCCGGTCAACGGTCCGGCCGCACCGGCGGGACCGGCCGAGGGGCCACCCGCCCGGGCCGGCGCGGCCGTGCCGCCGCCGCGCCCCGGCGAGCCACCCGCGGTGGCCCGGGCCGCGGTCGCCGTCCCCCCGGCCGGCCCGCCCGGTCCCGAGCCGACCAGCGGTCCGCCGCTGCGCGCCGGGGTCGAGCCGGAACCGGCCGCGCCGGCGCCGGCCGGTGGGCTGCGCGGCGCCCGTTCCGAGCTACGCCGCCAGATGCGCGAGCGGCGCCGGCTGCGGATGGGCATCCTGGCCCTGGTCAGCCTGGTCCTCCTGGGAGCGGTACCGCTCTACTTCGGCATCCGGACGCTCAGCCACGACCCGGTCTTCGACTCCCTCGACGAGTTGGGCGTGCCCGACTGGGCGGCGGTGAAGACGGTCGACGACGTCAGCGGCAGCCGCTGGTGCCTGCTCGACTGCCGGTTGCGGGAGCGCACCGTGGACTCGCAGCGGCCGGTCAAGGAGACCGCGCAGGTCTACCAGCGGGCGCTGGCCGACGACGGTTGGCGGCCGTGGAAGGTCAGCCGGTGCCCGGAGCAGCCGGCCAACGGCAGCTACACCTGCTGGCGCCGGGACGAGCTCACCCTCGACCTGTGGGTGCGCGAGCCGGCCTGCGTACCGCCGCCGGTCAACGGTGAGCCGGCGATTCCGCCGTCCCCGCCGCCGAAGCCCGCTGCGGGCAAGTGCACCGGGTCGTTGGTGTCGGTGAAGGTCCGCAACGCGATCGACGACGAGCGGACGCAGCCACAGCCGAGCACCGACCCGTCACTCACCGGCGAGGATCCGGACCCCGTCATCACCGACGATCCGCTCGGCGAACTGACACCTTCACCGTCCTGAGCCGGTTTTCATCACGGACGGTAGGGTCTGGGGCTGGCGGACCCGTTCGCACCCGTCGGCGTGCCGTCGGCGGCGTGCGGGCCGGGCAGGACGGTCGCGCGTCCCGGGCGTCGGGCCACGGGGCACAGCTTGAGGAGGACAGGCGTGGGCATTTTGGAGGTCGCGGCACTGGTCGCGGCGATCGCGTTCGCGATGCTGGTGCTGATCCTGACGCTGCCCATCCTGCGGCTGCGGCACACCGTGGACGCCGCCACCCGCATGATCAACGACCTCAACGACCGCTCCGGGCCGCTGCTCGGCGACGTCAACACCACCGTGAAGAACGTCAACACCGCCCTGGAGCAGGTGCAGACCTCCCTCGACGGGGTCAACCTCCAACTCGCCAAGGTGGACACCATGACCACCCACGCCCAGAACGTCACCGCCAACGTCGCGAACCTGGCCACCGTGGTCTCCGCCGCCGCGGCCAACCCGCTGGTCAAGGTCGCGGCCTTCGGCTACGGGGTGCGCCGGGCCGCCTCGGCCCGCCGGCACGCCGAGACCGAGCGGGAGGTGCGCGACACCATCAAGCAGCAGCGGCGCGCCGCCCGGCGCGGCAACCGCTGACCCGGCCGGCGGCGAGCAGGAGGAGGAGAGAGCATGAGGCGTCTGTTCTGGCTGGGCATCGGACTGGCCGTGGGGGTGGTGGTGGTCCGCAAGGCCACCCGCACCGCCCAGGCGTACACCCCGGCCGGCATCGCCGGCGGCCTGTCGGAATCCGCTGGCGGCCTGGTCGAGTCGGTGCGTAGCTTCGTGGCGGACGTCCGGCTCGGGATGGCGGAGCGGGAGCAGGAGATCCACGAGGCCTTCGCCCGCGGCGAGGCGTTCGACGACCAGTTCGCCGAGCTGCGCGAGGACCCGCGCATCGGCGACCGAGAGATTTTCCCGGAGGACCACCAGCGATGAAGACGGCGGAGATCAGGCGGCGGTACCTCGCCCACTTCGAGGCGAACGGCCATGCCGTGGTGCCGTCCGCTCCGCTGCCCGCCATCAGCGACCCGAACCTGCTGTTCGTCAACGCCGGCATGGTGCAGTTCGTCCCGTACTTCCTCGGCCAGCAGAGGCCGCCGTACCCGCGCGCGGTGAGCGTGCAGAAGTGCATCCGGACGCCGGACATCGACGAGGTCGGCAAGACCAGCCGGCACGGCACGTTCTTCCAGATGAACGGCAACTTCTCCTTCGGCGACTACTTCAAGGACGGGGCCATCCCGCTGGCCTGGGAGTTGGCCACCAAGTCGGTCGACGCCGGCGGTTACGGGCTGGACCCGGAGCGGATCTGGCCGACCGTCTACCTCGACGACGACGAGGCGTACGCGATCTGGCGCTCGGTGGGCGTGCCGGACGAGCGGATCGTGCGGCGGGGCAAGAAGGACAACTACTGGTCGATGGGCATCCCCGGCCCGGCCGGCCCCTGCTCGGAGCTGTTCTACGACCGGGGCCCGCAGTACGGGCGCGCGGGCGGTCCGGAGGTCGACGAGGACCGTTACCTGGAGTTCTGGAACCTCGTCTTCATGCAGTACGAGATCGCCGACGTGCGCAGCAAGGAGGAGTTCCGGATCGTCGGCGACCTGCCGGCGAAGAACATCGACACCGGGATGGGCCTGGAGCGGATGGCCTCCATCCTCCAGGGCGTCGACAACCTCTACGAGATCGACGAGGTGCGGCCGATCCTCGACCGGGCCGCCGAGCTGACCGGCAAGCGCTACGGGGCGCACTCCGGCCACGTGGCCGCCGAGTCGCACCCGGACGACGTGCGGCTGCGGGTGATCGCCGACCACGTGCGCACCGCGCTGATGCTGATCGGCGACGGGGTGACCCCGAGCAACGAGGGCCGCGGGTACGTGTTGCGCCGGATCATGCGCCGGGCGATCCGCGCGGTGCGGCTGCTCGGCTGGCAGGACCGGGCGCTGCCCGAGCTGCTGCCGGTGGCCCGGGACTGCATGTCCCCGTCGTACCCGGAGCTCTCCGCCGAGTTCGACCGGATCTCCCAGTACGCGTACGCGGAGGAGGACGCCTTCCTGGCCACCCTGCGCGCCGGCACCACGATCCTGGACACCGCGATCGCGGAGACGAAGACGGCCGGGAAGCCGGCGCTCTCCGGCGACAAGGCGTTCCAGCTGCACGACACGTACGGCTTCCCGATCGACCTGACCCTGGAGATCGCGGCCGAGCAGGGCCTGCAGGTCGACGCGGAGGGCTTCCGCCGGCTGATGGCCGACCAGCGCAACCGGGCCAAGGCCGACGCGCGGGCCCGCAAGACCGGGCACACCGACGTGTCGGCGTACCGGTCGGTGCTGGAGGACGGCGGCGACGTCGAGTTCACCGGCTACAGCGAGCTGAACCGGGAGTCCCGGGTGCGGGCGCTGCTGTCCGGTGGCGGGTCGGTCGGCGCGGCGGTCGAGGGGGACACGGTCGAGCTGGTGCTCGACACCACCCCGTTCTACGCCGAGGGCGGTGGCCAGCAGCCGGACCAGGGTTTGATCACGGTCGGCGGGGGCCAGCTCGAGGTCTTCGACGTGCAGCAGCCGGTGCCGGGTCTGATCGTGCACCGGGCGCGGGTGCTGCGCGGCGAGGTGCGCGCGGGCGAGACCGGGTACGCCGAGATCGACGCGTCCCGGCGGCGGGCCATCTCCCGCTCGCACACCGCGACGCACCTGGTGCACCAGACCATGCGCAACTTCCTCGGGGAGTCGGCGACCCAGGCGGGCTCGCTGAACGCGCCGGGCCGGCTGCGGTTCGACTTCAACACCCCGACCGGGGTGGCGCCCAGCGTGCTGCACGACGTGGAGCAGCAGGTCAACGAGGTGCTCCTGGCCGACCTGGAGGTGCACGCCTTCATCACCACCCAGGAGGAGGCGCGCCGGATCGGCGCGATGGCGCTGTTCGGCGAGAAGTACGGCGAGCGGGTGCGGGTCGTCGAGGTCGGCGACTACGCCCGGGAGCTGTGCGGCGGCACCCACGTCGCCCGCTCGGCCCAGCTGGGCCTGGTGAAGATCCTCTCCGAGGCGTCCGTGGGGTCCGGTGTGCGCCGGATCGAGGCGCTGGTCGGCATGGACGCCTTCGGCTTCCTGGCCCGGGAGCACCTGCTGGTGTCCCGGCTGGCCGAGCTGTTCCGGGTGCCGGGCGAGCAGGTGGCCGACCGGGTGGAGCAGACCGTCACCCAGCTTCGGGACGCGGAGAAGGAGCTGGAGAAGCTCCGCGCCCAGCTGGTGCTGGGCGGCGCGGCGAGCCTCGCGGCCGGGGCGAAGGACGTGCGCGGGGTGGCGTACGTCGGCACCGAGGCGCCGGAGGGCGCGGCCGGCAACGACGTGCGGACCCTGGCCCAGGAGATCCGCGGCCGGATCGACCCGGCCCGGCCGGCGGTGGTCGCCGTGGCGGCCCGCTCGAACGGCAAGGCGTCCCTGGTGGTGGCCGTGAACGCGGCGGCCCGGGGCCGGGGGCTGGCGGCGTCGGATCTGGTCAAGGCGGCCTTCTCCGGGCGCGGTGGCGGCAGCCCGGACCTGGCCCAGGGCGGTGGCCTGCCCGCGGCCGAGGCGCCGAACCTGCTGGCCACCGTCGAGAAGGCGATCGCCGAGGCGTGAACACGAACCGCGTCGACCAGGGCGGACCGATCCGGTCCGCCCTGGTCCGTACCGGTGGGACGGTGACCGGTTGTGGCTGACCTGACCCGTGGTGTCCGGCTCGGCGTGGACGTCGGGCAGGTCCGGGTCGGGGTGGCCCGGTCCGACCCGCACGGCGTGCTGGCCACCCCGCTGGTCACCCTCGCCCGGGACCTGACCACCGCCGAGGACGCCGTGCCGACGGACCTGGCGGAGCTGGCCCGGCTCGTCGTCGAGCACGAGGCGGTGCAGGTCGTCGTCGGCCTTCCGGTCAACCTTGCCGGCCGACACGGCCCCGCCGCGGTGCACGCGAAGGCGTACGCCGACCGTTTGGCCGATGTAATAGCGCCGGTTCCGGTAACGCTCACCGACGAGAGGATGTCGACGGTGGTGGCTTCTCGTAGGCTTGCCGAGCGCGGCGTCCGAGGAAAACGTCAGCGCGCGGTGGTCGACCAGGCCGCCGCAGTCGAGATCCTGCAGGGCTGGCTGGACGCGCAGCGGAGGCAGACGCAATGATCGACGATCTGGATCTGGGGTTCGACGAGCCGGAGCGGGGGGAGAAGGGCCGGCACCGCAGGGGCTTCGTCGAGAAGCGCGCCAAGGGCGGTGGCAGCGGCCGGGGCAAGACGGTCTTCGCCCTGCTGATGGCCCTTGTCCTGCTCGGCGGCATCGGCGGCGGCGCGTACGTCGGGTTCGACCGGGTGCGTAACTACTTCGTCACCCCCGACTACGACGGGCCGGGCAAGGGCGAGGCGCAGGTGGAGGTCAAGCGCGGCGACACCGCCACCGACATCGGCGTCACCCTGCACGACGCGGGGGTGGTCAAGAGCGTCAAGGCGTTCATCAACGCCGCCGAGGAGAATTCGCGCAGCAAGAACATCCAGGTCGGCCGGTACAAGGTGCGCCAGGAGATGAAGGCCGCAGACGCGCTGGACATGCTGCTGGACCCGAAGAACCGGGTGGTCAACGGCGTCACCATCCCGGAGGGGATGATCACGCTGGCGATCTACGACAAGCTGTCCAAGCAGACCAAGATCCCGGTGGCCGAGTTCAAGGCGGCGGCGAAGGATCCGGTGGCGCTGGGCGTGCCGGAGTTCTGGTTCAAGCGCTCCGACGGCAAGAAGTCGGCGAAGAGCCTGGAGGGCTTCCTCTACCCGGCGACGTACGAGATCCCGCCGAAGGCGACCGCCGAGCAGATCCTGTCGATGATGGTGGAGAAGTTCCTCACCGTCACCGAGGGGATGAAGTTCGTCGAGACGGTGGAGTCCAAGCGCGGCGGCATCACCCCGTACGAGGCGCTGATCACCGCGTCCATCGCCGAGGCCGAGTCGGTCAACCACAAGGACATGGGCCGGGTGGCCCGGGTGCTCTACAACCGGGTCTACACCGACGACTACCACTGCCACTGCCTGGAGATCGACAGCGCGCTGAACTACTGGAAGCGGCTGCAGGGTCTCGACCCGAAGGACTCCGACGTCATCAAGAGCAGCGAGCTGTTCGACCCGAAGAACCCGTACCGGACGCACGGGCCGGGCTCCGACGGCCTGCCGATCACGCCGATCAGCAACCCGGGCGAGGCGGCGCTCAAGGGCGCGATGGACCCTCCGGACACCAAGGACCTCTTCTTCATGACGGTCGACAAGAAGGGCACCATGGGGTACGGCCGCACCGAAGCCGACTTCCACAAGCTGCAGAAGCAGATGTGCGACAACAAGGTGCTCACCGGGTCGAACTGCACCCGTTACCAGTGAGAGCCGCCGTCGTCGGCAAGCCGATCGCCCACTCGCTCTCCCCGGTGCTGCACAACGCCGGGTACGCGGCGGCGGGGTTGACCGGGTGGTCGTACACCCGGATCGAGTGCGCGGCCGACGAGCTGGCCGGCCTGGTCGCGGGCCTCGGCCCGGAGTGGGCCGGCCTGTCGGTGACCATGCCGGGCAAGGAGGCGGCGCTCGCCGTGGCCGGTGAGGTCTCGCCGGTCGCCGCCGCCGTCGGCGCCGCCAACACCTTGGTACGCCGCCCCGACGGCGGCTGGTACGCGGACAACACCGACGTCGCCGGGATGGTCGAGGTGCTGACCGCCGCCGGGGTCGCCCGGGGCGCCACGGTGGCCGTGCTCGGCGCGGGTGGCACCGCCCGGGCGGCGCTGGCCGCGGCGGCCCGGCTCGACGCGGCCGGGGTGACCGTGCTGGCGCGGCGGGCCGCGGCGCTGGCGGAGCTGGCGCCGGTGGCGGACGCCGTCGGCGTGCCACTGACCGGCGCGGCCTGGCCGGCGGCGGTCGGCGCCCTGGCCGGCGCCGACGTGGTGGTCGCCACCGTCCCGAAGGGGGTGGCGGACCCGCTGGCCGGGCAGGTGCGGTGGCGCCCCGGCACGGTCTGCTTCGACGCCCTGTACGACCCGTGGCCCACCCCCCTCGCGGCGTCGGCCGCCGCCGCCGGCTGCCGGGTGGTGTCCGGGTTGGACCTGCTGCTCGCCCAGGCGCTCGGCCAGTTCGAGCAGTTCACCGGCGTCCCCGCGCCCCGGGCGGCGATGGCCGCCGCGCTGGCCGCGGCCGCCGGCTGACCCGAACGGCGGTCCCCGGGGCCGGCTCGGGTGACCCGCGCGGTGGGCGGGCGGTCGCTACGCTGGCTCGGACAGCCGTCGTCGAGCCTGGGGAGCGCACCTGGTGGGGGCCGGGCACCGAAGGCGGGAGCGGGTTCGCCGCCGCGCGCTCGGGCTTGGCGTGTTCTGCGCCGGCCTGCTCGTGCTGGGGGCCGCCGCCGTGCCGCTGTCCCGGGCGGAGGTCGCGCCGATCGTGGTCCCGGTGGCCGCCGACGCCACCGCGAGTCAGGTGCTCCAGGACGGCGACACCGGGGCCGAGACCGCGCTGGCCAGCTGCCCGCAGCTCTGCGACGGCAACCCCAACGGGCGCCGGGACGCGGTGTTCGAGTTCGTGGTGGCGGAGCTGCCGCCGGAGGTGGTGCGGGTCCGGGCCACCCTGCGGGTCTGGAGCTGGCAGCCGTTCCCGGCCCGGGTCGCCGTGCACCGGGTGACCGGCGAGGAGCCGTGGCCGGGCGACTGGTCCCGCCGCCCGCCGCTGGACGGGGCGCTGGCCCGGGCGCAGCGGGTGGTCACCGGGTTCAACGACTTCGACGTCTCCGGCGCGGTGACCGGCAACGGCCGGGTGGCGTTCGCCCTCACCCAGCTCGACCGGGGCTCCCGGATCTACTGGGCCTCCCGGGAGAACGCCGACGCCGCCGTCCGGCCCCGGCTGGTGCTGACGTACGACCGGGGCGCGCGCCGCGGCCGGGCAGCCACCCCGGCACCCGCGCCGGTCGGCCCGGACCCGGGGTCGCGCACGCCACCACAAGCGTCCGGCGGGTCGCCGCTCGCCGGCCCGGCGCCGTCCGCCCCGGCCGGGTCCGCGCCCGCCCCGCCGGAATCCCCGCCGGTCGCGCCGGGCGGCCCGCCGGCCGGCCCGCCCACCGGCGATCCGCCCGGCGCGACGACCGACCGCGGCGGCCCGGTGCCGGGCTGGCGGCTGGTCTGGTCCGACGAGTTCGACGGCCCCGGTCTGGACCGGTCGAAGTGGAACCTGCGCGACGGCGAGGGACATCGACCGGGGCTGCAACGTGGCCGATCCGGCCAACACGTTCGTCTCCGGCGGCGTGCTCACGCTGCGCGCCGAACGGCGGGCCGTGCCGTGCGGCGCGCAGCCGCGCGCGTACGCGCAGAGCTACCTGGACACCATCGGCCGGACGTCGTTCCGGTACGGGCGCTTCGAGGTGCGGGCGCAGTCACCCAACGGGCCGGGGGACTCGCGCGGCCTGTGGCCGGCGTTCTGGCTGCGCCCGGAGGACGGCGGGCGGGGCGAGATCGACGTGGTGGAACTGCCCGGCGGTCCGGAGTGGCACCGGGCCGCCACCCTGGCCGTCTTCTACGACTACAGCCCGGTCAAGCAGGACGTGCGGGTCCCCCTGCCGGCCGGGCATCCGGGGGACGGCTTCCACACGTACACGGTGGAGTGGGAGCCGGACGCGATCCGCTGGTACGTCGACGGGCGGCAGGTCTGGCAGCGCGACCGCACCACCACCCCCTGGTTCGACGAGGTCTTCCACAAGCCCTACAACCTGCGGTTGAACTTCCAGGTCGGCGGCTGGCTCGGTGACCCGGACCCGGCGACCCGGTTCCCGGCCGACTTCCGGGTCGACTACGTCCGGGTCTGGCAGCGCTGACCGCGCCGGCCGGGCCTATGGTGTGCCCGGTCGTGATCGCGGAGGTACGGGTGGGAGGCGGCATGGCGGAGGACCCGCGGGGCCGGACCGACGGCATCGGTTGGGTGTGCCGGGCGGTCTTCGGCGATCCCCGCCTGTGGCTGGGCGTGTCGGCCGGCCCGTCCGCGCCGCCGCCCGGTCACCGGGTGGCCGCCCGGTACGCGGTGGTGCCCTCTGTGGACCGGGCGAAGTTCCTGCTGCCGCTGGCTTCCCGCCGGGTCGGCGCGGCGGCCACCCTGGCGTACAACGCGCTGCGACCACCGCGGGTGCGGATGAACCGGCTCGCGGTCGGGCTGCTGGCCGGGCTCGGCGCGACCGGCCGTGCCCGGATGCCGGTGCTGAGCGTGGCCGTGCCGGACCGGGTCGACCCGGCCGAGGTGCTGCTCGCCGAGCACCTGGGCCGCGCGGCCGGGCGCACGTTGCACGCGGCGATCGGGATCCGGCCGCCCGACCCGCACCACAAGCCGACGTTGCAGCTCTTCGACGACCGGGGAGCGGCCCGGGGGTACGCGAAGATCGGCTGGAACGACGCCACCCGGGCCATGGTGGTGGCGGAGGCGGCGGCGCTGCGTGCCCTGCCGCGTGACGGCGGTGACCTGCCCGAGGTGCCCCGGCTGCTGGCCGAGACGCGCTGGGGGGAGCTGGCGGTGAC
The DNA here is from genome assembly GCF_040654475.1 of Micromonospora sp. NPDC050686. Classification (NCBI taxonomy): domain Bacteria; kingdom Bacillati; phylum Actinomycetota; class Actinomycetes; order Micromonosporales; family Micromonosporaceae; genus Micromonospora; species Micromonospora sp. NPDC050686. The sequence goes on from NZ_JBFAID010000013.1 coordinate 111,347, forward strand.
CCTGGTGGCGCCGATGCCGGCCCGGGTCCGCCGGCTGTCCCGGGCGGAGCGGCCCCGGGTGGCGGCGATGCTGGCGGTGGCCCGGCGGGCCGGTGCGCCGGCCGAGTCCCGCCCGCTGGCCGGGTCGCCGTTCCTGGCCGGGTTGGCCGACCGCGCCGAGCGGGCCGGTGGGCCGGCGCGGGAGGCGGTGGCGGCGCTCGCCGCCCGCGACGGTGCGACCACTGTGGAGTTCGGCCACTGGCACGGCGACTGGGTGCCGTGGAACCTGGGCGGGCACGGCGGCCGGCTCTGGGCCTGGGACTGGGAGAACAGCGGGCCGGACCGGCCGGTCGGCTTCGACCTCGCCCATCAGGGATTCCAGAGCGCGCTGTCGCTGCGCGGGCGGGCCGTGCCGGAGGCGACCGCCGACATGGTCGCGGTGCTCGACCGGTACGGCGCGGCGTTCGGCCTGGATCGGGCGCGCCGGCGGTTCGTCGCGGACGCCTACCTGGTCGAGCTCTGGCTGCGTACCGCCGAACTGGCGGCCGGCGGCGGCGGGTGGAGCGGGAAGCTGCATCCGGCGTTGCCGCGGATGCTCGCCGGACGGCTCACGAGCGGCGGCTGAGGTTGCCCGTACGTGCTTCGGCGGACGGAACGAAGTGTCCGGAGATGGACTCACATTCCGCCGAAAAGCCGCAGTGACGACATCGACGCTATCGCATCCCCTGCTCGGTCCACTACTGTCACCACTCGATTACGGGCGGTCCGCCGCACCGTGATCGCTGCACTCCCGACGTCGTGGGACGTCGGGAGCACGCGGTCCGGCCGACGGCCGGCACGACAGGGGGACCGATGGCATCGGCGCGGATCGCCGGGCGAGGGGCAGCCCGGCGCACCGGCAGGGACACCGGGGGTGGTGTCCGGCCATGCTGATCATCTACGCGTGCGCGGTGCTGGTGGTGCTGCTGCCCACGGTGCTGGTCCCGGTCGGGGTCACCCGCTGGGCGCCGGCCCTGCGGGCCGGACGGGCGGCCGAGCGCCTGCGGCTGGCCGTGGCGGCGCTGAACGGCGCCGTGGGCCGGTTCGGCACCGCGCTGGTGGTCCTGCTCGCCGGCTCCGCCGCGGTGGTGGCGGTCTGCTGGCCGCTCGGCGAGGCGCTGTCCCGCCTGGAGCCGCACCTCGACCGGCCCGTCTTCGAGTACGTGCACGCTCGGCGGGTGGCCGGCTGGGCCGAGCTGAACTCGTTCGTCACCGCCATCGGCGACCGGTACCCGCTCAAGTGGGTGACCGTGGTCGCGGCGCTGGTGTTCGCCGTGCTGTGGCGGCGCCGGCGCTGGTGGTTGCCGCTGCTGGCGCTGCCCCTGCAGTTCGTGCTCGAGCAGTACACCCAGGAGATCCTCGCCCGGGTGGTGGACCGCGGGCACCCGCCGACCGACCTGGGCACCTACCCGTCCGGCGGCTGCGCCCGGGTGCTGCTCACCTTCGGCACCATCGCCCTGCTGGCCGGGCTGACCTGGCGGCTGCCGCGCGGTGGCCGGATCGCGTTGGCCACCGCGGTGGCGCTGCTGGTCGCCGTGGAGGGCTACACCCGCGTCTACGCCGAGAAGCACTGGCTGACCGACGTGCTGGGCGGCTGGATATTCGGCGCCCTGCTGTTCGGCGTCATGGCGCCGGCGTTGCTGGTCGCCGAGGGCCGGATCCGGCCCCCGGCCCGGCGACCGGAACCGACCCGGCAGGAGGTGCCGGCCGGTAGCTGACCCGGGCCGGGCCGCGACCGCAACCGCGACCCGACCTCCCGGACAACGGAAGACGGCACGACATGACCACCCTTCTCGTCGCCTCCGCCGGCGGTCACCTCGCGGAGCTGCACCATCTGGTACCCCGGCTCGGTGTGCAGGACGACTGTGTCTGGGCCACCTTCGACTCGCCGCAGAGCCGCTCCCTGCTGACCGGGCAGGAGGTCATCCACGTCCCGCCGATCCGCACCCGGGACGTGGCGGGGGCTGTGCGCGACTGGCTGGCCGCGCGGCGGGTGCTGCGCGGTGGCCGGTTCGGCCGGGTGGTCAGCACCGGGGCGGCGGTCGCGCTGTCGTTCTTCGTGCCGGCCGCGCGGCGCGGCCTGACCTGCCACTACATCGAGAGCGCCACCCGGACTGCCGGGCCGTCGCTGACCGGGCGGATGGTGGCCGGGGTGCCCCGCGCCGAGCTCTACACCCAGCATCCCGACTGGGCGGACGAGCGCTGGCGGTACGGCGGCTCCATCTTCGACGGATACGTCGCCCACCCGGTGCCGTCGCCGCGGCCGGTGTCCCGGATCGTGGTGGCGCTCGGCACCCAGGCGCGGTTCGGCTTCCCGCGGCTGCTGGCCCGGCTGGTGGAGGTGCTGCCGGCCGAGGCGGAGATCCTCTGGCAGGTCGGCTCCACCCGGATCCCGCGGCTGCCGCCCGGGGCCCGGGACCAGGTGCCGCACGCGGAGATGGCGCAGGCTATGCGGGAGGCGGACGTGGTGGTGACCCACGCCGGGGTCGGCTCGGCGCTGGCCGCGATGTGGGCCGGCCGGCGGGCCATTGTGGTGCCCCGGCGCCGGGGCCACGGCGAGCATGTGGACGACCACCAGGTCGAGCTGGCGCGCGGGCTCGACCGCCGGGGGCTGGTGCTGGCCCGCGAGGCGGACGCGATCAGCCCGGCCGACCTGACGGCGGCAGCGTCGTGGCGGGTCGACCGCTGCGGCGACGTCCGGCCGTTCCGGTGGACGGGATGACCGCGCCGTCGCCCGGGTGGTCCGGTCGGTCGTCGGTGCGGCATTTCCGGGCGCAGAAAGCTACGCAGATCTCACTACGTCAATGGGGGCACCAGTGCTGTTCAGAACATCGTCCCGAGCGAGCCGGCTGCCGGTGGTGCGTTGGCTCGCCGCGCTCGCCGCGTCGGTGCTGGCCGTCGGCCTGCTCGCCGCGCCGGCCCGGGCGGACGGACTCACCCCGGTCGCCATGACCCTCACCTCGGCGGACCCCGCCGACAACATCCCGCACGCGCAGAACGGCGACGTGAAGGCGTTCGCCGAGGTCGGCAACACCGTCTTCGTCGGCGGTTCCTTCACCTCGGTCAAGGCCGCCGGCGCCGGGAGCTGGACCGCCCGCGGCTACCTGTTCGCCTACGACCGCACCACCGGCGCGCTGAAGACCGACTTCGCCCCGGCCCTCAACGGCGCGGTGCACGCGCTGGCCGTCAACGCCGACGGCAAGCTGATCGTCGGCGGGGCGTTCAACACCGTCAACGGGGTGAGCCGCAAGAATCTGGTCGCGCTGGAGCCGACCACCGGCGCCACGGTGGGCAGCTGGGTCGGCCGCAGCGACGGCGGGCTGGTGCGCCGGACCATCGTGCACAACGGCAAGCTCTACATCGCGGGCGCCTTCCATTGGGTCAACGGCACCGAGCACTCGCTGCTCGCCCGCCTGGACGCCGGCACCGGCGCGATCGACCCCACCTTCCAGATCGACGCCAGCGTCGCGCGCGCCAGCAGCGAACTGGTCTGGGGACTCGCCGTCTCGCCGCAGGGCGACACCCTCGTCGCGGTCGGCAACTTCACTCAGGTCAACGGCCAGCCGCGCAACCAGGTGGTGGTGGTCGACCTGACCGGTACGCCGGCGGTGGCCAACTGGAGCACCCAGCGCTTCGTGGCGCCCTGCTACGACTGGTCGTTCCCGTTCTACGCCCGGGACGTGGACTTCTCCGACGACGGCAGCTACTTCATCATCATCGCCGACGGTGGGCGTGGTGACGGCGCGTACTGCGACGCGATCACCCGGTGGGAGACCTCGGCGCGGGGCAGCAGCCTCGACGCCACCTGGGTCAACTACACCGGCACCGACTCGGTGACCTCGGTCGAGGTGGCCGACAACGTGGTCTACGTCGGTGGACACTTCCGCTGGCTGAACAACGCCAACGGCAACGACGCGGCCGGCGCCGGGGCGATCAACCGGTACGGCCTCGGCGCCCTCGACCCGATCAACGGCCTGCCGGTGGTCTGGAACCCGGGCCGGAGCGGCGCGCCCGCGGGCACCACCGCCTGGGGCGCGATCGTGTGGGAGCTGTGGCGGGGCAGCAACGGCGTCCTCGCCGGGTTCGACTCCGACGGCCTCGGCAACGAGTACCACGGCCGGCTCGGCCTGTTCCCGCTCTCCGGCGGCCGGACGATCCCGGCGGTCAACGCCCCGACCGCCGCCTCCGGCTACCTCTACCTGGGCGCCGGTAACGGCACGACCACCAAGGTGCCGTTCAACGGCAGCACGCTGGGCGCCCCGGTGACCAGCGCCCAGCCGAACCTCACCGCGGCCGGCGCGTCCTTCTCGATCGCCAACAAGCTGTACTGGGCAAAGACCGTCTCCGGGGCGCCGAGCGGCAGCTACCTCGAGGTGTCGATGTTCACCGGCGGCTCGGTCGGCGCGCCCTGGGTCAGCAGCGGCTACAACGACTGGTTCAACGCCGCGTCGATGAGCGGGGCGTTCTATCTCGACGGGCGGATGTACTACACCAAGGCCGGCACCAACAAGCTGTTCTACCGCTACCTGGAGCCGGACGGCTACATCCTGGGCTGCACCGAGCTCAGCCTGCCGAGCGTCGGCCTGAACTGGGGCAACGTGCGGGGCATGGCCTGGGTCAACGGCAAGATCGTCTACGGTTCGACGGACGGCGCCCTGCGCAGCGTGCCCTTCGACGAGCAGGCGGTCGACGGTGCCGCGGCCGTCGTCGTCGCCCCGGCGTCCGCCGGCGTGAACTGGTCGAACAAGACCCTGTTCTTCGCCACCTCCTGACCACCCCGCCACCACTGCGGTGGCCCGTCGGCGTCCGCGCGGCGCCGGCGGGTCACCTGGCGGGACCGGGCATTACGCACGGCTTCCGTTCCACGACAATGGGACCAGGTCGCGCCCGGGCGCCCGGCCGGACTCGGCCCACCCAACCCCTCGCGCAAGGACCGCACATGGACGTGACCGACGTCGCCACCGCCCGGCAACACCCTGTCGGCCTCGCCGAGCTGGCCCGCATTCCGGTGCGCCGGTGGCGGGAGTCGCTCGCCGCGGTGGCGCTGGTCGTGGTGGGCGCGCTGGTCTACCTGTTCGTATTGCCCGCGACGTACACCGCCACCACCGCCGTGGTGGTCCGCCCGGTGGTCACCGACCCGTTCTCGGTCCCGTCGGGGGGCGCCGACCGGGCGGTGAACATGACGGCCGAGAGCGGCATCGCCGGCAGCAACGAGGTGATCGACAAGGTCGCCGCCATCACCGGCCGGGAAAGCTCCGACGTGGCCGACGCGCTGGAGGTGGAGACCCCGGTCGGCGGCCAGGTGATGCGCTTCCAGTACGCCGGGCACAGCGAGTCCGAGGCGGTCGCTGGCGCCAACGGCGCCGCCCAGGCGTACCTGAACCTGCGCCGGGGCATCTACGAGAACCAGCGGGCGGGGGTGCTCAAGTCGTACGACGAGACGATCAGCGTGGTGACCGCGCAACGCACCACCACCCAGCGGTCCCTGCCGGGCAACCAGTCGACCACCAACCCGTCTCCGCGTACCAGCGCCCTGCTGGACCAGCTCCGGGCGCTCAACGACCAGCTCGCCACCCTGGCCGAGCAGCGCTCCAAGGTCGCCTCCGCCGACCTCAGCCCCGGCTCGGTGACCAGCGCCGCCCGCGCGCCGGTGCCGTCCACCCGGGACAGCGCCCCGCTGATCCTCGTCGCCGGGGTGCTCGGCGGCCTGCTCCTCGGCGGGCTGGTGGCCTTCGTCCGCGAGGCGCTGGACCGGCGCGTACGCACCTCGGCGGAGGCGCTGGCCGCCGTCGGCGCGCCGCTGCTCGGCGGGGTCCGCCGGAACCGGGGCGGGCAGCCCGACGAGTCGGACCTGCGTTACCTGGTGCTCGCCCTGGCCCGCTGGGTGGACGGGCCGCAGGCCGGCCCGCTCGTGCTGCTCTCGGCCGCCGCCGACGAGGGACGCGAGCGGATCACCGCGGGGATCGCCGCGGTGCTGGCCGCCGACAGCCACGAGGTGCGCCTCGGTGTCGCGCCGGAGAGCGCGGACCGGATGCGTCTGCTGCTGCTGGACGCGCAACGGCGCACCCCGCCGGTGGAGCGGGTGGCGTCCAAGTTGTCCCGGCCCCGCCCGGCGCCGGTGAGCACGCCGGTCACCGGCGGGGGCGGCGGGGGCGGCGCGGGCGGGCCGGAGGACACCGTCGTCATCCCGGCGGTGCGCAAGCCGCGGCCCTTCCCGGCCGCGGACGCCGCGAACGGCGCCGTGTACCGGTCCACCACCACCGACGACCGGACCGAGGTCATCCCGGTCACCCGGCCGGCGGAGCCGGCGGCGGGGGGCGGCGACGGCTGGGAGGTGCGCATCGGCGCGGGCCGGGTCCACCTGGTCGGCCTGGACGCGACGCCCGGGGCCGGCCTCACCGTGCTCGACGCCCCGCCCGCGCTGCACGACGAGCGGGGGGTGCGGGCCGCCCGGGAGGGCCGGGCGGTGCTGGTCGCCGCGCGGGACCGGACCAGGGTGGCGCAGCTGACCCGGCTGACGGAGCGGCTGCGCGCGGTCGGCGTCGAGCCGTTCGGCCTGGTGTTGACGGGAGACGGGCGTGGCTGACCTCGACCGGGCGACGTGTGCGCCGGTGAGCGTCGTGGTGGCCACCCGGGACCGGCCGGGGCTGCTGGAGCGGGCCGTCGGGGCGATCCTCGGCCAGGACTATCCCGGCGAGGTCGAGTGCGTGGTGGTCTACGACCACACCGACATCCGTCCGCTGGAGCTGCCCGTGCCGCCCGGCCGGGTGCTGCGTTACGTGACCAACACCCACTCCCGTGGCCTGCCGGGTGGCCGCAACACCGGCGCGGCCGAGGCCCGCCACGACCTGATCGCCTTCTGCGACGACGACGACCACTGGCTGCCCGGCAAGCTGCGCCGCCAGGTCGAGCTGCTCGCCGCCCGCCCGGAGGCCGCCGCGGCCAGCTGCGCCATCCGGCTGGAGGGCCCCGGCATCGCCAAGGACCGCCGGCTCGACCGGACCGAGGTGACCCTGGCCGACTTCGTCGAGGACCGGGTCATGGAGGTGCACTCGAGCACCCTGCTGCTGCGCCGCTCCACCTGGGACGCCGTCGGCCCGGTCGACGAGGAGCTGCCCGGCGGCTACGGCGAGGACTACGAGTGGCTGCTGCGCATCGCCGCGCACGGTCCGGTGGCCGTGGTGCCCGAGGTGCTGGTCGCGGTGGACTGGCACGGCGGGTCGTTCTTCTTCGGCCGCTGGGCGGTCATCGTCGAGGCCACCCGGTACCTGATCGACAAGCATCCCGAGCTGGCCGGCAGCCGGACCGGGCTGGCCCGGCTGCACGGGCAGATCGCCTTCGCGCTCGCCTCCGGCCGGCGGCGCCGCGAGGCGGTGCGCGAGCTGGGCCGGGTGCTGCGGCTCAACCCGCGCGAGAAGCGGGTGCTGGTGACCGTGCCCGTGGTGCTCGGCCTGCTCTCCGGCGAGCGGGTGCTGCGGCTGGCCCAGCGGACGGGGCGGGGTGTCTGACCGGGCGGCGGCGACCGGCACCGCCGCGCCGGCACCCGGGGCCGGGGCCACCCGGACGCCGGACCGGGCACCGGGGACCACGATCCGGCCCGGACCGCCGCCCCCGCTGCCGGTCTGGCCGCTGACGGTGATGTTCGCGCTGGTGCCCCTGTGGTGGGCGCTCGGCGCGTTCTATCTCGGCTGGTCGATCCTCGGCGTGGCGCTGCTCGCCCTGCTGGTCGCGCGGGGCCGGGTGCCGCTGCCCGCCGGCACCGCCTGCTGGCTGGTCTTCCTCTTCCTGGTGCTGCTCAGCGCCAGCCGGCTGGACCGGGCCACCGCCTACCTCACCTTCGGGCTGCGCTTCGGCTTCCTGGCGACCGCGCTGGTGGTCTGCGTGTACGTGTACACCCTGCTGCGGGAGGGCGCCCGGTGGGAACGGGTGCTGCGCCCGCTGGGCTGGTACTGGCTGGGCCTGGTGGCCCTTGGCTGGCTGGCCGTGCTCGCGCCCACCCTCGCCCTCACCACCCCGGTGGAGCTCGCGCTGCCGCAGGGCGTCGCCGGCGAACGGTACATCCAGGCGCTGACCCACGTCCGGGTGACCGAGTTCAACCCGTTGTCCCGGTCGCCGATCTACCGCACCGCCGCGCCGTACCCGTACACCAACAACTGGGGGACGGCGTACGCGTTGCTGGTGCCGTGCGTGCTGGCCTACCTGGCGTCGGTGCGGACCGGCCGGCTGCGGGTGCTGCTCTGGGTCTCGCTGCCGCTGTCGGTGGTGCCGGCGTTCCTGACCCTCAACCGGGGCATGTTCGTCGGCCTCGGCGCCGGCCTGCTCTACCTGGGCCTGCGCGCCCTGTTCCGGGGCAACGCCCGGCTGATCGTCTGGATCGGCGCCCTGGTGCTGCTGGCCTGGGTGGTCAGCCTGGTGGTGCCGGTGCAGGACATGATCGACGCCCGGGTGAGCACCACCGACACCAACGTGGACCGGATGGACCTGTACGTGCGGACCTGGCAGGCGGTGGAGCGCTCCCCGCTGCTCGGCTACGGTGCGCCGAAGAGCGTCGACACCACGCTGGCCGAGGAGCCGCTGGGCACCCAGGGGCTGATCTGGCAGCTGCTCTACAGCCACGGCATCCCCGCGCTGCTGGTCTTCCTCGGCTGGCTGCTGCTGGTCGCCCGCCGGCTGGCCGCCGCGGTGTCGCCGGCCGGGTACTGGCTGAGCACCGTTCCGGTCATCGCGCTGGTGGTCGTCCCGGTGTACGCGTACATCGATCCGAACCTGTCGGTGATCTTCTTCGCGGTCGGCGCGGGGCTGGCCGCGGTCGGCGGGCCGGTGAACCGGCCCGCGCAGGGGGTGTCCAGCCTGGCCCGGCCGGCGCCGCTGACGCCGTGGCGGACCCGGGGCTTCGGCCGGGCCACCGTGCCGGACCGGCCGCCGCGGCCGGCGGGAGTCGCGGCGGTGCCGCTGCGCACCGCGCCGCGCCGCC
>NZ_JBFAID010000014.1:0-119394 GCF_040654475.1 Micromonospora sp. NPDC050686
GGCGTCGACCGGATCCCGCCCCGGTACGGCCAGGTGCTCGGCGTCGCCACGGCAGGCGCGGTGGTCTCCCTCATCGTGGGCTTCGTCGGGGCCCCGCCAATCACTCACTCGGTGAGGGCGGCGTGCAGCGCGCCGGCCAGGTCGGGGTGGCGGAAGGTGAAGCCGGCCCCGGTCAGTACGCCGGGCAGGACCCGGGTGCTGGTGAGCGCCTCGTGGGCGAACCCGCCGAGCGCGATCCGCAGCGCCAGCGCGGGGATCGGGATGAGCGCCGGGCGGTGCAGCTGGCGGGCCAGTTCCCGGGTGAACTCGGCGTTGGTCACCGGATTCGGACCGACCACGTTGACCGGGCCGGCCAGGTCGTCGCGGGCCAGCAGGAACGCGACGGCGTCCAGCCAATCGGCCATCGCCATCCAGGGGATCCACTGCCGGCCGCTGCCCAGCCGGCCGGCGATGCCCAGCTTGAACGGGAGCAGTTGCGGCTTGAGCAGGCCGCCGTCGCGGTGCAGCGGCAGCCCGGTGCGCAGCCGCACCACCCGTACGCCGGCGTCCTCGGCCGGCCGGGTCGCGGCCTCCCAGACCCGGCAGACGTCGGCCAGGAAACCCTCGCCCGCCGGGGCGTCCTCCTCGACCGCCCGGTCGCCGGTGTTGCCGTACCAGCCCACCGCGGAGGAGTTGAGCAGCGCGGCGGGCCGGTCCTCCGTCGGCAGGCCGGCGATCGTGATGGCGAGCGTGGTGGTGGTGTCGACCCGGCTGGACCGGATCACCCCCCGGTACTCGTCGTCCCAGCGCTTGTCGCCGACGCCCGCGCCGGCCAGGTTGACCACCGCGTCGGTCTCGGCGACCACCGTGGGGTCGAGCTGGGCGGCGGACGGGTTCCACTGCCGCTCGTCCGGGGTCCGGGGTGGCCGCCGGACCAGCCGGGTGACCTGGTGTCCGTCCGCGGTGAGCCGGTCGACCAGCCGGGCGCCGAGGAAGCCGGACGCGCCGGCCATGAGGATCCGCATGCTCATATCTTCGGGTACGCAGCCGGACTCGGATGGGTTGAGCGGCATGACTCACCCGTCGCGCTCGGCGGATGGTGGTGACAGCGGCAGGGCCGAGTCACCACTCACGGTCGAGGAGGTCCTGGTCGATCGCCGCGTCGAGGTCACTGCGGAACTGTGCTTCGTCGAGGACCGGCGCGGTGGCGAAGGCGGCCATCACCTCGGCGCGAGGCACGAAGGTGCGTGTTGTCACTCACCGGTCCGGCCGTCGATCGCCTCGCGCAGGATGTCGGCGTGGCCCAGGTGTCGCGCGTACTCGTCGATCATGTGGGTGAGCACCCAGCGCAGCGAACGCGCGTTCCCCGTGCCGGGGGAGCGACCGATCGCGTCGAGTGGCCGTTCGGCGGCGATCCGCTGGGACACCGCGACCTCAGCCCGCCAGGCCGCGAAGGTTTCGGCGCCGGTGGCCGCGGCGATGTCGGTGAACGGCGCGTCCGGGTCGTCGGTGAGGTCGTACAGGTCGCCGGGGAAGGCTTCGGCGATCACCGCCTGGAAGTACCAGCGTTCGACCGTGGCCAGGTGGCGGATCAGGCCGATCAGCGACAGACCGGACGACGGCACGGGCCGCAGCCGCAACTGCTCGTCGGTCAAACCGGCGCACTTGCGGACCAGGGCGTCGCGTTGAAAGTCGAGGAAGGTGTCGAGGGTGCTCCGTTCGTCCGCCGCGGGCGGCAGCGCGAACCTGCTGTCGACGGCGGGATCGGGTTGCCGGGGCGCAGGGGCCGGCGGGGCGTCGACGGGCGCTTGCGTGGGGGTCGTCGGCTGCCCCGACGCCTCAGTCGGACCGCGCCCCGGTCGTCCGCCGCTCACGGGGTGCCCCGGTGCGTCGTGTCGATGCCGTCGAGCATCTCGCTTTGTCCCCAACCCGTCGGTGCCGTCGCGTTGACCTTCGTAGATTAGTGCCCTGGTGCCGGTCTCCCGCATCGGGCATCCGGGTGGGGCGGGCCCTGATCGGCGGACGGTCGCCCAACCGAGGAAGCGGGCGTAGAGCTGGTCCGGCGCCGGCCCGTCGTGCGGGTTCAGCCGGTGCAGCTCGCCCGCCGCGTCGTGCAGCATCCCGCCCAGGTAGACCAGCAGCGCCACCCGCTCGCCCGCGTACTCCCGCAGCAGCCCCAGCCGGGCCGGCGCGCACGGCCACGGCGCGGCGCAGGCCCGGCAGAGCCAGAGCGGTCGCAGCGGCAGGTGCGCGGCGGTCACCACCGCCCGCCGTTGGCCCGCCACGTCTGCGCCGGGGTGAGCCGGCCGACCCGCCCGACCTGCGGGTTCGCCCGGGTCACCTCGTCCCACCAGCGGCTGTTCGGCGGTGGTGCGGGCGGCTCGGTGGGCACCGGCGCGTGCCGGTCCGGGCAGGCCGTCCAGCGCAGCCCGCACGAGCACCAGCGCCGCCCGTACCGCCAGGTCCGCCGGTGCCCGGGCGCGAGCGGCACCGGCGCCGCGTTCCGTCGCGGCCACCCCATCAGAGCCGCCCACCGGGTACGCCGGGCGGCAGCTCACCGCGCCCCGCCAGGGCGTCGACCACGTCGTCGGTCAGGCCGCGCGCGTCCAGCACCCGCCGCGCCCAGCGGTGCAGCAGGCAGGGGTACGGGGTCCGGTCGCTGCGGCAGAGCGGGCCGGTGGGCCACTGCTCAAGTTGGTGCACGAGCAGCACCCGCAGGGCGAGTTGGACGTCCTCCGGGGTGACGATCCACGGCAGGGGCAGTTCGCCGAGCACCTTTTCCAACGCGTCCACCGGTGGGGTGGCAGTCGTCCGCACGCTGTGCCTCCTTCACATCGCCGGTGGCGCCGGGGCGGGCGGGGACGGCCGGGCGCGCGCCTGGCCGGCCGGAGCCCGGCACCCGCCCCGGGCCTGTTCACGGAGCCCGTCGACGGGTGGTCGCGGGCAGGGGGCACCCGGCCGACTGCCGGGGGAGCGGCCGGCCGGGTGGTCCCCGGGGGAGACCGGCTCCGGGGTTTGCAGACCAGGGGAGCCGGTCGGGGTCAGCCTAAGATGACCGCTTATATAAAGCAAGCGATGTCCGGGCATCAGTTGCCATCACAAGTTCACGCGTGCTCAAATGGCGGGGCAGACCAGGGAGAACAGATGCCCGCCAAGGCCAAATGGGCGCGGCTCGCGGATCACATCCGCGAGCAGATCGCGTCCGGTGAACTCGCTCCGGGAGACAAACTCCCATCTACGGCCGAACTCTGCCGGGAGCATGGAGTCTCGACCATCGTCGTCCGTCAGGCCATCTTCGCGCTCAGGTCCGAGGGCCTGGTCGAGGGTGTGCAGGGCGTCGGCGTCTTCGTCGCCGAGGAACTGCCGCAGGGGCAGGGCAAGCCGTGACGCCTGCCCGTCGGCCTCCTCCTGGGTGAGGCCGACGGGACGGGCGGGCAGCCAACGCCACCACCCCCGGGGCCCACGGAAACCTGGGCTCCGCCTTCGGCCAGTCGGCCGCCGGGCGGGCCGTCAGGGGCGACGTAGGTGCATGACCATCGCCGGATACGGCCCCGAGGGCAGCTCAGCCGTTGCCTCACCGGCGGGTACGACGTTGTCCATCCGCATCTGGAACTGCTCGACGTCGGTGGTGTCGAACACGATCCGCCACGCCCAACCGCCGCCGTAGCCGCCATCGAGCTCCACGATGCCGCCCGCCCCACGATTTCCGGACAGCGACAGCGACATCGGCACCGGCTTCTGATGCCACGAGTCGCCCCACACCGCCGCGAGCGAGCCGTCCTCGCCGGCGGCCCAGACGACGATCAACCCGTCCTGCGGACCGTCGTCGGGATGCTCCCACCGATAGCCGATCGAGGTCAGGTGGCCGCCGGCAGCGACGGTCACCGTCGCGGCGGCGGGGGAGTCGGCCAGCGGATCACCGGGCATCAGACGGAACCCGTTCGTCCCCATCCAGGTGCCCACGAAATCGGGAAGGATCATTGCCAAACCCTAGTGGCGGGTCCGACGCATTCGGGCGTCGCCAGCCGGGTGATTCGTTTACGACATCAAGTTGGTAGGACGCGAGGAAGCATCCGTCCCCGGGGCCCGGCGCCCCGCACGGCACCCCGCGCCGCCGAAAACTCCGAACGACGCCGGCCGGGCGCGAGCAGCGAATCCGCTGGTCCCGCCCGGCCGGAGCCGGCATTGTCAGGCGCTGGCGGGTGCCGGGCGCAGATCGGCCAGCAGCCGTTCCACCTCGGCGAACGCGTCCGCGGGCAGCGGCCCGTACGCCAGGGTGCCGTAGTTCTCCTCCGCCTGCGCGACGGTGCGGCAGCCGGGGATCGGCACGGTGCGCGGGCTGCGGGCCAGCAGCCAGCCCAGCGCGCCCTGGGCGAGGGTACGACCGTCGGCGGTGAGCGCGCCGCGGATGGCCTCCAGCCGGGCCGACCACTCGGGCGTCGGCCGCCCGTCGGTGAACCAGACCAGCCACTCCGGGGCGGCCCCGCGCACGTCGTCCCGGCCGACGGCCCGCCGCGCACCGGTGAGCAGGCCCATGGCGAGCGGCCCCCGGTTCAGGCTGGCCAGGTCGAGCGCGTCGCAGACCGCGAGCATCTCCGCGTTGTCCTTGAACACCGACTCGTCGTGCTGCACGGCGGCACAGTGCGGACCCCCCTCGGCGAACGCGCGGGCCGACGCCGGGTTGTCGGTGCTCCAGCCGTACGCCCGGATCTTGCCCTGGGTGACCAGGCCCTCCAGGGTGTCGACCAGATCGAGCGCGGCGGACGCCGGCAGGTCGTTGATGTGCAACTGGTACAGGTCGACGTGGTCGGTGCCCAGCCGGCGCAGCGACTCCTCCAGGCTGGCCACCGCGTACCCGGGGCTCGGGTCGGTGCCGGTCCAACGGCGGGTGGCCTCCTCGGCGCGGTTGCCGAACTTGGTGGCGATCACCGCGCGGTCCCGGCGGCCCGCCAGCGCGCGGCCCAGGACCCGCTCGCTGTGCCCGGCGCCGTAGTTGCTGGCCGTGTCGAAGAGGGTCACCCCCAGGTCGAGAGCGCGGTGGATGGTCCGGATCGACTCGTCGTCATCCACCTCGCCCCAGCCGAACGGCTGCCCGCCGTCGCCCCAGAGCGGGCCCCCGATCGCCCAGCAACCCATGCCGAGTGCGCTTACCTCGATGCCGCTGCGACCCAGAATTCGTGTCGTCGTCATGGCACCAGCTTTCAACCTGGAGTGCGCTCCAGGTCAAGCGCTAGGATCGGCCGACATGAGCGGTTACTCGCCGTCGGAGGCCGCGACCCGCAGCGGGTTCAGCCTCGACACTCTCCGCTACTACGAGAAGATCGGCCTGCTCAGCGACATCGGCCGCACCTCCGGCGGGCGCCGGGTCTTCACCGACGACGACCTGGGCTGGCTGGTGCTGTTCCGCTGCCTGCGCGACACCGGCATGCCGATCGCCGAGATGTGCCGGTACGCCGAACTCGCCCGGGAGGGCGAGCACACCACCGGCGAACGGCATGCCCTGCTGCGCCGGCACGCCGAGCGAGTCGAGGAGCAGGTGCGCCTGCTCCAGCGCCAGTACGACCACCTCCGCGAGAAGATCCGCTACTACGAGCAACTGGGCTGACCGCTCACTCGCCGGTCCGGCTCCACAGCTTCACCACGGTGTCAACCTCGTCAACCACGCGCTGCCAACCGGTGAGGCGGGTGACGGGCCCGGACCGGTCGAGCCACGAGAAAAGCTGCCGGCGATGTTCGTTGAACCGGCCATTGACTCTCTCCCGCCGTTTTCCCGTGACATCGGCGGCCCTGACGAGACATTCGCGGAGCTTCGCCTTGGGGTCGGCGATCGACTCCACCTCGTGTGCCCTCGGTAGTCCGAGGCTCACCCGGCCGCGAGGGTTGCCGGCCACCTGCCGAATCGCGGCCTCGTCGAGGAGGAGCCATGCTTCGGTCATGCGTACGGGAATGATCGGAACGAGGGCGGATCCGGCGGACACCGGCGTGGTGGCGGCGCGGATCTCCCTGAGGCGGGCCTGGTAACCCGCGTTGTCGGCATCCCGGTGCACGACGATCACATCAACCGTTCCGCCGGCCAACTCCAGGCCTGCCGTAACGCGGGAACGGACGTCCTTGCCCACCTTCGGCAGCAGTTCGAACGACGGGTGGCTCAAATTGACCTCGACGCCACGTTCGAAGAACAACAGCTCGACGATATCGGCCAGCGGCTGGTCGGAACTTCCTTCCGCCACGAAGAGGCCGGAACGTGCGCGGTCGCTCACGCCGTCAGTCCTGGCGGAAGCCGCAGCCGGGCGGCGGAGGGATTCGCCAGATACGTCACCACGTCCGCTTCGGAGAAGGTGGGCCGGCCCGGAACCGTTCGCCAGGAGCCGCGGAACGGGAGCAGTGACAGCGACCTGGCGATGGCCCCGTCCGGAGTGGCCTTCGGCTTCAGTTGGCCCAACAGAAGGTCGTCCGGGTCACAGAGCTGCACCACCGCTGGAGAGTGCGTGTTGACGATGACCTGACGAAACGGGTTGTTGTCAACCGGCGATTCGGTGGGATCGACAGCCAGGTCCTGAACGAGCTGCATCATCGCGGGCAGAACTGCCGGGTAGAGGCCGTTCTCGGGCTCTTCCATGCACACCAGCCCGGTCAGGTCGGCGTCCTGTAGCAGTACGCAGAGCGCGAGGAAGCGCAAGGTGCCTTCGGAGAGGGCCCGCGCGGGAAGCCTGAGCCCGCCCTTCTCCTGGAGGAAAAGCGTGAATGTCTGCCGTACCTCATCGAACTCGACGTCCAGCGTCTCCACGTTGACGCCCAGGTCAGCGAGCCGGCCGGCCACAGTGGCGTACGTACGCTCCGGGTCGCCCGACCAGTCGGGGGCATGGGCGATCCGGTGGAGCGTGGCGGCGAGGTGCCTGCCCCGGGAAGAGAGTTGTTCCGGATTCACCGCCTCGTCCGGTGCACGCAGGGCGTACGGCTCCAGGGCCAGCCGGCGCCAGCTCTGCATCTCTCGTCTGACCGCGAGAATCGTCGGGTAGTCGCTGGTGCTCGTCGTGCTGAGCACGGTACGACCCGCGCGCTCCGTGAAGCGTGACTTCTCCGGCCCCGATCCGTCCGCGTGCAGATCGAAGATCACTCCATCGTTCGTGGCAGCGACGTCGGTCGACAGGAACACCCGTCGCTGGTCATCGTGGACGACGACGGCGTCCAGGAAACCCGGCGCGGCGGGAAAACGTAGCCGCGACTGAGCGGGATCGACTTGGCGCAGATCCTCGCTCACCACACGCAGTCCCCCCGTGCCGTGTTCCCCTCGGCTGGGTTCGTACCCGAGGACCACCTCGTAGCGAAGCCACGTCGCCGATGGCCGGGTCCGCTCACCCAGGTCGTCCTGAACCTGTCTGGGAACGATCATTTCGGCAGCCAGCGTCATCCGGTGGTGCGCGCTGCGGTATCCGTCGCGGAAGAGGTCGCGGGGGTCACTTCCGACCCGCCCAGCGGTGCCGCGTACGCGTTGGGACGCCTGCTGGAGGGAGTCGGTCGCCAGGTACGACAGGAACTCGATCACGTCGAACAGATTCGACTTGCCGATGCCGTTTGCTCCGGCGATGCAGGTGAAGGGGCCGAACTCGACATCCACGTCGAGCAGGTTCTTGAAGCCCTGCACCTCAAGCCTGGTGAGCATGGTCAAAGCTTAGCCACGGCCGCCCGCCCGCCCGTGCCGCCCCTGATGACGGCGTGGCGTTGGGTCATGGCGACTCGGGGAGAGCCCGAGGAGATTGCCGGCCACCGTCGCCGCGCCCCAGCGCGGTCGTTGAAGAGGCGACGGATCGTCTCGCCGTACGCTGGCGCTCCGCCGTGTCGAGCCCGGGCAGGGTGACGGTGACCCGAACGAGGTGTGGGCGATGGAGCTACCCGACTGGTGGCGCGGCCCGAAGGCGGTCCAGCACCGGGATCAGCGGTTCGACGGCGGCTTCGCGGACCACGAACCGGGTGACGCCCCAGCGCCGCCGGTGCTCCCGTACCGCCGCGACGATCTCGTCCGCGCTGCCGATCAGCACGAACGGGGTGGCCAGCAGCTCCGGCCCGGTCAGCCCGACCTCCGCGGCCCGCTCGGCGGCCACCGCCCCGGCGTCGTCGGTGACCACCACGGTCTGCACCAGCGCCTCCAGCGCCGGCGGTTCGGCCCGTCCGGCGGCGCCGGCCGCGACCTGGTCGAGCTGCGCCTCGATCTGGTCGGCCCGCCACCGGGCCTCGTGCCGGTGGCCGTCGGCGAGGGTACGCCCGAAGCCGGCCAACCCCACCACGTCGGCGTGCGCGCCCGCCCAGCGCAGCATCGTCGAGTTGGAGGTGCCCAGGGTGAACGGGATCCGCCGCTGCACCGGCCGGGGCTTGTCCAGTCGGGCCGAGCGGGCCACCAGGTCAGGGCTGTCCACGGTGACCTCCTCGCCGGCCAGCAGCGCGCGTACCGCCTCGGCCACGGCCAGGCCGCGGCGCACCCGGCCGGCCACGTCGGGGCGTTCCCGCCCGACCGCCCGCCACTCGGCCGGGGTGTGGCCGGCGCCGAGACCCAGCCCCGCCCGGCCGCCGGAGACCACGTCCAGGGTGGCCACGTCGGCGGCGAGCAGGATCGGCTCCCGGACGCCGGCGTTGGAGACGTACGAGCGCAGGCCGATCCGCGACGTCACCGCCGCCGCGGCGGCCAGCGCCACGAACGGCGAGGCGCAGGAGCCGGGATGGTCGGCGACGGAGAGCGCGTCGTAGCCGGCGGCCTCGACCCGGCGGGCCAGGTCCAGCCAGCTGGCCGCGTCGGTGGGCTGAGCCTGTACGGAGAACGTGATCACCGCCCCAGCATCGGCGGCCCGGCCGCCGCGCGCCCAGCTATTCTGCTGACCGGCGAATCCCGGGGCGCTGCCGTGAAGTGTTAGGCGGGGGCCCCGCCTTACTCCTCGTGCCAGCGGGCGCGCCAGGCGGCCTCGTGCGCCTCGTGGCTGGTGCGCTCCTCGAAGACCAACTCGTGCAGGGCCCGCCGGGACTCGCCGAAGACCACCACCTCGGCGGCGACCAGCCCGACGCAGATCACGGTGAGTACGGCGAGCGCGGCCAGCGCGGGCAGCGACGAGGTGACCGGGATCGCCACCGCGAGCAGCAGCACCGCCACCACCCGGGTCCAGCTGAGCGTGCGCAGGGTACGCAGCTGGAAGAGCATGTTGCCGCAGATGTAAAAGATCACCCCGCCGAACAGCAGTGGCACGTCGGGCCCGTGCGACCGCTCGTAGTTGCTGACGGCCGGGTCGGCGATCTGGTGCACGATGCCCTCGGCGCCCAGGGCGAACAGGATGATGCCGGCGATCATCGGCAGGTAGAGGTAGCCGTAGGCGTCCCGGGCCATGGCCACCCGGGGGCGACCCTTCGTCGCGTGCAACGCGATCCGGGCGGCCGGCCCGATCATGTCGTAGTGCACCCACCAGAGGGCGGCGGTGAAGAAGATGCCGAGCCCCGCCGCGGTCACCCCGGCCCAGGTCGGCGGGTGGCCGAGCAGGTTGCTGCCGACACCGACGGAGATCACCGACTCGCCCAGGGCGATGATCAGGATGAGGTCGTACCGTTCGGTCCAGTGTTCGGCGGAGGTCACCCCCCAGCCCCAACTGCCCGCGACGAGGCCGGTGCCGTACTGGAGCAGCACGACGGCCACCCACAGGCCGTCGCGGACCAGCGTGGCCCGCCCGTCGGGGCCGATCCAGGGCGGGACCAGCGCGGCCGCGAGTAGCAGCAGGGTGCTGAGCACCAGCTCCGGCAGGAACCGCATGAGCTGTCGGCGTTCGGTCGTGCTGTCCCGGATCGCGTGCCAGTACAGCGCCAGATGCACCGCCCGGATCACCACGTAGCTGATCGCCGCCACCACCGGGCCGGCGTTGTTGCCGTGCGGGTCCCGGAAGGCCTGCGGTAGCGACAGGGCGAAGGTGAACAGCGCCGCCATGCCGACGGTCATCAGGACCGGGACGAAGCCTTCGCCCAGCCGCACCCGGGCGGCGACGATGCTGTGCACCACCCAGCACCACCAGAGCACCGCCAGCACCAGCAGCGCGTGCAGCAGGGCCGTGCCGGTGATGTCCCGCGCGGTGGCCCGGGTGATGATGAAGAACGAGAAGACGAAGACCAGGTCGAAGAAGATCTCGAACCGGTCCACCCGGGCGCCCGGGGCCACGGGCACGGCCGGCCCGAGGCGCCCCTGCCACCCGTAGCCGCCCACCGGCCGAGTCTTTCAGCCGTCCATGCGGCGCAGGTGCCGAACCGGGCAGGTCGCCCGGGGCGGAGCGACCCGGGTACGGGAAAGGGGCGCGCGACCGGTGCCGCACGCCCCTTTCCCGTCGATCAGGCCGTCAGAGCCCCAGCTCGGCCTCGAAGTTGCCGGCCTCCAGCCGCTCCTTGACCGCCACCAGGAAGCGGGCCGCGTCGGCGCCGTCGATCAGCCGGTGGTCGTACGACATGGCCAGGTAGACCATCGAGCGGACCGCGACGACCTCGCCCAGCTCCGGGTCGCTGACCACGACCGGACGCTTCACCACGGCACCCGTGCCGAGCATCGCCGACTGCGGCGACGGCACGATCGGGGTGTCGAAGAGGGCGCCGCGGCTGCCGGTGTTGGTCAGCGTGAAGGTCGCCCCCGCCATCTCGTCCGGGGTGATCTTGTTGGACCGGGTGCGCTCGGCCAGGTCGGCGATCCGCTTGGCGAGGCCGCCCAGGTTGAGGTCACCGGCGTCGTGGATGACCGGCACGAGCAGCCCGCGCTCGGTGTCCACCGCGATGCCGAGGTTCTCGGCGCTCGGGTAGGTGATGGTGCCGGCGTCGAGGTCCATGCTGGCGTTGACGATCGGGTACGCCTGCAGCGCCTCGATCGCCGCCACGGCGAAGAACGGCAGGAAGGACAGCTTCACGCCGTGCCGCTGCTGGAACGAGTCCTTCGCCTGCGCCCGCAGCTTGGCGACCCGGGTGACGTCCACCTCGACGACCGTGGTCAGCTGCGCCGTCTCGTGCAGCGACTGCTGCATCCGCTTGGCGATGGTGGCCCGGATCCGGGGCAGCTTCTCGGTGGTGCCGCGCTTCGCGCTCGGCTGCGGCTTCGCGGCCGGCTTGGCGGCCGGGGCCGCCGCGGCGGCCGGCTGCGCCGCCGGGGCCGGCGCGGCCTTGGCCGCCTTGGCCTGCTCCGCCGCCTCCAGCACGTCCTGCTTGCGGATCCGCCCGCCGACGCCGCTGCCGTTGACCGAGGAGAGGTCGACGCCGTGCTCGGCGGCCAGCTTGCGGACCAGCGGGGTCACGTAGCCCGCGGCCTCCTCGCCGCCAGCCGGGGCCGGGGCGGCCGGGCGCTGCGCCGCCGGGGCGGCGGGCTGGGCGGCCTGTTCGGCCTTGGCCGGCTGCTGCGCGGTCTCCGCCTCGGCGGCCGGCTCGTTGTACGACATGCCCGGGGTCGGCTCCTCGACCTTGGGCTCCGGCTTCGGCTCGGCCTTCGGGGCCGGCTCGGGCTTGGCCTCCGCCTTCGGCTCGGGCTTCGGCTCCGGCTTCGCCTCGGCCGCGCCGCCCGCCGCACCCACGATCGCCAGGTCGGCGCCGACCTCGGCGGTCTCGTCCTCGGCGACCTTGATCTCCAGCACCGTGCCGGCGACCGGCGACGGGATCTCCGTGTCGACCTTGTCGGTGGAGACCTCCAGCAGCGGCTCGTCCACCTCGACGGTCTCGCCGACCTGCTTGAGCCAGCGGGTGACCGTACCCTCGGTGACGCTCTCGCCCAGGGCCGGCATCTTCACCGGGGTGCCCCCGCCCGCCGCCGCGGGCGCGGCCTGGGCCGGCTCCTCGACGGCCGGCTGCTCGGCCTCCGCCTGCGGCGCCGCGGCGGCCTGCTCGGCCTGCTCTGCCGGCGCCTCCTGCGGCGCGCCGGCCGCGCCGCCGCCGGCCTGCTCGCCCTCACCGGCGATGACGGCCAGCTCGCTGCCGACCTCGGCGGTCTCGTCCTCGCCGACGACGATCCGGCTCAGCACGCCCGCCGCGGGGGACGGGATCTCGGTGTCGACCTTGTCGGTCGAGACCTCGAGCAGGGGCTCGTCGACCTCGACGGTGTCGCCCTCCTGCTTGAGCCAGCGCGTGACGGTGCCCTCGGTGACGCTCTCGCCGAGCCGGGGCATGGTGACCGATACCGGCATCTTCTAAGACTCCTTCATTTCCCTGGTGGGATCATCGCCCGTCGCCGGACGCCGCGGTTGTGGTGATCAGGCGTGTGCGTGCAGCGGCTTGCCGGCCAGGGCCAGGTGCGCCTCGCCCAGGGCCTCGTTCTGCGTCGGGTGGGCGTGCACGAGCTGCGCCACCTCGGCCGGGTACGCCTCCCAGTTGTAGATGAGCTGCGCCTCGCCGACCAGCTCGCCGACCCGGGCGCCGACCATGTGCACGCCGACCACCGGGCCGTCCTCCACCCGGACCAGCTTGACGAAGCCGGCCGTCTTGAGGATCTGGCTCTTGCCGTTGCCACCCAGGTTGTAGTTGTAGGTCTTGACCTTGTCGGCGCCGTACTGCTCCTTGGCCTTCGCCTCGGTCAGGCCGACCGACGCCAGCTCCGGGTCGGAGTAGGTGACCCGGGGGATGCCGGCCTCGTCGAGCACGGCCGGGTTCTGCCCGGCGATCTCCTCGGCGACGAAGATGCCCTGCGCGAAGCCGCGGTGGGCGAGCTGGAGGCCGGGCACGATGTCGCCGACGGCGTAGACGTTCGGCACGCTGGTGCGCAGCCGCTCGTCGGTCAGCACGTAGCCGCGGTCCATCTGCACGCCCTGGTCCTCGTACCCGAGGTTGGCGGTGTTCGGGCCGCGGCCGACGGCGACCAGCAGCAGCTCGGCCTCGACGGTCTCGCCACCCTGAATGGTCAGCTTCACGCCGTTGTCGGTCTTCTCGACCTTCTCGAACGGCTTGCCGACCTTGAAGTTGATCTTACGCTTGCGGAAGGCCCGCTCCAGCGCCTTCGACGACTCCTCGTCCTCGGCGGCGACCAGGCGGGGCAGCGCCTCGACGATGGTCACGTCCACCCCGAAGGACTTCCACACACTGGCGAACTCCACGCCGATCACGCCGCCGCCCAGCACGATCGCCGAGGACGGGACCCGGTCCAGGGTCAGCGCGTGGTCGCTGGTGATGATCCGCTCGCCGTCGATCTCCAGGCCGGGCAGGCTTTTCGCGTACGAGCCGGAGGCCAGCACGACGTTGCGGCCGGTGTAGCGCTTGCCGTCGACCTCGACGACGTTCTTGCCGACCAGCTTGCCGTGACCCTCGACGATGGTGATCGCCTTGTTGCCCTTGAGCATCCCCTGGAGACCCTTGTACAGGCGGGCGATCACGCCGTCCTTGTACGAGTTGACCGCCGCCATGTCGATGCCGACCAGTTCGGCCTTGACGCCGAACTGCTCCGACTCGCGGGTCTGGTCGGCGATCTCGGCGGCGTGCAGCAGCGCCTTGGTCGGGATGCAGCCGTTGTGCAGGCAGGTGCCCCCGAGCTTGCCCTTCTCGATCAAGGCGACCGAGAGGTCGAGTTGGGCGGCACGCAGCGCCGCCGCGTAGCCGCCGCTGCCACCTCCGAGGATCACGATGTCGAAGGTTGCGTCGTTCGGCTCGCTCACGTCCAACTCCCAGGTCGCGTCGCTGCATCGGGGGTCCTGGCGGGGCCGCACGGGCACACCCCGCCTCGGTCATCTTGTCACCACCGCGCCGTACGCGCGTAGTGAGGTGCCCAACGACACGTGACCGACACGTACCCTGGCAACCATCTTCGATGACGGACGGTGGGGGAGGACGTCGGTGGGGCTGTTCCGGAGACGCAAAAAGGCGCGTACGGAGACTGGTGAGCGCGCTGTCGGACGCGCCGATCTGGAGTATCTTGAGAACTTTGTCCGGACTCGGCGAGGGGTCGAGGCGTACATCGAGCCGCGGACGACGGTCACCGAGACCACCGTCATCCTGATCGCCGACGACGGGGAGTGGACCCGCCGCCGGATCGACGGCCCGGCCGGCGCCCGCCGGTTCGCCCACCGCCTGGCCATCCCCGTCTACGACGTCCGCCTGATGGGCTACCCGCAACGCATGCGCGACTACAACGAACGCCGCAAGCGCCGCCCCGAACTCTTCTGACTGCCCGCCCGGCAGACGCGGACGGGGCGCCTCCCCGGGTGGGGGAGGCGCCCCGTCGGGGCGTACCCGGTCAGCCGTTGGCGGCGACGTCGTCGATCAGGGCGAGCAGGGTGCGGACCGGGACGCCGGTGCCGCCCTTGGTCCAGTAGCCGGTCGCCTCGCCGGAGTGGTAGCTCGGGCCGGCGATGTCGATGTGCGCCCAGGCCACGTCGTCGGTGACGAACTCGCGCAGGAACACGCCGCCCTGGAGCATGTGGCCGGCCCGGTCCATCACCGCGTTGACCTGGGAGATGTCCGCGACGTCGGAGTCCATGCCCTTGCGTACGTCGTCCGGCAGCGGCATCGGCCAGGCCGGCTCGCCGACCGCGTCGCCGGCGTCCTTGACCCGCTCGCACAGCTCCGGGGTGCCCATCACACCGGCGATCCGCTTGCCCAGCGCGATCACCTGCCCGCCGGTGAGGGTCGACGTCTCGAACAGGTAGTCGGTGCCGTCCTCGCAGGCCCGGGCGATGCCGTCAGCCAGGATCATCCGGCCCTCGGCGTCGGTGTTGAGCACCTCGACCTTCTTGCCGTTGTACATGGTGATCACGTCACCCGGCCGGTAGCTGGTGCCCGACGGCATGTTCTCCGCCATCGGCAGGTAGCCGGTGACGGTCACCGACGGCTTCAGCGCGGCGACGGCGAGCATCGCCGCCCCGACCGCGGCCGCGCCGCCCATGTCGGACTTCATCTCCCACATGCCCTGCGCCGGCTTGATGGAGATGCCACCGGTGTCGAAGGTGATGCCCTTGCCGACCAGCGCGACCCGCTTGCCGTTGCCGCCGCCCGCCGGCGTGTAGGTCAGCTTGACCAGCCGCGGCGGGGCCTCCGAGCCCTGCCCGACAGCGATGATGCCGCCGTAGCCGCCAGCGGCGAGCGCGTCGGCGTCGAGCACCTCGACGCCGAGCCCGGCGTCGCGGGCGGCGGCGGCCACCGCGTCGGCGAAGGCCGGCGGGCGCAGCTCGTTCGGCGCGGTGTTCACCCAGTCCCGGCAGAGCCGGACCGCGTCGGTCACCGCCTGCGCCCGGGTGATCTCCGCCTGCGCGGTCGCGTCACCGGCGTCCGGCACGGCGACCAGCACCTCGGCCACCGGCTCCCGCCGGGCGGGCTGCGGCTTGGTCTTGTAGCCGGCGAAGCGGTAGCCGCCGAGCAGCGCGCCCTCGGCGACCGCGCGCAGCGCGGCCGGGGCGTCGGCGTCGTCCGGCAGCGGCAGCGTCAACGCCACCCGCGGGGCGCCGGCCAGCGCGCGCACCACGGCGCCGGCGGCCCGGCGCAGCGCCTCCGGGGCGGGGGCGGCGCCGGAGGGCTCCGGGCCGAGCCCGACGGCGGCGACGACCGGCGCGCTGATCGTCCCCAGCGTGGCCAGCTTGATCACCTCGCCCGGCCCGCCGGTCGCGCCGAGCAGCGCCAGCGTCTCGGTCAGCTTGCCGTCGAACGCGGCGGCGATGCTCTCCGCGCCGCTGGCAAGCAGCAGGGCGCCGGCGGGGCCGCTGGTGGCGGCCTGCTCTCCGGTCTGGCTGTGCACGCCGATCACGATCGCGTCGACGGCGAGCTCGGCGGGGTCGGTGTCGACCAGGCTCAGGGTGGTGCTGGGCGATGTCACTGAAGCTACTCCGGGCGGGCCGGGCCGGCCGCGGAGTCGCGTACCGGCGATGAAGGTCTCCGGCGGCAACGTACCCGCCGGACGTCGGGTGAGTCCCGCCGATGTTCACAACGGGTCCCGCCGATGCTAACCACAGGTGCCGGTCCCGGTAAGTTCCCACCCATGACGGACCTGACTCCCGACGCCGCCGCGACCCGGCTGCGCCGTTCCCCCCTGCACGAGCGGCACACCGCGGCAGGCGCCAAGTTCGCCCCCTTCGGCGGCTGGGAGATGCCCCTGGAGTACGCCGGCGGCGGCGTGCTCAAGGAGCACGCGGCGGTGCGCGAGGCGGTCGGCGTCTTCGACGTCTCGCACCTGGGCAAGGCGCGGATCACCGGACCCGGGGCGGCCGAGTTCGTCAACTCCTGCCTCAGCAACGACCTGCGGCGGATCGCACCCGGCAAGGCGCAGTACACGCTGGCCTGCGACGACGCCACCGGCGGCGTGATCGACGACATCATCGCCTACCTGCACGCCGAGGACCACGTCTTCCTGATCCCGAACGCGGCCAACACCGCCGAGGTGGTGCGCCGGCTGCGCGCCGCCGCGCCGGCCGGCGTGACGGTCACCGACGAGCACGACGCGTACGCGGTCCTCGCCGTGCAGGGGCCCCGCTCGGCCGAGCTGCTCGGCGCGCTGGGCCTGCCGGTCGGGCACGAGTACATGAGCTTCTCCACCGCCCCCCTCGACGGGGTGGAGCTGACGGTGTGCCGCACCGGCTACACCGGCGAGCTGGGCTACGAGCTGGTGATGGCCGCCGAGCACGCGGTCGCCGTCTGGGACGCGCTGTTCGCCGCCGGCGAGGCGTACGGGCTGCGGGCCTGCGGGCTGGCTGCGCGGGACACGCTGCGCACCGAGATGGGGTACCCGCTGCACGGGCAGGACCTGTCGCCGGAGATCACCCCGGTGCAGGCCCGCTCCGGCTGGGCCGTGGGCTGGGACAAGCCGGCCTTCTGGGGCCGGGACGCGCTGCTCGCCGAGAAGGCCGCCGGCCCCCGCCGTACGCTGCGCGGCCTGGTGGCGGTCGACCGGGCCATCCCGCGCCCCGGGATGACCGTGCACCAGGGCGACGCCGAGCTGGGCGTGATCACCACCGGCACGTTCAGCCCCACCCTGAAGCAGGGCATCGCCCTGGCCCTGCTCACCACCGACCCCAAGCTGGCCGACGGCGACGAGGTCGAGGTCGACATCCGCGGCCGCCGCGCCCGCATGCGCGTCACCCGCCCCCCGTTCGTCCAGCCCTCCGTCCGCTGACCCCACCCCCCACGCCCCAAAGGCGTTGATCAAGGGGTTTGCGTCGTCCTGGACCGGATCTTTGACGCAAACCCCTTGATCAACGTGGCGGGCGGGGTGGGGGTGGGGTGGGTCAGTGGGAGGGGTGGGGGCGCTCGCCGGCGTCGAGGACGGCCTGGGTCCAGCCGCCCTCGATGACGCCGGTGCCGTCCAGCACCGCCCAGTCGATCACGTCGGTGGACTCCACCACGACGGGCGAGCCGATGCGTACGCTCGGGTCGCTGCTGGCGTCGCTGGCGCTGGCCCCGACGATCCGCTCCGGCGCCTCCCACGAGGTCACCCCGGCCCAGACGTACTCCGGGCCCTCGTCGGCGGGCAGGCCGTACTTCACCACCAGCTGGGACTCCGGCGGCAGCGCCCCGGCCAGGAACCGGGCCCGGATGTCGCCCAGGCCCGCCCGCGCGGTGGCGATCGCCTTCGACATCGCGTCCCCGGAACGGGCGTACCGCACGTCGGGCTGGATGCCGGCGAAGAGGGTGGCGCAGGCCGTGGCGAAGTAGCGGCCGGCCGGGCCCGGGTGCCCGGGCGGGGGCCGCAGGGTGATGAACGAGTCCGCCTCCGGGTCGGTGGCCGGGTCCAGCTCCAGGGCGAGCAGCACCGGCGCGGTCGCCCCGTGCTGCTCCGGATTGCCGTACGCCACCGCGATGTCGTGCCCGGTCACCGTCGCCAGCACCGGGAGCTGCACGAACGCCGGCACCTCCTCGCCGGCCAGCCCGTCGGTCCAGGTGCGCAGCAGCCGGCGGGCCGCCCCGGTCAGCACCGCGCCCCAGGCCCGGGTGAGGTGGTCGGGCACGCCCTGGGTCTGCAACTCCAGCAGGCCGAACCGGCGCAGCCCCTTGGTGGTGAACCAGAGCCCCTCGGCGTCCGACGAGTACGGCACCAGCACCCAGTCGACCAGCCGGATCCGCCCCCGCTCGTCGGGGAGCGAGCGCAGCGCGGCCGCCGGGTCGAGGAACTGCAGGCCGAACACGTCCACCACGTCGCCGTCGACGGTCTCGGCGATGGCGGCGGCGACCGCACGGGCCGCCCACTCGTGCGCCGGCGGCCAGCCCGGCCGGTACTCGGCCTGCACCACCACCAGGTGGCTGGCCGAGGCGAGCCGGCCCAGCTGCTCCTCCGTCGCCCCGAACGCGGTCAGCAGATCCGGCGGCAGCTCCGGAAACTCGCTGATCGGCCGGGTGTCGACGCTCATCAGCGGGCTGTCCAGCATCTGCTTCGCCAGCCCGAAGACCGGCTCCGCCAGCCGCCCGGCCAGCGCCCGTACCGCCGTCTTCGGGCTCATCCGGGGCAACCCGGCCATCGGCACGAGGTAGGTCGCGCTGAGCGACTCGGGCACGGGCACGGGCAGGAAGTCGTCCGTGATGAGCATGAAGTCCCCCGTTTGCCGCAGCCGGTGCCGTCGTCGAGAGAACGCTACCCGCCGCCGCGTGCCGTCCTCAGCCGGACAGCACCAGTCCCAGGTAGGTCAGCGTGGTGACCACCTCCACGACCGCGCCGAGCACGTCGCCGGTGATGCCGCCGAAGCGGCGTACCAGGTGCCGCAGCAGCCCGACCGCGACGGCCAGCGCGGCCAGCACGGCCAGCGGCCCCTGCCACGGGCGGCCCGGCACCGCGCCGGCCGCCACCACCGCGACGGCGGCGGCGCCGAGCACCGGTGCGACCGGCCCCACCGTGCCGGCGACCAGCGCGCCGAGCCCGTCGGGCCGGGCCGCCGGCACGCCGCGCCGGCAGGCCAGGGTGACGCCGAGCCGGCCGGCCGCGGTGGCCGCGACCACCGCGGCGAGCGTCGCCGGCCAGGGCCGCCCGGCCAGCTCCGCGAGCGCCGCGGCCTGCACCAGGAGTACGACCACCAGCGCGGCCACCCCGAACGGCCCGACGTCCGGCTTCTTCATGATCTCCAGTGCCGCCCCACCCCGCCGGTACGACCCCAGCGCGTCCACTGTGTCGGCCAGCCCGTCGAGGTGCAGGCCCCGGGTGAGCAGGGCGGCGCAACCGACCGTCACCGCCGCCGCGACCAGCGGGGGAGCGAGCGC
Source organism: Micromonospora sp. NPDC050686 (assembly GCF_040654475.1). Classification (NCBI taxonomy): domain Bacteria; kingdom Bacillati; phylum Actinomycetota; class Actinomycetes; order Micromonosporales; family Micromonosporaceae; genus Micromonospora; species Micromonospora sp. NPDC050686. Next base: position 19,129 of record NZ_JBFAID010000014.1, read on the forward strand.
GGCCGAACCCGCCAGCAGCACGGCCAGCGCCACGCCGAGCAGTGCCCCGACGGCCGGGGCGAACGCCATCGCGGTGCCCGCCGCCGCCCGGTCGATCCGCCCGGCCCGCACCGGCAGGGTGGTGAAGGTGGTGACCGCCAGCCGCAGGCCGTCGCCGAGGCGGGACTCAGCCGGCACGCCGGCCGGGCGGATCCGTCGCCGGGTCGGTCGCGGCGGTACCGTCCGTCGCCACCGGCGCGACGCCCTCGACCGGCGCGGCGCCCTCGACGGGCGCGGTGCTGGTCGGGCCCGGGCCGGCCGGTTCCGGCTCGGCGAACTCGGCCAGGTCCGGCACCGGCGCGGTGACGTCGCCCCAGGTGGACTCCGGCGTGTCCGGGTCCGGTCCGCCGTCCGGCTCGGGCGCGCCGTCCGGGTGGGCCGGCAGCGCCGCGGCCAGCGCCAGCACCGTGCGCAGCAGCGGCAGGGCGGCCAGGGCGTTCGCCCCCTCGCCCAGGTCGAGCCGCAGGTCCAGCAGCGGGGTCAGGCCGAGCACGTCGGCGGCCAACCGGACGGCCGGGTGACCCCCGTCGTCGGCCAGCAGGCACCAGTGCCGGGCCTGGCCGGCCAGGTCGCGGCTGATCATGCCGGCCGCCACGCCGACCGGGCCGTCGAGCAGCACCGGCACCCGCCGGGCGGTCGCCCCCAGCAGCACGCCGGTCGCCACGGCCAGGTCCCCGCCGCCCAGCTCGGCCAGCACGTCCTTCGCCCCGCGCGGCGAGCGCCGGCTGCGGTGCAGGGCGTCCCGGACCGCCGCGCAGCGCCGCATCCACGCGGCGTCGTCGAACTCGCCGGACGCGGTGACCACCCGGCCCAGCACCGCGGGCGGTTCCGCGCCCGCAGTGGCGGCCAGCACCGCCGCGGCGGCCGCCTCGGTGCCGGCGCCGCACGCGCCCAGCACCAGCAGGCGTACGCCGTCCTCGGCGGCCCGCTCGGCGAGCTGCCAGCCCTGCTTCAGGGCCGCCTCGACCTCGGCCGGGGTGAGCGCCGGCTCGTCCTCCATCGCCGCCGCGGCGGGCGCCTCGACCACGTGGACCTCGGCGTCGGTCTGGGCGGCGAGCCGGGCCAGCGCACCCTCGCCGGCGCGGGCCTGCCGCGCCCGGCGGTCCGACTCGCCCGGGGCGGTGCCGGCGGCGGCACCCCCGGCGTGGTCGCCGTGCAGCAGCAGCACCCGGACCCGGTCCCAGGCGGCCGGGGTGGGGGTGCCCTGGGTGGCGGCGGCGAAGGAGACCAGCCGGTCCAGGGCGCCGAGCCCGGTGCCGGGCACGTCCAGGGTGACCAGCCGGTCGATCGCCTGCGGGCCGGCGTACTCGTCGGGCATCGGCAGTTCCATGCCCGGCTGGATGACCAGGCCGGTGGCCACCATCGGCAGGGTCATGGTGGGCGACGCCCAGGCGGTGGCCGGCTCGCCCGCCGCGGGCACGGTGGCCGGCGGTGCCCCGCCCGCCCCGTTCGCGGTCCGCGGGCTCGGCGCGGCCGGCGCCGGCCTGGCTGCCACCGCCGGGCCGGGTCCGGCCGGCGTCGCGGCGGTCGCGGCCGGCGTGGGGCCGGCGGCGGCCGGCTTCAACCAGCTTGGCTGGCCGGCGACGACCAGGACGACGGCGTCGCAGGCGTCCGCGACGGCGCGGTTCGCCGCGCCCAGCGCGTCGGTGAAGGCCCGGCCCAGCGGGGTGGTCGGTACCAGGGAGAGCCCGACCTCCGGACTGACCAGCACCACCCGGGCCGGGCTGTCCCGGATCGCGGTGGCCAGCTCAGCGATGGTGGCCACGTCGTCCGCCGGCTGGTGCGCCGGATCGAGCAGCACGGTGACCCAGCCGCCCAGGTCGTCGACGAGCAGCGTCTCGTGGGGCTCGGCGGTGGCGATCACGTCGGCCAGCCGGCGCGGGTCCTCGGCGGTCTCCTCGGTCGTCCAGCCGCCGGGCCGGCGACCCCGGTGCGCGGCGAGCCGGGCGGCCCACTCCGCGTCCTCCGGGTCCGCCTCGGCGGAGGTCGCCACGTACCGGACGGTCGGGGCGTCGGCCACCAGGGACTCGGCGAATTCGGACTTGCCGGACCGGATGCCTCCGAGCACCAGGACCGCGTTCCACCCGTCTACGGACATGCCCCGTACCTTAAGGCCGCCCGGCCCGGTCGCGCCCGCGGGGCGGGGGTCGGCGCGGCTCGGTCGCGGCGCTGGTCCGTGGCTCAGCCGCAGTGTTCGAACGGGCTGCCGTAGCCGGCCCCGCCCGCCGAGCCGCCCCATTTCACGCACTTCCCGGCGGCGGTGGCCCGCACCGGGCCCGCGTAGTACTCGAACGACCCGCTGTCGGAGCGCCGGCTGCCCCCGGCCACCTCCAGGTACGCCGTGGCGGCGGTCGCCGAGCCGACGTCGGTGGCCTTCATGGTGACCACGCAGTTGGCGCCGCTGCCGGTGTCGTAGAGCAGGTACACCGTGCCTCGCCGGGTGCCGCCCGCGACCAGGGCCGCCGAGTCGATCACCTGGTACCCGTCGCCGCACACCTGCCGGGCCGTGTACGGGTTGGGTTTCGGCGCGATGGTGGCGCTGGGGCTCGCCGAGCCGGTGCCGGGCGTGGTCGCCGGCGCGGTGGTGGTCGGGGTGGTGGAGCGGGTCGGCGCGGTGCCCGGCCGCGAGGTGGCGCCGGCCGTCCCGGTGGGTGCGGCCGGTGGCGTCGTCCGGGCGGCGGGGGAGGCGGGGGAGGCGGTGGCCCGGCCGGTGGCGCTCGGCTTCGGGCCGGGCCCGGAACGGGTGGGGCCGGGACCCGCCGACTCCGGCCCGGTCGACACGGTGTCGCCGGTCAGCGCGGTCCGCCGCCCATCCGGCTCGTCGCGGTCCAGGCTCAGCGCGGCCACCGTCCCGAGCGTCGCCAGGGCGACCACCACGATCCCGGCGACGCCGGCCAGCGCCAACCGCCGGCGCGGACGCGGCTCCTCCAGGGTGGCCGCGCCGCCGCCGAGGGACGGATACCCGCCCGGCGGAACCTGGCCGACCTGGCCCGGCGGTGCCGGGTGCCCGATGGCGGCCGGCGCGCCGAACGGCCCGAGCTGGTCGGGTGCTCCGGGAGGCCCGCCGGGCTCGGGCGCCCGATCCGGTGCCGGCGGGCCGGACGGGCCGGTCCCCTGCGGGCCGGGGTTGGCCGGCTGGTCCGGTCGGCCGGCGGGCGCCGGTGGTACGGGGTGGCCGGCGAACGGCGTCCCGGCGTCGGCGACCACCGGACCGGGTACCGCCCACGGCGGTCGCGGCGGCGCCGGCAGGACGGCCAGGGTGGCGTCCCGGGCGTCCTGCGCCGCGTCGGCCAGCGCGGCGCCGCTCGGGTACCGGTCGGCGGGGCGCTTCATCAGCGCCTGGCGGAGCACCTCGACCACCGCGGGCGGGGTGCCGGACGGCAGCGGCGGCGGCTCGTCCTGCGCGTGGCGAATCGCCACCGCGAGCGGGTTGTCGCCCTCGAAGGGCGGCCGTCCGGCCAGGCAGTACCAGGCGACCACGCCCAGCGCGTAGACGTCGGTGGCGGGGGAGACCGGCTGGCCGTTCGCCTGCTCCGGCGACATGTAGGAGGCGGTGCCGAGGACCATGTGGGCGGCGGTGATCCCGGCCATCGTGCTGGCCCGGGCGATGCCGAAGTCGACCAGCACCACGCTGCCGTCCCGCTTGACCAGCAGGTTCCCCGGCTTGACGTCGCGGTGCACGATGCCGGCGAGGTGCGCGGTGTGCAGCGCACGCGCCGCCTGCGCCACCACCGACATGGTGGAGGCCGGGTCCAGCCGGCCGGCCCGGCGTACCCAGGTCGTCAGCGGCTCGCCGTCGACGTACTCCATCACCAGGTAGCTGACCCTGCTGCCGTCGGCGAGCGCCGCGGAGCCGAAGTCGTGCACCGCGACGATGCCGGGGTGGCGCAGCGCGGCCAGCATCCGCGCCTCGGCATGGAACCGGGTGGTGAACTCCGGGTCGGCCACCAGCGACGGCAGCAGCACCTTCACCGCGACCTCGCGGCCCAGCAGCGTGTCGGTGCACCGCCAGACGGCGCCCATGCCCCCGGTGGCGATGCGCTCGCCCAGCAGGTACCGGTCGCTGAGTACCACTCCTCGCGTCAGCACCGGGCCACCGTACCGGCAGGGCGGGACGGCGCTTGATCGACGCCCGACCCTCGCCCCGGTGTGCGCCCGAGCCGTTGCGCGAGCGGCCGACTACGCTTGCGGGGGTTTCGTCCCACGGGACGACGGCGGGCGAGGGGAGACGCGGCATGGCGTGGAGCTGGCGGTACGAGGGCGCGAACGGTGAGCCGGTGGACGGGCCGACGGAGACGTTCGGCAGCCAGGCGGACGCCGAGTCCTGGATCGGCCAGACCTGGCGCGAGCTCGCGGCGTCCGGCGTCACCTCGGTCGCGCTGGCCGAGGACGACCGGGTCGAGTACCGGATGAGCCTGCTGCCCACGGCGGAGTGATGGGGTACGACCGCCCGGGCGAGCCGCTGGTGCTCGGCGTGCCCCGGGCGGCGTTCCGGCCCAGCCCGGTCTTCCTCGCCCTGGTCGCGCTCTTCGTGACCAGCGGGGTGCTGGCCTGGCACCGGTACGGCAACGTCCGCCTCGACGTCTTCGTCTTCGTGGTGTCGGGCTGGCTCGTCTCGCTCTGCCTGCACGAGTACGCCCACGCGGTGGTCGCGTACCGCAGCGGTGACCGGGACATCGCCCACCGGGGCTACCTGACGCTCAACCCGTTCAAGTACACCCACCCGCTGCTGTCGATCGCGCTGCCGGTGCTGGTGGTGCTGCTCGGCGGCATCGGCCTGCCCGGCGGGGCGGTGTGGGTGGACCGGCACGCCATCCCCGGGCGGCTGCGGCACACCCTGGTCAGCCTGGCCGGTCCCGCCACCAACGTGCTGTTCACCCTGGCGCTGGTGGTGGCCCTGCGGCTGGGCGTGGCCGGCGGCGGCGGGTCGATCGAGTTCTGGGCCGGCCTGGCCCTGCTGACCTTCCTCCAGCTCACCGCGAGCCTGCTCAACCTGCTGCCGGTGCCCGGCCTGGACGGCGGCAACATGATCCAGCCGTGGCTCAACCCGCAGTGGCGCCGGATGTACGACCTGTTCGCGCCGTACGGCTTCATCCTGCTCTTCGCGCTGCTGTGGAACCCGCGGGTCGGCGCCGTCTTCTTCGGCGCGGTGTTCACCCTCGGTGACCTGCTCGGCCTGCCCGCCGGCCTCTACGCCGAGGGCCTGCGCCTGATCCGCTTCTGGCAGGGGTGAATGGAGGGGCCCCCGCTTGACGCATTCTGTATGGGCGGGAGCCCCTCCTAACACCTCACGGGCGCTGGGCGGGTGACTCCGTCCGGGCCGGGTCGCGTTCGGTGACCGGCTCGACGATCTCGTCGATCGCCTTGAGCAGGTCGGCCTCCAGCCGCACGCCGGCCGCCTTGACGTTGTCGTGCACCTGCTCCGGCCGGGACGCCCCGATGATCGCGGACGACACGTTCGGGTTCTGCAACACCCACGCGACGGCCAGCTGCGGCATGGTCAGCCCGGCCTGCTCGGCGAGCGGCTTGAGCCGCTGCACCCGGGTCAGCACCTCGTCGTTCATGAACCGGGCGATGAAGCCCGCGCCGGACTTCTCGTCGGTGGCCCGGGAACCGGCCGGCGGCGGCTGGCCCGGAAGGTACTTGCCGGAGAGGACGCCCTGCGCCATCGGCGACCAGACGATCTGGCCGAGGCCCAGCTCCTCGCTGGTCGGCACGACCTCGGCCTCGATGACCCGCCACAGCATCGAGTACTGCGGCTGGTTGGAGATCAGCGGGATGCGCAGCTCGCGGGCGAGGGCATGCGCCTCGCGGATCTGCCCGGCGGTCCACTCGGAGACGCCGATGTAGTGCGCCTTGCCGGAGTGCACGATGTCGGCGAACGCCTCCATCGTCTCCTCCAGCGGGGTGCTGTGGTCGTACCGGTGGGCCTGGTAGAGGTCGACGTGATCGGTGCGCAGCCGGCGCAGCGAGCCGTTGATCGACTCCATGATGTGCTTGCGGGACAGGCCGCGGTCGTTGCGGCCGGGGCCGGTCGGCCAGTAGACCTTGGTGAACAGCTCGATGCCCTCGCGCCGTTCGCCCTGCAACGCCCGGCCGAGCACGTCCTCGGCGCGGGTGCCGGCGTACACGTCGGCGGTGTCGAAGGTGGTGATCCCGGCGTCCAGCGCGGCCCGGACGCAGGCGAACGCCGCCTCCTCCTCGACCTGCGACCCGTGGGTGATCCAGTTGCCGTACGAGATCTCGCTGACCATGAGGCCCGAGCGGCCCAGGTGACGGAATTCCATCCCCCGACCCTAGGTCATCTCCTGCATCGAGCTGCTGGGGCCGCCGCCGCAGGAGTGACCCGGTGGGTCAGAGCACCGGGGTGGCGTCGGTGAGCAGCCGGTCGATCCCGGCCAGCACCCCGGCGCGGTCCCGGTGCACCGGGTCGATCAGCGGTGCACCGTGCCGGTCCAGCGCGCCCCAGCGGCCGGCCCCGTCGACGACCAGGAAGGCCACCGGGTGGATCAGCACCGTCGGCCACACCGGCTCGACCAGCATCCGGCCGGCCCGGTCCACCACGCCCCGGCGGCCGTTCGCCTCGACCACCGCCAGGCCCTCCTCGGTGAAGCCGTCGACCGGCCGGCCGTCGACCAGCGCGGTCGCGAAACCCTGGTAGCGGGTGGGCACCACCAGCTGGCCCGCCCGGTCGACCGCCCCCCAGCCGCCGCGGCGGACCGCCGCCACGCCGCCGCGGAACGGGCGTACCTCCTCGAAACCGGGTGGGATCCGGACGATGTTGGTCGGGTCGACGGCCATCCAGTTGCCGGCACCGTCCATGGAGACCCAGGCCAGCCCGGCGGAGAACGGGCCGACCGCCCGATAGCCGTTGTTGGACTCGATGAGCACCGCACCGGCCGGGTCGATCAGCGTCCAGCGGGTGGCCTCCGGCCGGCGTACCCAGGCCAGCCCCTCCCGGAAGGGCTGCGCCTCGGCGTACTCGCCGGGGATCACCAGGTCGCCGTCCGCGTCGGCGTACCCCCAGCGCTGCCGCTGCTCGTCCCAGGCCGGCACCGGCGCGCCGGTGCCGAGGATCTCCTCCCGGCCGCGCGGGTACGGCCCGAAGCCGTGCTCGGCGACCCGGTCCCGGACCGCGTCCAACCCGACCCGAACCCGGGCGACCAGTTCCGGATCGGCCTCGTGGCCCAGGTCGAGGGCCCGTTCGAAGTGGTGGCACGCCTCCATCAGCCGGCCCTGGTCGTAGCAGGACCGGCCGGTGTGCTCGTGCAGGGCGGCGCGCAGCCGGTCCGGCAGCTCGGCGGAGTTCGCCTCGGCGAACAGCCGGTCCGCCTCCGCGTGGTCACCCCGCCAGCGCAGCACCTGCGCCAGCCGCGCGCGGGCCAGCGCGGTGCGCCGCAACTCGCCGGTGGCCTCGGCGTACGTCAGTGCCAGCCGGCCGTCGGCGAGCGCGTCGTCCAGGTTGCCGAGGATCCGCGACACCACCGCGCGCAGGCTCAGCAGCCGGGCCCGGGACCGGTTGTCCAGGGCCGCGCCCAGCTTCGCGGTGAGCCGATCCCGGACCGTACGCAGCAGCTCCGGGTCGCCCGGATCCTCCCGCAACGTCGCCGGGTCCAGCCGCCACCGGACGGCCGCCAGTACCTGCTCGGGATCCTGCCCGGCCAGGTCGGACCGGCCGGCCGGGGCCGGTGACACCGGCCGGGCCGGCGGCGCCGAGACGGGTACGCCCGCCGGCCCCGGCGCGGCGGCCGTCGGCTCGGCCGGCGGTCCGGTGTGCCCGGCCGGGGTGGCCGGCCGTTCGGTGTGCCCGCTCGGGGTGGCCGGCGGTTCGAGGTCGCCGGTCGGGGTAGCCGCGGCGCCGGCCACCGGCGTCTCGGGCCGGGCCGAGTGCGGATCGGCCGCCGCGGGCCTCGGGTCCGCCGGCGTCGGCGGCGCGACGTTCCCCTCCTCCGGCGCGGTGGACGACGGGCCGGAGAAGGCCACGTCCGGCCCTCCGCTCGGCCTCGCCGGCCGGGCGAGGTCGGGCGTCGTCGGCGCCGGTGCCGTGCGGTCCGTGGGCGCTGCCGGCGGATCGGACGGTGCGCCTACCGCCGCCGCGCCTTCCACCGCCGCCGAGCCTCTCACCGCCGCACCGTCCGAGGTCGCCGCGCCTTGCGGTGCCGCGTCCTCCGGGGTCGCCGTGCCGTCCGGGGTCGCCAGGTCGTCCGGGGCCGCCGGCTTCGTCGCGGCCGGGCCGTTGGCGGGTACGGCATCGGGGCCGGCACGGCGTGGGTCCTCGTCGCCGGCCGGGAGCGGCCCGGCCGGGGTTGCGCTGTCCGGGGTGGACGGGACGGCGGAGGACGTGGGGGCCACCGTGGCATCCGTGGTCGCACCGGCCGGCGTCGTCGCCGGGGCGGTGTTCGTGGCCGGATGGTCGTGGGTGGGGCGGCGCGGCCGGAACCAGGCAGCGGCGTCGCCCTCCGGGGCCACGGGAGCGGAAGGCGTGGTTCCGGCTGTCGCGGTGGCCGGCGCGGGCGGCTCGACCCCGGCCGGTGTGGGATCGCCGGCCGTCGGTCGGGTCGGTGTCGCGGACGCCGTCGGTGTCGCGGACGGGTCGGCGCCGGCCGGTGGGGAATCGCCGGCGGCCGGCTCGGTGCGCGGCTCAGGGGCGGCCGGCTCGGTGCGCAGCTCGTCGGCGGTCGGCTCGGTGCGGACCTCGGGCGCGGTGGCGACCGGCTCGGACGCCGCGCGGGGAGGCTCCGGCGGGTCGGACGGGGCCGGCGTGCCGGGTGGCGGTGTTCGCCGGTCCTCGTCCGTCGCGTCGGTGGGCGCGGCCGACGGTGGGGAAACCGGCTCGGGTGCGGGGCCGCCGGGCCGCGCCGGTGTGCGGGCGGCTGGACCGGTGGCGGACGGCGTGTCGGGCTGCGCCGGTGTGCGGGCGGCCGGACCGGTGGCGGGCGGCGCGTCGGGCTGCCCCGGAGTGCCGGGGGTCGGGCCGGCGGTGAAGGGCGCCTCGTCCCGGCCGACGGGCTCGGGCGCCGTGCCGGGCTCGGGGGCCGGCAGGAACTCCACCCGCAGCCGGGCCGCCGGGGGGTCGACGTCCGCCGACGCTCCACCCTGGGGGCCGGGCCACGCCGGACCCGCTCCGGGCAGGCCGGCCGCCCGGGCCGGTGCGCCGGACACCGGCTCCTCCGGCCTGGCCGGCGGGCCGGCGGTCCCGGCGGCCGGAGCGCCCGACCCGGGTGCACCGGAGACGGGTGCACCGGAGACGGGTGCACCGGAGATAGGCGCGCTGGAGACAGGCGTGCCGGAGACGGGCGCACCGGAGATAGGCGCGCTGGAGACGGGCGCGCCGGAGACCGGCGAGGGTGGGCCGGCGACGGGTCCGTCGGGGAAGGGCATGGGTGGGCCGGAGACCGGTGCCCCGGCGGTGGGAGCCGCGGAGCCGGGGACGCCCGAGACCGGCCCTCCGGAGACGGGTGCGCCGGACACGGTTGCGCCGGGGACCCGGATGCCCGGGGCGGGGGCGTGGCCGCGCGGCGGGGAGGTGGGACGCGCGGGCGGAGCGTCGGCCGGTACCCGGTCCGGTGGTGGGGCGGCGGCGCGGGTCGGCGGCGGGGCGGAGGGGCGGGCGTCGCCGCCGTGGCGGGCCGGGTGACCCTGCTCGACGGGCGGTCGGTGCTCCTCGCGCCGGGCGGGCTGGTGGGGGTCCGACGCGGGCCGACGGGCCTGGTCGGGGTGGACCGGGCCGGCGGCCGGGGGCCGCTGCTGTGGCGAGGTCGGCGTCCCGGTGGGGCCGTACCCGGGAACGGTCGTCTCCGGCCGCCGGTGTGGTGGCCGCTCCGGGTCGGACCGGAACCGGGTCCGGTCGTCGCCGGGCCGGGGCCCCGCGACGGGCCGGTGGTGCTCGTCGGCCGGCGGGCGCGGGGCACGGTCGGGCGCGACGTGGGTACGGTCGTCCGTCCGCCGAGGGACGGGCGCGGGGCGGTGGTCGGCGGGCGGCCCGTCCGGGCCGGGGCGGGTGCGGTCGTCCAGCCGGTCGGCGGGCGGCTCCGCCGGACGGTACGGGTACTGAGCCGCCTGCCGTCCCTCGTGCGGGTAGCCGGGGCGCAGCGGACCGGGTTCGGGCCAGCGCAGCCCGCCGTCGCGTTCGGGTGCGGGACGGCCAACCGGTCCCGGGTGCGTCTCCGCGCGCGCCGCCACCTCGGGCGGTTGCCGGTCCCGGGGGCCGGGCCGGCCCGCCCCGTGCTCCGGGTCGGGCTCGCGGCGCACCGGCCGGTGTGCCGGCCCGTCCGGTCCGCGGGCGTCCCCAGCCAGGCCGGCGCGGCCGTTCGGGTCGCCCGTCCGGGCCCGGCCGCGGGTTTCGTCGTCCACGCCGGGCCGGGCGTCGCCCGCCGGGCGGTGAGCGCGTTCGTCGGGCTCGGGCAGCCAGCCCGGCTCGGCGCGGGGTGCGGGGGAGACCGGTGCCTGACCGACGCTCTCGGCGCGGGTCCAGCGCTGCCCCGGCGGGCGGTCACCATGCCAGCCGGTCCGGTCGCGGTCGACCGTCCACTCCGGCCCGCGCTGGTCGGGCCGGCCGGCGCGGGCGTGGTCGTCGCGGCGGTCCGGGAGCGGCTGCTCCGGGCGCCGGTCCCACTGCCGGCCGGGCGGACCGTACGGGTCGCCGCCGGGACGGCGGTCCGCCACCGGCACGCCGTACGCCTCACCGGCCGGGCGCCGGTCCGGGCGGTGCTCGGCCGGCGTGCCGCGCCGCTCCTCCCAGCCGCGTCGCCCGTCCGGTGCGGCCCGGTGTCCGTCGGGTCCGGCCCACTGCTCGGCGGTCCGCGGTCGGTGCTCCTCGTGGTCGCGCCGGCCGTCCGGGCCGGGACGGCCGTCGTCCCAGCCGCGTCGCTCCCGGGAGTGGTGCGGCGGCGCGTCGGTCGGGTGCGGGCCGCGCGTCGCGGAGCGGCGCTCCGCCCAGCCGATCCGCCCGTCCGGCCGGGGCTCCTCGCCGTCCTCCCGGTACGGGTCACCGGCGGCGGGACTGACCGGTCGCACTCCGGCCCGGCCGACCACGGCACGGGTGCCGGCCGCCGGACCGGGATGGACGCCGATGTCGCCGGCGTAGCGCTGACCGGGAAACTGTGGCTGCCACTCGTGCGTCGGCTCGGCAGCCCAGGACGGTTCGGCCGGGTCGTACCAGCGCTCGAAGCCACTCATCGGGGGACCTCGCCGTTCCGGCCGGCTGTGCCGGCGGCCCGCTCCTGTCGCCGGCTCCCGACCGAACCCGTTGCCGGCCCGCGTCGCTCGCTCACGGCGGTGTCACCTCGTTGAAATGTTGTCGCTCGACGCGGGGCCCACCGGTAGAGTCCGCCCGTTCCGATGTGGCCTTGCTGCGGAAGGAGGGTAACGGCGTGGGTTCGGTCACCGCCACTGTGCCACCACGGACGAGCACAAACGTTACCCCATGGTTTCGGACATTTGGTGCGATAACCGCGTCCGGCTTCAGGCGATACGCCACCTACCGGCAGGCTGCGGTGGCGGGCGTCGTCACCAACACGGTCTTCGGCTTCCTGCGCTGCTACGTCCTGCTCGCCGCCGCCGGCGCGGCCGGCTCGGTGGGCGGGTACGACCGGGCCCAGCTCGCCACCTTCGTCTGGGTCGGGCAGGGACTGCTCGCGGTGATTCTGCTCTGGGGCTGGACCGAGCTGGCCGACCGGATCCGCACCGGCGAGGTCGCCGCCGACCTGCTCCGACCGGTCCACCCGGTGACCAGCTACCTCGCCGCCGACGTCGGGCGGGCCGGCTGGGCGGCCGTCACCCGGCTGCTGCCCCCGGTGCTGGTCGGGCCGCTCTTCTTCGACGTCCACCTGCCCCGGCGCCCGGGCACCCTGGCGCTCTTCGTGCTCTCCGTGCTGATCGCCGTGGTGCTCTGCTTCGGCTGCCGGTACCTGGTCAACGCCACCGCGTACTGGCTGCACGACGTGCGCGGCCCGATGATCCTCTGGACGCTCGGCGCGGGAGTGCTCGCCGGGCTCTATTTCCCGCTGCGCTTCCTGCCCGACCCGGTGCTGGTCCCGCTCTGGCTGCTCACCCCGTTCCCGAGCCTGCTGCAGACCCCGCTGGACGTGCTGGTCGAGCGGGACCCGGCGCCGACCCAGCTGGCGCTGGTCGGGTTGCAGCTGGGCTGGGCAGTGGCGCTGCTCGCGCTCTGCCGGCTGGTGCAGCGCCGGGCCGAGCGGCGGATGGTCGTGCAGGGTGGGTGAGCCGGTCCCGGCGTCCCCGGCCCCCGCCGACCCGTGGCGGGGCCGGCTGGCCGCGTACCGGGCGCTGCTCGGGGCGCAGGCCCGGTCGCAGGCCGCGTACCGGACCTCGTTCGTGGTGGACCTGGTCGGCAACGTCGGGGCGACCCTGTTCGACGTGGTCACCGTGCTGGTGATCTTCGGGGTGACCGCCGAACTGGGCGGTTTCACGCTGCGCGAGACGCTGGTGGTCGTCGGCCTGTCGGCCTTCGCCTTCGCCACCGCCGACCTGCTGATCGGCAACATCGAGCGGCTGCCCCGGTACGTCCGCACCGGTTTGTTCGACGCGGTGCTGGTCCGCCCGCTGGGCGCGCTGCCCCAGCTGGTGCTGATGGACCTCCCGGTGCGCAAGGTGTCCCGGGCGCTGTTCGGGCTGGCGGTGCTGGCCTTCGCGATCGCCTCGGCCGGGATCGACTGGACGCCGGGCCGGGTGGCGCTGCTGGTGGTCGCCCCGCTCGCCGGGGTGGTCTTCTTCGGCTCGATCTTCGTGGCCACGGCGACGATCTCGTTCTACTGGATCGACTCGGCGGAGCTGGCCAACTCCGTCACCTACGGCGGGAAGGACTTCACGTCCTACCCGGTCACCGTCTACGGCGGCTGGTTCCGCGCGCTCTTCGCGTACGGGATGGGCTTCGCCTTCGTCAGCTACCACCCGGCGCTGGCGCTGCTCGGCCGGGCCGACCCGCTCGGCCTGCCGGCCTGGGTCGGCTGGGCCTCGCCCGGCGTCGCGCTGGTCGCGGCCGGCGGCGCCGCCGCGGCCTGGCGCGTCGGGATCCGCCACTACCGGAGTACGGGGTCATGAGCGTGATCGAGATGGTCGGGTTGCGTAAGGAGTTCACCGTCCGGGTGAAGGCCGGCCGGCTGCGCCGGGTGAAGCGGACCGTCGTCGCCGTCGACGGCATCGACCTGCGGGTGGAACGCGGCGAGATGGTCGGCTACATCGGGCCGAACGGCGCCGGCAAGTCGACCACCCTGAAGATGCTGACCGGGGTGCTGACCCCGTCGGCGGGCCGGGTGCGCGTCGGCGGCCTGCGCCCGGTGCCCGACCGGACCCGGCTGGCGCTGCGCATCGGCGTGGTCTTCGGGCAGCGCTCGCAGCTCTGGTGGGACCTGCCGCTGCGCGACTCGTTCGACCTGCTGCGCCACGTCTACCGGGTGCCCGCCGCCGAGCACGCCGCCCGGCTGCGCCGCTGCCGCGCTCTGCTCGACCTGGACGGTTTCCTGGACATGCCGGTCCGGCAGCTCTCCCTCGGCCAGCGGATGCGCGGCGAGCTGACCGCCGCCCTCTTGCACGGACCCGAGGTGCTCTTCCTCGACGAGCCCACCATCGGGCTGGACGTGGTGAGCCGGCAGGCCGTCCGGGGCTTCCTCGCGGAGCTGGGCCACGCCGGCGACACCACTCTGGTGCTCACCACCCACGACCTGGCCGACATCGAACGGCTCTGCCGGCGCCTCGTGGTGATCGACCACGGCCGGGTGGTGCACGACGGCACCATCGCGGCGCTGCACGCCCGGTACGGCTCCCGCCGGCTGGTCGTCGCCGAGCTGGACACCCCGCTGGCCGAACCGCCGACGCTGGCCGGTGCGCCGCCCGAACGGGTGGAGGCGGACGGGCGCCGGCTGGTCTACGCGCTGACGGCGGCGACCGTGGCCGAGGTGGTCGCCGGGCTGGCCGGCCTGGCCGCGCTGCGCGACATCTCCATCGTCGAGCCGGACATCGAGGAGGTGGTGAGCCGGCTCTACCGGGCGCCGGCCCCGGCGCAAGGAGGGGGCCCTTATTAACAGACGTCTGTTAATAAGGGGCCGCTCCTAACAAACCGGCCCGGTCAGGGGTGCTCCATTACCAGCACCGCCAGGGTGCCCGGGGCCAGCGCCTCGTACCGGTGCGGGGCGTCGCCGGGGAAGGTGGCGTAGTCGCCGGGGCCGAGCTCGACCAGTTCGGGGTCGGGGCCGAGGCGCAGCCGCCCGGCGGCGACCACGACGTGCTCGACGCTGCGCGGGGTGTGCGCCTCGGCGGCCCGGACGGTGCCGGGCTCCAGCTCCATCAGATAGACGTCGCGGCGGGCGTGCAGCGAGCCGGCGCTCAGCAGGGTGGCGGCGAAGTTGCCCAGCTCGGAGCTGATCCGCCGGCCCTCGCCGGCCCGGATCACCCGGACGGCCTCGGCGGGCGGCTCGACCAGCCGGCTGAACGGCACACCCAGCGCGACGCCCAGCGCCCAGAGCGTCTCGATGCTGGGGTTGCCGGCGCCGGACTCCAGCTGGGAGAGGGTGGACTTGGCGATGCCGGCCCGCCGGGCCAACTCGGTCAGCGAGATGCCGGCCCGGGTGCGTTCGTGACGCAGGGCGGTCGCGATGGTGGCCAGCGGGGGAGCCGGATCGACGGCCAATGTTCGCTCCAGAGGTCTGTTTGTTCGATTTGACGAACGGCGGACGCGTGTTCATCATAACGAACATGCGTACGGTTGAGCGAACGCGCGATGGCGCGATGCTCCGCGACGTCCTCGCCATCGGCGCGGCCATGGTCGCGGTGGGCGCCTCCTTCGGCGCGGTGGCCGTTGCCGCCGGGCTCCCGGCCTGGGCGACCCTCGCCATGTCGGCGATCGTCTACGCCGGTGGCGCGCAGTTCATGGCGGTGGGTCTGGTCGCCGCGGGCAGCCCGCTCGCCGCGGTCCTCGCCGGGCTGCTGCTCAACGCCCGGCACCTGCCGTTCGGCCTCACCCTCGGCGGCAGCCTCGGCCCGCAGCGCTGGCGGCGGCTGCTCGGCAGCCACCTGATGACCGACGAGGCGACCGCCTTCGCGCTGGCCCGGCCGGCCGGCGACCCGCGCCGACGCGCGTTCTGGCTGGCCGGAGTACTGCTCTTTTTCGCCTGGAACGCGGGCACCCTGCTCGGCGTGCTCGCCGGCGGCGCGGTCGGCGACCCGACCGTCCTCGGCCTCGACGCCGCGTTCCCGGCCGGGCTGATCGCCCTGCTGCTGCCGGCGCTGCGCGACCGGGAGACCCGCCGGGTGGCGCTGACCGGCGCGGGGCTGGCGGTGGCGACCACCCCGGTGCTGCCGGCCGGGCTGCCGGTGCTGCTCGCGCTCGGCGCGCTGGCCCTGCCGTTGGTGCTGGGCCGCCGCCGGCCCCCGCCCGGCCCCGACGGTCCCGCCCCGGACGCGGGAACCCGTCGTGACGAGCCGAGGCCCGCGCTCCGGGCGGGGGAGGCGTCGTGCTGATCGCGGTCATCCTCGCCCTGGCCGTCGGCACGTACGGCTTCCGGGCCGCCGGGGTCCTGCTGCACGACCAGCTCGACCTGCCCGAGTGGTCCCGGCGCCTGCTGCCGATCGGGGCCGCCGCGCTGCTGGCCGCGCTGGCCGCGACCGCCGCGTTGACCGAGGCCGCCGGCTTCGCCGGCTGGGCCCGGCCGGCCGGCGTGCTGGTCGGGCTGGCGCTCGCCTGGCGGCACGCGCCGTTCGTCCTGGTGGTGGTCGCGGCGGCGGGCGTCACCGCGCTGCTGCGCCTGCTCGGGGTGCCGTGACCACAGTGGCGCCGTGGCAGCCGTGGCGCCGTGACCGCAGTGGCGCCCTGGCGGCGTGACTGCACGGACCGCCGTGACGAAGGCCCCTCCCCGCCGGGCGGGAAGGGGCCTCGACCGGAGCGGTCGGATCAGATCTTGTCGCCGATCTTCACCTGTGGCGCCGGGGCGCGCATCCGGCGGAAGGTGATCGACCGCATGATCGCGTACAGGTAGAGCGAGCCCAGCCGCTCGGTCGACTTCGGGAAACGCTCGCGGACCAGCTTCTTGATCCGGCGGGAGATCAGGATGGAGTCGATCACCACGCCGAGGGCCAGCGCGCCCCAGAGGACGTTCGACACCAGCCGGACGATCGGCGGCATGGCCTGGTTCGACCCGATCAGCACGATCAGCGCGCCACCGAAGAACCAGGTGCCCACCGTACGGCGGGAGTCGACCACGTCCCGGGCGAGCCGGCGCTCCGGTCCCCGGTCCCGCGGCCCGCCCTCCCGGCGGAACTCCGCGGCGGCCTCGGCGCGCACCCTGCGCCGCTGCTCCCGGGCCTCCTCCTTGGTCAACGGCCGGGACGGCGCGGTCGGCCGGCGGCCGGCGGTGGGACGCTTCGGCGTCTCCCGGCCCTTGGCGGGGGTGTAGGCCCGGCGGGCGGGCGTGGACTCCTCGTCGGGGGTCACCTCGGTGGTGGGTTCCTCGACGAGCTCGGCAGACTTGCGGCGAAACAGCGACGGCACGTCGTGAAGGGTAGCCAAACGGCCGCGCCCGGTGCACATCGCGGGTGCACCGGGCCGACGGCTCCAGGTCGCGGCGCGGCGCTGGAGCCGTTGTCGCGGGGGAGCGGTGGACCGTTACGGACGCTCGACGTGCGCGCCGAGGTCGGCGAGCTTCTTCTCGAAGTCCTCGTAGCCCCGGTTGATCAGGTCGACGCCGTACACCCGGGAAGTGCCCTCGGCGGCGAGCGCGGCGATCAGGTGGCTGAAGCCGGCCCGCAGGTCGGGGATGACCAGGTCGGCCGCGTGCAGCTTGCTCGGGCCGGCGATCACCGCGGAGTGCTTGAAGTCGCGGCGGCCGAAGCGGCACGGGGTGCCGCCGAGGCAGTCCCGGTAGACCTGGATGTTGGCGCCCATCGAGTTCAACGCCTCGGTGTAGCCCAGCCGCTGCTCGTACACGGTCTCGTGGACGATGGACAGGCCGCGGGCCTGGGTCAGCGCCACCACCAGCGGCTGCTGCCAGTCGGTCATGAAACCGGGGTGCACGTCGGTCTCCAGCGCGACCGCGTTCAGCTCCCCGCCCGGGTGCCAGAACCGGATGCCGCCCTCCTGGCCGGGGCGGCCGTCACGCGGCGGCCGCAGGTCGGTCACCTCGTACTCGCCGCCGACCGAGCGGAAGATGTTCAGGAAGGTCATCATGTCGGCCTGCTGGGCGTTCAGCACCTCGACGTGGCCGCGGGTGGCCAGCGCGGCGGCCGCCCAGCTCGCCGCCTCGATCCGGTCCGGGATCGGCCGGTGGGTGTAGCCGTGCAGCCGCGGCACGCCCTGGATCTCGATGACCCGGTCGGTGTGCACGTTGATGATCGCGCCCATCTTCTGCAGGATGCAGATCAGGTCGATGATCTCCGGCTCGACGGCGGCGTTGCGCAGCTCGGTGACGCCCTTGGCCATCACGGCGGTGAGCAGCACCTGCTCGGTCGCGCCCACGCTCGGGTACGGCAGGGCGAACTTGGTGCCGTGCAGCCCGTTCGGCGCCGACAGGTGCAGCCCCTCCGGGGTCTTGTCGACGGTCGCGCCGAACTCGCGCAGCGCCTGCAGGTGGAAGTCGATCGGGCGCGGGCCGATGTGGCAGCCGCCCAGGTCGGGGATGAAGGCGTGGCCGAGCCGGTGCAGCAGCGGGCCGCAGAACAGGATCGGGATCCGGCTGGAACCCGCGTGCACGTTGATCTGGTCGGTGCTGGCGCTCTCGACGTTCGACGGGTCGAAGACCAGCTCGCCGTCCTCGTCGCCGTCGCTGACCTTGACCCCGTGCAGGCCGAGCAGGCCCCGGACCACCTCGACGTCGCGGATGCGCGGCACGTCGAACAGTCGGCTGGGGGTGTCCCCCAGCAGGGCGGCGACCATCGCCTTGGAGACCAGGTTCTTCGCGCCGCGTACCCGGATCCGCCCTTGCAGGGGGGTACCTCCGTGTACGACAAGTACGTCGTCGGTCAACGCAACCTCCAGCGCGCGTCGGGTGGTGCCGTGTGGGGAGTGGGGGCCTGCGATCTCATCACTACCCGGATTGCCGTCAGGTGAAAGCGGCCCCGCGTGTTCGTCGCCCCGGCAGCATAGTCCTCGGTGCCGAGAAGGGAACCGGTCACATCACCCGGACGGCCTTAATTGGGGTGTGCGGTACGTTTCCGTGACAGCTCGTCACCGAGGGTGATCAGCCAGCGGTGGGCGGCGGGGTGTGGGCACCCGGCAGGGCGAGCATCCGGTCCAATGCCGCGCGGGCGTGGTCAGCGGTGTCCGGATCGACGGTGATCTGGTTCACCACCCGCCCGGCGACCAGCTCCTCCAGGGCCCAGACCAGGTGCGGCAGGTCGATCCGGTTCATCGTGGAGCAGTAGCAGACCGCCTTGTCGAGGAACGTGATCTGCTTGTCCGGATGGGCCAGCGCCAGCCGGCGGACCAGGTTGAGCTCGGTGCCGACCGCCCAGGCCGAGCCGGCCGGGGCCGCCTCGATGGTCTTGATGATGTATTCGGTGGAACCGACGAAGTCGGCGGCGGTGACCACCTCGTGCCGGCACTCCGGGTGCACCAGCACGTTCACCCCCGGCACCCGCTCCCGGACGTCGTTGACGCTGTCCAGGGTGAACCGGCCGTGCACCGAGCAGTGCCCGCGCCAGAGGATCATCTTCGCGTTCCGCAGCTGCTCCGGGGTGAGCCCGCCGCCTGGCTTGTGCGGGTCGTAGAGCACGCAGTCGTCCAGCGAGAGGCCCATCTCCAGCACCGCGGTGTTGCGACCCAGGTGCTGGTCGGGCAGGAAGAGCACCTGCTGCCCCTGCTCGAACGCCCACTCCAGGGCCCGCTTCGCGTTGGAGGAGGTGCAGACCACGCCGCCGTGCCGGCCGACAAAACCCTTGATGTCGGCCGAGGAGTTCATGTACGTCACCGGGACGGTCCGGCCGGCCACGCCCAGGTCGGTCAGCACCTCCCAGGCCGTCTCGACCTGGGACAGCACGGCCATGTCGGCCATCGAGCAGCCGGCCGCCAGGTCGGGCAGGACCACCCGCTGGGCGTCCGAGGTGAGGATGTCCGCGCTCTCGGCCATGAAGTGCACGCCGCAGAAGACGATGTACTCCGCGTCGGGCCGGGCCGCCGCCTCCCGGGCCAGCTTGAACGAGTCGCCGGTCACGTCGGCGAACTGGATCACCTCGTCGCGCTGGTAGTGGTGACCGAGCACGAAGACCTTCGTGCCGAGCGCGGCCTTGGCCGCCGCGGCGCGGGCGACCAGGTCCGGGTCGCTCGGCGCGGGCAGGTCACCCGGACACTCCACGCCACGTTCGGTGGCGGGGTCGCTGCCGCGGCCGAGGAGCAGCAGCGCAGTGGCGGTGTTGGAGGGCTCAACCCAGGTCGACGTCACGCCCCCCATCGTCCCACAGCCGAGCCGCCGTGCAGCCGCCGCCGATGTGTGCTGCCACACTGCTGGGCATGCGCGTGCTGCTGTGTCCCGACAAGTTCGCCGGCACCCTGGGAGCCCCGGAGGTGGCCGCCGCGGTGGCCGAGGGCTGGCGCGCGGTCGCCGGCGCCGACGAGCTGGTCAGCCGGCCGCTGGCCGACGGCGGCCCCGGGTTCGTGGCGGTGCTCGCCGACGCGCTCGGCGGGCGCCGGCTGCCGGTGCCGACGGTCGACCCGCTGGGCCGACCGGTCGCCGGTGAGATCCTGGTCACCGACGACGGCACCGCCTACCTGGAGAGCGCCCAGGCCTGCGGCCTGCACCTGCTGACCCCGGCCGAACGCGACCCCCGGCTCACCACCTCGTACGGGCTGGGCCCGCTGGTCACCGCCGCGGTCGAGGCGGGGGCCCGGACCGTGGTGGTCGGGCTGGGCGGCTCGGCCACCAACGACGGCGGCGCCGGCCTGCTCACCGCGCTGGGCGCCACCCCGCTCGACGAGACCGGCCGGGCCCTGCCGTACGGCGGGGCGGCGCTGGCCGGCGTGGCCGGCCTGGACGGCGCGCCCCGGCTGCGCGACGCCCGGCTGGTCGCCGCCACCGACGTGGACGCCCCGCTGGTCGGCCTGCACGGCGCCAGCAACGTCTACGGCCCGCAGAAGGGGGCGAGCCGGGAGGACGTGCTGCTGCTGGACGCCGCGCTGGAGCGCTGGGCGGCGGTGCTGGAGCGGGAGCTGCCCGGCTGCCCGCCGGGGCTGGGCGGGCTGCCCGGCGGCGGGGCGGCCGGTGGCCTCGGCGCGGCGATCCTGGCCCTGGGCGGCCGGTGCGACTCCGGCATCGAGCTGGTCACCCGGGCCGTCGGGCTGGACGCCGCGCTGGACGCCTGCGACCTGGTGATCACCGGCGAGGGCTCCTTCGACCACCAGTCGCTGCGCGGCAAGGTGGTCGCCGGGGTGGCCGGGGCGGCCCGCGACCGCGGGGTGCCCTGCGTGGTGGTGGCCGGCCGGGTGAGCACCGGCCGGCGGGAGGCCGCCGCGGCCGGGGTCACCGACGCGTACAGCCTGGTGGAGCACTTCGGCGGCGAGCAGCACGGCGGCGTCGAGGCGGCGATGACCCGCCCCGCCGAGGGCCTGCGCGCGCTCGGCGCCCGCCTGGCCGGTCAATGGAGCCGGTGACCCGCGACGCCAACCGGGTGGAGGGCGGCCGGGCGGCGTACGATCGGATCTGGACCACACCGGGAATCACTGGCCGACCCGCGATGTTGGCCAGTGCGTCCGGACCTATACCGCGCAGGGAGATTTCCACGTGACCACGCCAGCGCAGACCGAGTCGACCGAGGCCCAGGCCCCTACTTCCGTCGTCCTCACCGACGTCGCGGCGCAGAAGGTCAAGGCCCTGATCGAGCAGGAGGGCCGCGACGACCTGCGGCTTCGGGTCGCGGTGCAGCCGGGCGGCTGCTCCGGCCTGCGGTACCAGCTCTTCTTCGACGAGCGCTCGCTCGACGGTGACGTCGTCACCGACTTCGGCGGCGTCGAGGTCGTCGTCGATCGGATGAGCGCGCCCTACCTCACCGGCGCGACGATCGACTTCGCCGACCGGATCGACGCCCAGGGCTTCACCATCGACAACCCGAACGCCGGTAACTCCTGCGCCTGCGGCGACTCGTTCAGCTGAGTCGCGCCGGGCGCGGCCGGCCCCGGCGGGCCGGCGCCGCGAGGCGACCCGAGAACGGCGAACCGCCCCGACCTGGGGTGGTTCGCCGTTTTTGTCGTACCCTTCGGGGTGTCCGGGCGGTGACGTTCCGATGTGCGCCCGGCGACCGGTTCCGCACCGACCCGTGACCGGTGTCCCCGCCGGACCGGTAGGCTGACCGCGCCCTAGCTCCCGACCACGAGGGTTGACATGAAGATCGCCGTGACCGGCTCGATCGCGACCGACCACCTGATGAGCTTCCCCGGTCGCTTCGCCGACCAGCTCCTCGCCGACCAGTTGGACAAGGTGTCGCTGTCCTTCCTCGTCGACGAGCTGGTGCTGCGGCGGGGCGGCACCGCCGCCAACATCGCCTTCGGCATGGCCCAGCTGGGCCTGCGGCCGGTGCTGCTCGGCGCGGTCGGCGCCGACTTCGCCGACTACCGGTCCTGGCTGGAGCGGCACGGCGTCGACTGCGACTCGGTGCACGTCAGCGAGGTGGCGCACACGGCCCGCTTCGTCTGCACCACGGACACCGACATGTGCCAGATCGCCTCGTTCTACGCCGGCGCGATGAGCGAGGCCCGCAACATCGAGCTGGCCCCGGTCGCCCAGCGGCTCGGCGGCCTGGACCTGGTGCTGGTCAGCGCGAACGACCCGGCGGCGATGATCCGGCACTCGGCGGAGTGCCGGGAGCGGGGCTATTCCTTCGTGGCCGACCCGTCGCAGCAGCTCGCCCGGATGGACGGCGCCGACGTGCTCGGCCTGGTCGACGGCGCCGACTACCTGATGACCAACGAGTACGAGAAGTCGCTGCTGCAGAGCAAGGCGGGGCTGACCGACGCCCAACTGCTGGACAAGGTCCGGATCCGGGTGACCACGCTCGGCAAGCAGGGGGTGGAGATCGCCGGCCGGGAGGTGGGCACCATCCGCGTGCCGATCGCCCGGGAGATCCAGGCCACCGACCCGACCGGCGTCGGCGACGGCTTCCGGGCCGGCTTCTTCGCCGCGCTCAACTGGGGCGTCAGCCTGGAGCGCGCGGCCCAGGTCGGCTGCCTGCTCGCCACCCTGGTGCTGGAGAACTTCGGCGGCCAGGAGTACGAGGTGCGCCGCGACCTGTTCGTCAAGCGGCTCGCCGAGTCGTACGGTGACGTCGCCGCCGAGGACGTGCGGCCGCACCTGCTGCCGTGAGCGACCTCGCGCCCGACGTGAGCGCCGCGCCCATCCACGGCGGCCCGCTGCTGGTGGCCTTCGCCGGCCTGCCGGGGGTGGGCAAGAGCACGCTGGCCACCCGGGTCGGCGCAGCGCTGTCCGCCCCGGTGCTGCCGGTGGACCCGGTGGAGCGGGCGATGGCCCGGTACGGGCTGGTCGGGGATGTGCCCGGGATGGCGGCGTACGGCGCCGTGGCCGGGCTGGCCGAGGTGCAGCTCGGGTTGGGCCTGAGCGTGGTGGTCGACGCGGTCAACCCGGTGGCCAGCGCCCGGGGGCTCTGGCACGACCTGGCCGAGCGCGCGGGGGTGCCGCTGCGGGTGATCGAGGTGCACTGCGGCGACGAGGCGGAGCACCGCCGCCGGGTCGAGGCCCGGCCGCCGGACGAGCACCATCCGACCTGGGACCAGACGCTGATCCGCCGGGCCGAGTACGAGCCGTACGTCGGGCCCCGCCTGGTGGTGGACACCGCGGTCGACACCGACCCCCTGCCGGGCATCCTGGCCTACCTCCGCTGAGCCGGGGTGTTGACCGGGGCGTTCTTCACTACCGGAAGCGTTAACCGGGGCCGTTCCTCACCCCGCCCGGCGCACGTCGTAGGCCGGGCCGTCCGGGTGGGCGCCGAGGAACTCCTGCCCCCGCATCCGGCACCAGGCCGGAATGTCCACCGCGGCGGCCGGGTCGTCGGCCAGCACCCGGACCACCGCGCCGACCGGCAGGTCGGGCAGCCGGCGGGCGAGGTTGATCACGGGCAGCGGGCAGCGCTGCCCCCGGCAGTCCAGCACCTCGTCCGGCCGCGGGTCGGGTCCGCTCACAGCCCGGTCACCCCCGCCTCGGCGCGCAGCCCCGCCACGACCCCGGGCAGCTCGGCGAGGAACCGGTCCACCTCCGCCTCGGTGGTGTCGCGGTGCAGCGACACCCGGACGTTGCCGTGCGAGAGCACCCCCATCGCCTCCAGCACGTGCGACGGGCGCAGCGTCGAGGAGGTGCAGGAGGAGCCGGAGGAGACGGCGAAGCCGCGCCGGTCCAGCGCGTGCAGCAGCGCCTCGCCGTCGACGTACAGGCAGGAGAACGTCACCAGGTGGGGCAGCCGGTCCACCGGGTCGCCCACCACCTCCACGTCCGGCACCTCGGCCGCCACCCGGGCCCGGATCCGGTCCACCAGCGGCGCCAGCCGGACCGCCTCGGCCGCCGCGTCGGCCGCCGCCGCGCGCAGGCTCGCCGCCGCCGCCACCACCGCGGGCAGGTTCAACACCCCCGGCGTACGCCCCGACTCCCGCTCGTCGGCCGGCCACGGCGACTCCCAGCGGGTGCCCTTGCGCACCACCAGCAGACCCACCCCGGGCGGACCGCCCCACTTGTGCGCGCTGGCCGTCAACACCGACCAGCCGGCCGGCAGCGGCGCCCGCCCCACCAGCTGCGCGGCGTCCACGTACAGCGGCACCCCCGCCTCGGCGCACGCCTCGGCGGCCGCCGGCACCGGCTGCACGGTGCCCACCTCGTGGCTGGCGCCGATCAGCGTGGCCAGGGCCACGCCGGGGCCGCCGACCGCCGCCGACCAGGCGGCCAGGTCGAGCCGGCCCAGCCGGTCCACCGGTACGGGCACCGCCGTGCCGCCGGCCGCCACGTGCCGCTCGGCGGCGTGCAGCACCGCGGAGTGCTCGATCGCCGAGTGCACCAGCGTGTCGCCGGCCCGCCGCCGCCCGGCCAGCCCACCGAGGACGGCGGAGTGCGCGGCGGCGGTGCCGCTCGGGGTGAAGGAGAGCTCGTCGGGGCGTACGCCGAGGACCTGCGCGGTGGCCTCCCGGGCGGCGTCGAGCAGTTGGCGGGCCCGGCGGGCCGGCGCGTACAGCTTGCCCGGGTCGGCCCAGCCGTCGTCGAGGGCGGCCAGCAGCGCCTGCCGGGCCACCGGGTGCAGCGGCACGGCGGTGGCCGCGTCCAGATAGACGGGGGAAGCGCTCACAGGTGCCACGGTATCGCCCGGGTACGGCCAAGATCCCCCCGATGGGGGCGGACAGTGACCCCAAGACGGTCCAGCCGGTCATGGTCGAGTAATCTGCGACCGTCGGTGACGCCTTTGCCGTGGTGTCGACGGAAATCCACCACCACGGCGCGCTAGGGAGGCAGGACCAGGTGGTCGCAAGGAGTTCGGAGGTACGGCCGTCGGCCGTACGGCACAGCGCGCGCCGGGGGCGGGGTGCCGGTCGGCTCGCCGGGCTCGGCCTGGGTGGCGCGGCGCTGCTGGTCCTGCTGACCGGCTGTGACGTCGGCAAGGCGTTCGGCGGTTTCGGCTGGCCGCAGGGTGGCATCACGCCCGAGTCGCACCGGATGTACGACCTGTGGATCGCGTCCTGCATCGCGGCGCTCGCGGTCGGCGTGTTCGTCTGGGGCCTGATCTTCTGGTGTGTGGTGCGCTACCGCAAGCGGGGCAACGAGCTGCCGGTGCAGACCCGGTACAACCTGCCGATGGAGTTCCTCTACACGATCGCTCCGATCCTGATCGTGTCGGTGCTCTTCTACTACACCGCGATCGTCCAGACGGACGTCGTCCGGACCACGAAGAACCCGGACGTCACGGTCGAGGTCGTCGGCTTCAAGTGGAACTGGCAGTTCAACTACCGCGACGGCCAGGGCCGGGAGGCCAACACGGAGGCCTCGGTGCTCGGCACCAGCGAGGTGATCCCGGTGCTGGTCCTGCCGACCGGCCGGTCGATCCGGTTCGAGGAGCAGAGCCGCGACGTCATCCACTCGTTCTGGGTGCCGGAGCTGCTGTTCAAGCGGGACGTCTTCCCGGGCAGCGTCCGCAACGTCTTCGAGGTCTCCAGCCTCGACCAGGAAGGCGCGTACGTCGGGCGCTGCGCCGAGCTGTGCGGCAGCTACCACGCCTTCATGAACTTCGAGCTGCGGGTCGTCTCGCCGGAGAAGTTCGACCAGTTCCTGGCCGCGAAGAAGTCCGGCAAGTCGACGCAGGAGGCGCTGGAGTCGATCGGCGAGGAGCCGTACGCCCAGACCACCAAGCCGTTCGACACGCGGCGTAACACGGCGAACTTCAACCCGGACGCCGCCACCGCCGGCGCGGGCAAGTGAGGAGGCGGGCATGAAGACCGAGTGGCGTATCTTCCTGACGATCGCGGGCTTCCTTCTCTTCGCGGCCATCCTCTACGGCGCCTGGACCGCCGGGGACTCCGGCGGCCGCATCGAGTGGGTCGGCACCACGGCGCTGCTGCTGTCGTTCCTGCTCTGCTCGATGTGTGGCGGCTTCTTCTGGTTCGTCTCCCGCCGCATCGACCTGCGGCCGGAGGACCGGCCCGACGGCGAGATCGCCGACGGCGCGGGTGAGATCGGCTTCTTCAGCCCGGGCAGCTACTGGCCGTTCGGCCTGGCGCTGGCCGCCGCGATCGCCGGTCTCGGCCTGGTGTTCTGGCAGATGTGGCTGCTGGGCCTCGGCTTTGTGGCGGTCGTCTTCGGCGCCTGCGGCCTGCTCTTCGAGTACTACACCGGCACCCGGCGTACCGCCGAGCACTGAGCTGACGCGTTCCGCGATGGCCCGCCCCCTCGGGAGGCGGGCCTTCGCCGTACCGGGCCGGGCGCCTGGCCCGCTGGTCGCCGTGTGCGGCATGTCGGGGTATTTCGTCCCGCGGTGCCCCCGGTTTACGGTTAACCGGGCAATCTCCTGGTGCGGTGCCTGCGATCTGCGTGCGGCGCGTCGGCCTGTCCGGGCGCGGTCGCTCGGGAGCCGCCTCAGGCGGCCCGGCGGTACGCAGCGGCCCGACGCGCCGGTCGCCGGTCGGCCAGCCGGGGCGCCGGGAAGGTGAACGTGGCGATCAGCACCGCGGTGCCGCAGCCGGTGCAGATCAGCTCGGGGCAGTCGGCCCCGTGGCCGTCGACGCAAGGCGGCGTCTCGAACGACCGCACGCCCTCGCAGGTTTCGCAGTGCAGTTCGCGGTCCGACACGGGCGTCTCCTCTCACTAGCGGGCTCCCGCCGGCCGGTGCGCCAGGCACCCGCCGCGTCCGCGTCCGGTGCCTATTGCTCGGCCGCTGGCCCGCGCGGAGCGGGTGGCCGTCACCCAGCCGGTGGCCGTCACCCAGCCGGTGGCCCGCGCACAGCCGGTGGCCGGTGTAGAGCCGGTGGGAACTACTCGCCTGTAGTTTGGCACGGGGGTCCGACAGCCTCGGCGACGACGCCGGCCGGCGCGGCATCGGCCCAGTTCGGCAAGGGTGGGGCGGCCCGGCTGGTCCGCCCGGGCGGGCTCAGGCCGCCCGGGCCACCTCGATCCACCGGTCCAGGACGGCGGCCGCGGCCCCCGAGTCGATCGACTCGGCGGCCCGGTCCAGCCCGGCCCGCAGCGCGGCGGTCAGGTCGCCGTCCAGCGGGCCCTGGGTGGCCAGCGCCACCGCCGAGTTCACCAGCACCGCGTCCCGGACCGGTCCGGCCTCCCCGGCCAGCAGCCGGCGGGCCACCGCGGCGTTGTACGCGGCGTCCCCGCCCCGTAGATCGCCGAGGGTGGCCCGGGGTATCCCAAGCTCCGTCGCGTCCAGCAGCGCCTCTCTCACGGTGCCCTGCTGGGCCAGCCAGACCCGGGTGGGTGCCGCGGTGCTGAACTCGTCGAGGCCGTCCTCGCCGCGCATCACCACCACCGAGTCGCCGCGGGCCGCGAACACCTGCGCCATCACCGGGGCCATCCGCAGGTCGAAGCAGCCCACCGCGCCGGCCCGGGGTCGGGCGGGGTTGGTCAGCGGGCCGAGGAAGTTGAACGCGGTGGGCACGCCGATCTCCCGCCGGACCGGCCCGGCGTGCCGCATGCCGGGGTGGAAGCGGGCCGCGAAGCAGAACCCGATGCCTGCCTCGGTCACGCACCGGGCGACCTGCTCGGGGTCCAGGTCCAGCGGCACGCCGAGGAACTCCAGCAGATCCGCCGTGCCGCAGAGCGAGGAGGCGGCCCGGTTGCCGTGCTTGACCACCCGGACCCCGGTGCCCGCCACCACCAGCGCGGTCATCGTGGAGATGTTCACCGTGTGGGCGAGGTCACCCCCGGTGCCGACCACGTCCAGCGCGCCGCGGCGCAGCTCCTCCGGCAGGCGTACCTGGACCGCCCGGCCCAGCATCGCCTCGACCAGGCCGGCCAGCTCGGCCGGGGTCTCGCCCTTGGCCCGCAGCGCCACCGCGAAGGCGGCGATCTGCGCCCCGCCGGCCGCCCCGGTCATGATCTCGTCCATCGCCCACGCGGTGTCCGCGGTGGAGAGCTCCTCGCCGCGCAGCAGCGCGTTGAGCAGGTGCGGCCAGGTCCGTTCGCCCATGGTGGGCCTCCCGAGCGGGCGTGGATGCGGTCGTGGGTCAGCGGCCGGCGCGCGCCGGCCGGCTCGGCCGGGGGTGAGCGCGTACCGGCGACGCTGCCGGGTGGCGCGGCCGGGTGCGATCAGGCCGGCGTGTGGGCCCGCAGCAGCCCCGCGACGGTGGTGCCCGTGGTCACCGGGTCGAGCGGGTGCACGAGGGTGGCGTCGGCCTGGGCGTACGCGGCGAGCCAGCGGTCGGCGGCCCGGGCGATCACCACGCAGGTGGGCGGCGCGTCGTCCCGGTCGTCCTTGACCTGGCGGGCGATGCCGAGGCCGCCGCCGGGGCTGGCCTCGCCGTCGAGCAGCAGCAGGTCGATCTCGTAGTCGTCGACCAGCCGGATGCACTCGGCGTAGGTGGACGCCTCGGTGAACTCGATCTGGAGGCCCGGGGCGGGCCGGGTGCCGACGGCCAGTCGCATCCGGTCCCGGACCTCCGGGTCGTCGCTGTAGAGCAGGACGGTGCAAAGACGATCGCTCATCGCTGGCTGGCTCCCACCTCGTAGCTGCCCGCCGATCCTAGCGTCCGGTGTGACGAGGACGACGCCCCGCCCCGGGGTCACCCGGCGCGGGGTGGTCAGGCCGGGGTGCCCGGGGCGGTCGGCGCGGTGGCGGCCTCGGCCTCGGCCGTCTCGGCGGCCCGCTGCCGGGCCTCCTGCCGGTCCAGCTCGCGGTCGACCCGGCGGGCCTCCCGCTCGGCCTGGCGGATCCACTGCGCGACCAGCACCGCGAGCATCGTCACACTGACGAACTCGCCGCCGGCCCACAGGATGCCGCCGGCGACCTGCTGGTCGGCCCAGGGGTCCGCCCAGGTCAGCCTCAGCGACGGGTACCAGTCCCCGCCGAAGAGCGTGGTGCTCTGCATGATGGTCAGCCCGAGCACCGTGTGGAACGGCACCGACAGCAGCATCAGCAGGGCCCGGCCCGGGTACGGCCAGCGGCCCGGCAGCGGGTCCAGGCCGAGCAGCGGCCAGAAGAACACGCAGCCGGTGGCGATGAAGTGGGCGTGCACCAGCTCGTGCGCCCAGCCGTGCTCCAGCGTGAACCGGTAGAGGTCGGTGAAGTAGAGCGCGAACGGGTTCACCACGAAGATGGCGAAGGCCACCAGCGGGAAGGTGTAGATCCGGGCGATCCGGCTGTGCACGACGGCCAGCAGCCGCTTGCGCGGGCGTACCGGCAGGGTGCGCAGGGCCAGCGTGACCGGCGCGCCCAGGGCCAGGAAGATCGGCGCGATCATGGAGAGCACCATGTGCTGCACCATGTGCACCGAGAGCAGCGTGGTGTCGTAGGCGCCGAGCCCGCTGAGGGTGACCGCGGCGATGCCGCCGAGCCCCGGGCCGAGGAAGAACACCGTCCGCAGGACCGGCCAGTGGTCGCCGCGTAGCCGCAGCCGGTGCACCCCGTAGAGGTAGAGTCCGGCGGCGAGCACCAGCCCCAGGGTCAGCCAGTTGTCCACCTCGACCTCGGTGAAGACCCGGGCGACGGTGAACGGCGGCGGCGCCTCGGCGGCAAGCAGCGTGGTCCCGGCCGAGGTGGCGGCGAAGATCGAATCGACGTGCAGCACGCTTTTCAGGCTAGGCCAGGCGAACTGGACCCCCACGATCGGGCCACGGATGGCGCTGGTTTGCCACCCCGCTGATCGCCCGCGCCGGTCAAGGGCAATAATGACCGCGTGACTGCGGCCCCAGCCATTGACAAGAGCCGGATCCACTCCCTGACCCGACCCAACATGGTCAGCGTCGGGACGATCGTGTGGCTCTCCAGCGAACTCATGTTCTTCGCGGCGCTGTTCGCGATGTACTTCTCGATCCGCGCGGCGGCGCCGGAGCAGTGGGAGAAGCACACCGAGATACTCAACATCCCCTACGCGACCACCTTCACGGTGATCCTGGTGTTGTCCTCGGTGACCTGCCAGCTCGGTGTCTTCGCGGCCGAGAAGGGTGACGTCCACGCCCTGCGGCGCTGGTTCACGATCACTTTCGTGATGGGCCTGATCTTCGTACTCGGCCAGGCGAACGAGTACCGGACCCTGGTGCACGAGGGCGTGAAGATCAACGGAGACGGTTACGGGTCGATGTTCTACCTGACCACCGGCTTCCACGGCCTGCACGTGACCGGCGGTCTCATCGCCTTCGTCATCTTCATGATCCGCACGACCATGGGCCGGTTCACCCCGGCGCAGGCCACGTCGGCGATCGTCGTGTCGTACTACTGGCACTTCGTCGACGTGGTGTGGATCGGGCTCTACGCCATGATCTACTGGCTTCAGTGATCTTGGCGCGTCACGTACCGCGCCGCTGCTTCGTCCCCTGAGACAAGGTCCAACCGGTTAAGGACACAGGTCATGACTTCTGACAACGACCGCCGACGCGGTCTGCTCGCGCGGTTGCGCGGGCGGCCCGCAGCGCGCAGCAGGGGCCGCCGCCGGCTGGGCGCCGCGGTCCGGCTGATCGCCGCGCTGACGCTGGCCGGCGGCGCCTACACCGTCTTCGCCCCCGGTGTGCAGGCGCAGGAAAACCCGCCGCTGACCGGCGCCGCCGCCGACGGCAAGGCGCTGTTCGACGTGAGCTGCGTGAGCTGCCACGGTCGCAACGCGCAGGGCGTCGTGGGTCGTGGTCCGAGCCTGATCGGTGTCGGCTCCGCCTCGGTCGAGTTCCAGGTGAGCAGCGGCCGCATGCCGATGGCCCGCCAGGAGGCCCAGGCCATGCGCAAGCCGCCGTCCTTCACCGACGAGCAGGTGCGCCAGCTCGGCCAGTACATCCAGGAGCTCGGCGGCGGCCCGCAGGTGCCCGAGGGCAACAACCTGCGCCGCAACGCCGACATGGCCGCCGGTGGCGAGCTCTTCCGGATCAACTGCTCGCAGTGCCACGCCTTCGCCGGTGGTGGCGGCGCGCTCTCCTCCGGCAAGTACGCCCCGAGCCTCGCCCCCGCCAGCGACCGGCAGATCTACGCCGCCATGCTGAGCGGCCCGCAGAACATGCCGGTCTTCGGCGACAACCAGATCACTCCGGAGCAGAAGGCGGACATCATCGCCTACATCCAGGAGACCCTGAAGCACAACCAGGATCCGGGTGGTTTCAACCTCGGTCGGTACGGACCCTCCTCCGAGGGGCTGGCGATCTTCCTGATCGGCATCGTCGCGCTGGTCTTCGCGAGCCTGTGGATTGCGGGCAAGTCGTGACCGAGCACATCATTGGCATCAGTGCTGTGGCGTCGACCCCCGGCGCCACCCGTAGCGAGGTGACGGCATGAGCACCCACACCGAGCACGCCCCGCAGGGCCGGGAGCCGCTCGACGTGAACGACCCCCGGCTCTCCCGGTTCGACATCGTGCAGGAGGGCGCGCGGCGGGACGACATCGAGATCGTCCACTACGAGGAGCAGCTCGTCCCGGGCAGCAGGGCCGAGCGTCGGCTGGTCCGCCTGGTCGCCGCGATGTTCCTGCTGACCGGCCTGGCCGCGACCGCCTTCCTGGTGGTCTACATCTGGTGGCCGTGGCAGTGGGAGGCCGGCCGGGGCGGCGACAAGCTCTACACCCCGCTGCTCGGCCTGACCCTGGGCCTGGCCCTGCTGGGCATCGGCTTCGGCATCCTCACCTGGGGCAAGAAGCTGCTGCCCAAGGAGGTCTCGATCCAGGACCGGCACGACCAGCCGGGTTCCCCGGAGGACCGGAAGATCACCGGTGAGACGATGCTCTACCTGGCCGACGAGATGGGCGTGCGGCGTCGGCCGCTGCTCGGCTTCTCGGCGCTGCTCGGCCTGGCGCCGGTCGGGCTCGTGGCGGCCGCGCCGCTGGTCGGTGGGCTGATCTCCAACCCGCACAAGAACAACCAGATGTTCACCACCGGATTCAAGCCGGCGGAGGACGGGCAGAAGATCCGGCTGGTCCGCGAGGACGGCCGGCCGATCCGCCCGTCGGACGTGAGTGCCGGTGGCCAGATCACCGTCTTCCCGGGCATCGAGCACGGCGTCAGCAACAAGCACGCCGACTCCCCGACGCTGCTGATCCACCTGCGGGAGGACGACGCGGAGAAGTCCCGCGCCGCCAACGAGCGGGTGGGCCACGGCGACTACATGTGGGGCAACTACGCGGCGTACTCCAAGATCTGCACGCACGCCGGCTGCCCGGCCAGCCTGTACGAGCAGCAGACCAACCGGCTGCTCTGCCCCTGCCACCAGTCCCAGTTCCTCATCACCGACAACGCCAAGCCGATCTTCGGCCCGGCGAGCCGGCGGCTGCCGCAGCTGCCGATCGAGGTGGACGGGGAGGGCTTCTTCGTGGCGAGGTCCGACTACACCGAAACCATCGGTCCCGACTTCTGGGAGCGGCCATGAAGCGCCGAAAGTTTGACGTAGCAGCGGTGCCGGGCAAGGCTGCCGGTGCGATGGACGACCGCTTCCAGGCGGCCACCCCGCTGCGTAAGCTGCTGAACAAGGTCTTCCCTGACCACTGGTCCTTCCTGCTCGGCGAGATCGCGCTCTTCTCGTTCATCGTGCTGCTGCTGACCGGCGTCTTCCTGACCTTCTTCTTCGAGCCGGCGATGACCGAGGTGGTCTACAACGGCAGCTACGCCCCGCTGCGGGGCACCCCGATGTCGGCCGCGTACGCCTCCAGCCTGAACATCTCGTTCGACGTCCGCGGTGGCCTGATCATGCGGCAGATGCACCACTGGTCGGCGCTGCTGTTCATGGCGGCGATCGTGGTGCACATGCTGCGGATCTTCTTCACCGGCGCGTTCCGCAAGCCGCGGGAGACGAACTGGATCATCGGCTCGCTGCTGTTCTGGGTCGGCTTCCTGGCCGGCTTCACCGGCTACTCGCTGCCGGACGACGGCCTCTCCGGCACCGGCCTGCGGATCGCCTCGGCGATCATGCTGTCGATCCCGGTGATCGGCTCCTGGCTCACCTCGTCGATCTTCGGCGGCGAGTTCCCGGGCACGATCATCATCAGCCGGTTCTTCATCGCCCACGTGCTGCTCATCCCCGGTCTGCTGGTCGCCCTGATCAGCGTCCACCTGGGCCTGGTCTTCAAGCAGAAGCACACCCAGTGGCCCGGCCCCGGCCGGACCAACGAGAACGTGGTCGGCGAGCGGATGTTCCCGCGCTACGCGCTGAAGCAGGGCGGCTTCTTCATGGTCGTCTTCGGCGTGATCGCGCTGATGGGTGGCCTGTTCCAGATCAACCCGATCTGGTATTTCGGCCCGTACGAGGCGTGGGTGGTCTCGGCCGCCAGCCAGCCCGACTGGTACGTCATGTTCCTCGACGGCTCGACCCGACTCATGCCGGCCTGGGAGATCAGCATTCCGATCGGTGACGGATACGTGATTCCGCCGCTGTTCTGGCCCACCGTGGTGCTTCCGGGCGTCCTGGTGATGATCTCCCTGTTCTATCCGTTCCTGGAGGCCCGGCACCTCAAGGACTACCGGCACCACAACCTGCTCCAGCGGCCCCGGGACGTGCCGGCCCGGACGGGCGCCGGCGCGATGGCCGTGGCGTTCTACCTGGTGCTGACCCTTTCGGGCGCCAACGACGTCATCGCCGACAAGTTCCACATCAGCCTGAACGCGATGACCTGGGCGGGCCGTGTCGGCCTGTTGCTCCTGCCGCCGCTGGCCTACTACCTGACCTACCGGATCTGCCTGGGCCTGCAGCAGCACGACCGTGAGGTGCTGGCGCACGGCGTGGAGACCGGCATCATCCGGCGGCTGCCGGACGGTCGGTTCGTCGAGGTCCACCAGCCGCTGACCGCGGCCGACCACGACGGGCACGGCGAACTGGAGTACGTCGGCTGGGTGGTGCCGAAGAAGATGAACCGGCTCGGCGCCCTCGGGCCCGCCATCCGGGGCTTCTTCTACCCGATCGAGAAGCCGGCCGAGGCGCCGGTCTCGCCGGGGCACCCGCCGGTCGAGCCCCGCCCCGAGCGGGAGGAGATCGGCAGCGGCGAGGGCCGCCGCTGACCGCCGCACCAGTAGCACCCGTGGCGCCCGCCGGATCTCCGGCGGGCGCCACGCCCCTTTTCGCCCGCACCAACCGCTGTCGCGGGGCCTCGGGCGGCATCGCAGGAATATCCCCGGCCAGTCGGGTATCCGTGCGGTCCGACGGAAACAAGGGGGGGAACATGTTGGGTATCAAACGCCTGGGAGTGCTGGCCGCACTGGTGCTGGTCGGGCTGGCGCCCGCGGCGGCGGCGCAGGCCTCGGCGCAGCCGTCGACGCAGGACAACCAGTACCTGCAGGCGCTGCACCAGGTCAACCTGGCCGAAGTCGAGAGTGGCAACCTGGCCAAGCAGAAGGGCCAGAACCAGCAGGTCAAGGACCTGGGTGCCCAGTTCGTGACCGACCACACCCAGTTGGACCAGACGGTGAAGAGCACCGCGCAGCAGTTGAACGTCAAGCTGCCGAACAAGCCGACCGCTGACCAGCAGAAGGTGATCAACAAGCTGAAGAACCTCAGCGGCGCCGAGTTCGACAAGGCGTGGGTGACCGCCGAGCTGGCCGGCCACGTGCAGGCGATCCAGGCCACCCAGACCGAGATCTCGCAGGGCTCCGACCAGTCCGTGGTCCAGCTGGCGCAGGACGCGCTGCCGGTCCTGCAGGCGCACTACGACGCGCTGGTGGCCCTGGCCCAGCAGCTGGGCATCCCGGTCCCGCAGGCCAGCGCCAGCGGTTCGGCCTCGCCGGCTCCGGGCGGCACCGAGTCCCCGGCTCCGGGCGGCACCGAGTCGCCGGCTCCGGGCGGCACGACCGAGTCGCCGGCACCGGGTGGCGGCACCAACACCGGGACGCCGGCTCCGAACCAGAGCTGACGTCGTACGGCCGACGGTGGCCGGTCCGCCCGTCCGGGCGGACCGGCCACCACCTGCTGTGGTCAGTCCGCGCTGGCCAGCCCGATGGCGAAGGCCTCCTCGAGGTCGTGCTGGGAGTAGGCGCGGAACGCGATGTGCGACTCGGTGTTGAGCACGCCGGGGACCTTGGAGATGCTGCCGGCGATGATCTCGGCGATCTGCTCGAACTCGCGGACCCGGACCATGGCGATCAGGTCGACGTGGCCGGCCACCGAGTAGACCTCGCTGACGCCGGGCAGGTTGGCCAGGTTCTCGGCCACCTCGGGGATCGAGTCGGTGGCACAGTCGATCAGCACGATCGCGGTGATCACGGGACATTTCTCCGTTCGTCGGCGTCGTCGCCCATGCTAGAGGTTCCGCTCGGTGCCTCGGTCCCGGCCGCCCGGATCGGACCCGCCGGGACCGTCATCCCGCCGTCGGCGCGGATCGCGTCGGTCAGCCGCTCGCGCGGCCCGACCGTGGCCCCCGGCCAGAGGACCGCGCGGGTGACCAGGCCGCGCACGACCGCACCAGCGCCGACGACCGAGCGTTCCACCCGGCCGGTCACCGTGGCGGTCCGGTCCACCAGGCTGCCGCCGCCGGCGGCGTGCAGGTTGGCCGCCAGGTAGTCCGCCGGGGTCCCGGTGTCAAAGAAGGTGCCGCGGTACGGGACGACCGTCAGCTCACCGGCGGCCTCCGCCGGCCGCCACACCGCGCGGACCAGGTCGCCGAAGGTGGCCGGTAGCTCGCCGACCCGGTGCCACGGCAGCAGCGAGAGCCCGACAAACCGGTGCCCGTCGAACGTCCCGGGCTCCGACCGGTCCGCCGCCGGCTGGCCGAGCAGGCGTACGCTGCGCCCGTCCCAGCCGTCCAGCAGCGCGGCGACGTCCGGGCCGGGCGGCGCCTGCGGGTCGGCCAAGTAGGCGTCGGCGTTGCCGACCAGCACCCCCCGGCCGGCGATCCAGTCCCGCAGGTTGCCCAGGCCGCCGGCGGTGCCCAGCGGGTCGCCCGGCTCGACGGAGAGGTGGGCGCGGCGCCCGACGTGGGCGACCACCTGTCCACCCAGGTAGCACGCGTTCACCGCGACCCGGTCCGGTCCGGTCAGGCCCAGTCCGGCCAGCCGGTCCAGGGCCCGGTCGAGCAGCGCGACGTTCCCGACCGGGCAGAGCGCCTTGGGCAGCCGCTCGGTCAGCGGCCGCAGGCGGGTGCCCTCGCCGGCGGCGAGCACCACCGCGCAGACCGGCACGGCCGCCCGCCAGCCGGGACCCGCCGCGCCGGTCACGTCGTGGCGCCGCCGGCCGGCGGCGTCCGCCCCGGGCCGATGCCGTAGTGGCCGAGGAGCCGGGCGGTGGCCCGGCTCAGTCGGGGCAGGTCGTCCAGCGAGTGCCAGGCCGCCTCGAACACCTCCGCGCCGTCGACCACCAGTTCGGTGGTCGACGCCGGCACCTCCGTCTCGAACACCACGTCCACCCAGCCCTGCGCGTGCACCACCGCGTTCGGCACGGCGGGCCGCAGCCGCGCCGGGTCGAGCCGGATGCCGCTCTCCTCGAACAGCTCCCGGGCCGCGCCCACCACCGGGGCCTCGCCGCGCTGGAGCAGGCCGGCGGGGAGCGTCCAGCTGTGGCCGGGCGGCTGGCGCAGCAGCAACAGCCGGCCCGCGCCGTCGGTGGCCTCCGAGTCGCGGACCAGGGCGACCGCCCCGACGATGTACTTCGGCACGACCAGCCGGACCAGGCGGCGGCGCAGCGGCACCGGCAACCGATAGAAGAGCTGGTACGCGACGGCCCGGCCGGTGGCGCGCGAGCGGGGGATCATGGCTCCAGGCTAGTGGGCGGGGACGTCCCGCAGGCGCTCGCCCTGCCGCCGGATCACTGGCGGTGGTCCACCAGGTCGATGAGCTGGCGTACCACGGTGTCCGGCTCGACCGTCCGGTCGAAGACCGCCACCAGCATGGTCTCCAGGTCGGGATAGCCCAGCTCCTCGGAGAGCCGCAGCAGCGGCAGGTCGCTGGCCAGCCCCCGGTCGTGCTTGCGCAGGGCCAGCCCGATGGTGGCCCGGCCGAGGCGTACCTTGTCGGCGATGGTGATGCCGGGCTCGGTGTGCTCGGCGAACCACCGGTTGATCTGCATCTGGGCGTGCGGGGACTTGACGAAGCCCAGCCACTCCCGGCGCGGGCCGCGGGGCGCGACGTCGGCCTCGAAGCCGCTCTCCGCGTCGCTCTCGGTGAAGATCTCCACCACGTCGCCCTCCTCCAGCTCGGAGGAGAGCGGGGCCAGCCGGCCGTTGATCCGGGCGGCCAGGCAGTGGTCACCGCGCTCGGTGCCCAACTCGTACGCCAGGTCGACCGGGCTGGCGCCGGCCGGGAGCACCACCTGCCGGCCGTCCGCGACCACCTGGATCTGCGCCTCGGCCAGGTCGCAGCGCAGCGACGCCATGAACTGGGTCGGGTCGACCGTCTCCTGTTCCCAGTCCAGCACCCGGCGCAGCCAGGCCAACTCGTCGGACCGGTCCGCGTCGCGCCCGGCGGCGCGGGGGAAGCGGTAGTGGGCGGCGACGCCGTACTCGGCGGACCGGTGCATCTCGTCGGTGCGGATCAGCACCTCGACCGTGCGGTCCTGCGGGCCGCGGACGCTGGTGTGCAGCGACCGGTAGAGGTTGTTCTTGGGGGAGGCGATGAAGTCCTTGAACCGGCCGGGCACCGGGCGCCACATCCCGTGCACCGCGCCGAGCGCGGCGTAGCAGTCGGTGGCCGGGCCGTCCACCACGATCACGATGCGGGGCAGATCGTACGGGGCGGCGTGGTCACCCGCGACGGTGTCCTTCCAGATCGAGTAGAGGTGCCGGGGCCGGGGAGCGACGTCCGCGTCGACCCGGCTGCGGCGCAGCGCCACCTTCGCCCGGGCCACCACGTCGTCCAGGTACGCGTCCCAGCCGGGCCGGTCGTGCACGTGCCGGGCGATCCGGGCGTGCTCGTCGGGCCGCAGGTGCAGCAGCACCACGTCGTCCAGCTCCCGCTTGAGGGTCTGGATGCCGAGCCGGTCGCAGAGCGGGACCAGCACCTCCTGGGTCTTGCCGGCGATCCGCTCCCGGGAGGCGGCGGAGCGGACGCCGAGGGTACGCATGTTGTGCAGCCGGTCGGCCAGCTTGATGATCAGCACCCGGACGTCCTTGCCGGCCGCGACGATCATCTTGCGGACCGTCTCCGCCTCGGCGGCCTTGCCGTAGAACGCCTTGTCGAACTTGGTCACCCCGTCGACCAGGTGGGCGACCTCCGGCCCGAAGTCCTCGGCCAGCGCCTGCAATGTGTAGCGGGTGTCCTCGACCGTGTCGTGCAGCAGCGCCGCGACCAGGGTGGTGGTGTCCATGCCCAGCTCGGCGCAGATCTCGGCGACCGCGAGCGGGTGGGTGATGTACGGCTCGCCGCTCTTGCGGAACTGGCCGCGGTGCATGTTGTCGGCGATCGTGTACGCCCGGCGCAGCACCGCGGCGTCGGCGTTGGCGTGGATGCCCCGGTGGGTGCGGACCAGGTGGGCGACCGGGTCGTTCTCGGTGGTCGGCCAGGTCAGCAGCGAGCGCAGCCGGCGGGCCAGTGGCAGCTCGCCCGGCTGGGTCGGGAGGGCGCCCCCCAGGGCGGCGCCGCGTCCGGCGTCGACGTCCACCTGGGACACCTCCTCCACCCCGGGCTCCACGGCCGCCGGAACGGCAACCGGAAGCAGGCCCACGAATCGGGCAGGACTGCACTCCTCTAACAGAGTAAGTGAGTGAAGGTGGTCCGATCGGTCACTTGCTCATGAGCGTTCGGTCGAGAGTTGGGCGGACGAGGCGTTCTCGGCCTTGTGCAGCAGGTCGCGGAAGCGGGCCGCACCGGCGACCGGAGAGGACCATCCGGCGGACATCTCGACCAGTCGGGTCTCCGGGCGCTCCAACCAGGACAGGATCCGCTCGGACTCCTCGGCCGAGGCGCGCGGCACCGGCCCGTGGCCCGGGAGCACCGTCTCGGCGGTGGCCCGGATCGCCTGGATCGTCGGTCGCGGGTGGACGCCGGGCGGGGAGACGCCCGCGCCGGCCAGCCGGCCGTACCGCACCAGGGCCAGCTCCCAGCCGCCGTGCCGGGCGCGGCGGGCCGCCGCCAGCTCGGCGATGCCGGTCAGCCCGGCCAGCCGTTGCATGCGTACGGCCGCCCGGAGCACCGCCACCAGCCGGGTGCGCATCACCGCCGCCTCCTCGTAGCGTTGCCCGGCGGAGAGCGCGTCGATCCGGGCCAGCAGGGCGTCCACCACCGGCTGCGGGTCGCTCGCGGTGGCGGTGCGGAACGGGGCCGCCGCGCGGTGGTCGTACTCCTCCGGGGTGATCCGGTGCTCGCAGGGCGCGGGGCAGCGACCCAGCTCGGCCAGCGCGCAGGCCGGCGCGGTGGTGCGCCGGGAGAGCTTCTGCGTGCACTGGCGCAGCGGCACGGCGTCGTGGAACCCGGCGGCGGCCAGCTCGGCGGCCTGTTTGGAGCGGAACGGCCCGAGGAAGGCGGTGTCGGTGGGGGAGAGGCTGCGCACCACCGACAGCCGCGGGTACGCCTCGTCGGTCAGCTTCAGCCAGACCATCCGCTCCGGGAACTTGGACCGGCGATTGTACGGCGGCGCGTGCGCCGCGATCAGCCGCAGCTCGCGGACCTCCGCCTCCAGCGAGTGGGCGCACTCGACCGCCTCGACCCGCTCGGCCGCGGCGAGCATCTCGGAGATCCGGGCCCGCTTCTCCCCGGCGGTGAAGTAGCTGCGCACCCGGGTGGCGATGTCGCCGGAGGTGCCGACGTAGAGCGGCCGGTCGTCGGCGGCCCGGAAGATGTAGACCCCGGGCACCTTCGGCAGCCCCTCGGCCAGGTGCCGCTTGCGGCGCTGGGTCGGGGTGACCGCCCGGGCGAACTCGATCGCCTCGCCGATCGTGTGCACCCCGTGCCCGCCGAGCCGGCCGATCAGCCCGTGCAGCACGTCCACGGTGGCCTTGGCGTCGTCCAGCGCCCGGTGGGTCGGCTGGGTGGCGGTGCGGAAGTATGCCGCCAGGGTGCCCAGCTTGCGGTTGGGCACCTCGTCGCGGAGCAGCGCCCGGCGGGCCAGCGCCGCGGTGTCCAGCACCCGGGGGTTGGGCCACGGGTAGCCGTGCTTCGCGCACGCCGCCTTGAGGAAGCCCACGTCGTACGGGGCGTTGTGGGCGACCAGCACCCCGTCGGAGAGGAACTCCAGGAAGCTCGGCAGCACCTCCTCGATCGGCGGCGCGGGCAGCAGCATGGCCTGGGTGATCCCGGTCAGCACGGTGATGAAGGGCGGAATCGGGACACCCGGGTTGACCAGGGTGGCGAGCACCCCCAACTGCTCGCCGCCGCGCACCTTCACCGCGCCGATCTCGGTGATCCCGCCGCCGTCCGGCGCGCCGCCGGTGGTCTCCAGGTCGACCACCACGAAGGTGGTCGCGTGCAACGGCAGCGCGGGGTCCACCCCGCTCACCGCCGGATCCAGACCGGCCAGCGCCGCCTGGACGTACTCCCGTCCCGCCACGGGCGGCACCGTAACGCCCCGGTCCGACACTCCCGTCCCAGCGGCCCCAGGTGTCACCACCGGTCTAGGATGAGAGATCGGCTCACTCACCAGGCGGTGGGCCCGGTCGCGGTGGGAGACTTGCCACATGCCCCTCACCGACCCGCACGACGACCACCTCCCGTCGGAGGAGTCGGTCGTCGCCGTGCCGGGTGCCGGTGAGGACTCCGGGCCGGCCGAGCCGGAGCCCGTCCTGCCCGAGCCGGTCCGGCAGCGGATCGTGACGCTCACCGCGGCGGTGCTGCCCGTGCTGCCCGTGGACGAGGTGCCGGTGCCGCTGCGCCGGGTGGCGAAGTTCGCCCCCAACCGGCGGGCCCGGCTGGGCGCGCCGATGATCGCCGCCCAGCTCACCGCCGATCCGCTGTTCCGCCAGCGGGTCACCGCCCGGGTGCTGGCCGACGCCGGGGATCTGGGCGCCGCCGTGGTCGAGGGCACCGCGCCCGCCGCCGCCGACCCGGTCGAGGTGGCCGCCCTGGCCTATTTGGCCCGGCCCCGGGGCTGGCGGGACCTGATCGAGGCCAGCGGCGCCGCGGTCCGCGCCGAGGCGGACAGCGCGGTGGTCGCCGAGCTGGTCCGGGAGGCCGAGCAGCGGGCCACCCGCGCCGAGCACGACCGGGCGGTGGCCCGGGTCGAGGCGGAGAAGCTCCGCGACGAGCTGGCCCGGGTCCGCGAGGAACTGGGGCAGCTGCGCGAGGAGTCCCGGCAGCTCGCCCGTACCCTGCGGGAGACCCAGGCCCGGGAGCGCAAGGCCACCGAGACGCTGGCCGCCGAGCGGGGGCGGGCCGCGCGCGCGGCCACCGACGCGGAGGCGGAGCTGCGCCGGGCCCGGGCCCGGCTGGCCGAGGCGGAGGCGGCGGCGGGGGTGGCCCGGGCGAGCGCCAAGGAGGCCCGTTCGGTCGACGAGGCGAAGCTGTGGCTGCTGCTGGAGACCATCGGCCAGGCGGCGGTCGGGCTGCGCCGGGAGCTGGCGCTGGACCCGGTCGACCGGATGCCCGCGGACTTCGTCGCCGACGCGTTCGCCGACAGCGCGGCCGGGACGACCGGGCCGGCCACCCGGGCCCGGGACACCGACGACCCGGTCCGGCTGGACCAGCTGCTCGCGCTGCCGAAGGCGCACCTGGTGGTGGACGGCTACAACGTCACCAAGCGCGGTTTCGGCGAGATGTCCCTGGAGCAGCAGCGCAAACGCCTGATCGTCGGGCTGGGCGGGATCGCCGCGCAGACCGGCGACGAGGTGACCGTGGTCTTCGACGGCGCGGAGCGGATGCACGGGCTGCCGCCGGCGCCCCGGGGCGTGCGGGTGCTCTTCTCCCGCAAGGGCGAGACCGCCGACGAGCTGATCCGGCGGCTGGTCCGGGCCGAGCCGTCCGGCCGCCCGGTGGTGGTGGTCTCCTCCGACCGCGAGGTCGCCGACGGGGTGCGCCGGCACGGCGCCTACCCGCTGGGCGCAGACTCGCTGTTGCGCCGGCTCTCCCGCTCCTGAGCTGCGCGTCCGGCCGTCTCCCGGCCGGGCGGCGCGTACCGCATGTCGGTGTCGATCACGGTTGTCCCGGTTGTGTCGCACCCGGTGGTTAGTGTCCGACCTGACCGACGGTGGCCGGGGTGATTCGATCGGGTGATGTGGTTCCACACCCCGTCGCGCCGCCACCGCCGCACGGCGTCAGGAGGCACGATGCTCATCGACTGCGACAGGTGCGGGATCCGGGGCACCGGCTGCTCCGGCTGCCTGGTGACCGCCCTGCTCGACGCGGACCCGCCCGTGGCCGGGCTCGACCCGGCCGAGCAGCGGGCCGTCGAGGCGTTCGCGGTGGCCGGGTTCGAGGTGGCGGTGCTCGACGTGACGTACGCTGCCGCCGGCCGCCGGCGGGCCGGGCGCCGCCGCCGGGTGGCCTGACCGCCGGCTGGTGCCGCCC
The DNA here is from genome assembly GCF_040654475.1 of Micromonospora sp. NPDC050686. Classification (NCBI taxonomy): domain Bacteria; kingdom Bacillati; phylum Actinomycetota; class Actinomycetes; order Micromonosporales; family Micromonosporaceae; genus Micromonospora; species Micromonospora sp. NPDC050686. The sequence goes on from NZ_JBFAID010000014.1 coordinate 61,133, forward strand.
GCCGGGCACCCGGCCGGCCGCCGGGCCGCGGGCAATAGGATGGGCGCTCTCGGCGGGAGGAGCGGTGACATGACGGGCGTACGGTGCGTGGACGGCGCCGCCCGACGTCGGGCGCGCGGATGACCCCCCGTGGCTGGGCGCTGCTGGCCCTCGCCGCCCTGGCCGCCGCGCTGCTGCTCGCCGCGGCCCTGCTGATCCCCTGGGCGCGCCCACTGGCGCCGCGGGCCGACCAGCTCGCCGCGCTGCGCACGCTCCCCGCCGAGCAGGTGGCCCGGGGCCGCGCCTTCCACGCCGCGCTGCGCCCCGGCGGCTACGGGGCGCTCGCCGTCGGCCTGCTGGTGGCCCTGGCGCTCGGGCTGACCCCGCTGGGCGCGCGCCTGGTCGAGCTGGCCGGCCGGCCGTTCGGCGACCACTGGGTGGCCCGGGCGGTGCTCGGCGGGCTGGCCGTGGTGCTCGTCGCCGACCTGCTCACCCTGCCCTTCTCCGCCTGGCGGCAGAGCGTGCTCACCCGGTACGGGCTGAGCACCCACGGCTGGAGCGGCTGGGCCGTCGACCTGCTCAAGTCGTACGCGGTCAGCGCGGTCATCGCCGCGCTCGCCCTGCTCGGCTTCTACACCGTCACCCGGCTGGCCCCGCGCTGGTGGTGGGCGTTCGGCGCGGCCGGCGCGGCCGGCCTGGTGCTGCTGCTCTCCTTCGTGCTGCCGGTGCTGGTGGAGCCGGTGTTCAACCGGTTCACCCCGATGGAGCCCGGCCCGCTGCGCCAGGAGCTGGTGGGCCTGGCCGCCCGGGACGGGGTGCCGGTCCGGGACGTGCTGGTGGCCGACGCGTCCCGGCGCACCCGGGCGGTCAACGCGTACGTCTCCGGGCTCGGGCCGACCCGCCGGGTGGTGGTCTACGACACCCTGTTGCGGGAGGCCACCCCGGCCGAGGTGACCAGCGTGGTGGCGCACGAGCTGGGCCACGCGAAGGACCGCGACGTGTGGGCCGGCACGCTGCTCGGCGCGCTGGGCGCGGCGGCCGCCGTGGTCGCGCTGTACCTGCTCGGCTCCTGGTCGGCGCTGCTGCGGCTGGCCGGCGTCGACTCGATCGCCGAGCCACGGGCGTTCCCCCTGCTGCTGGCCCTGGTCACGGTCGTCGGGCTGGTCGCCGCGCCGGCCCAGGCGCTGGTGTCCCGGCTGGTCGAGGCGCGGGCCGACGCGCACGCCCTGGCGTTGACCGGCGATCCGGCGACCTTCGAGGCGATGCAGCGCCGGCTGGCCGGGGTGAACCTGGCCGATCCCGATCCGCCCCGCTGGGAATACCTGTGGTCGGCGTCGCACCCGTCCACTGTGGAGCGGATGGCCGCCGCCCGCGCCTACGCCAGGGAGACCGGCCGATGACCCGGACGCTGCTGATCACCAACGACTTCCCGCCCCGCCCCGGCGGCATCCAGTCCTTCGTGCACAACCTCGCCCTCCGGCAGCCCGCCGGTTCCGTGGTGGTCTACGCGTCGAGCTGGCGCGGGGCGGAGAAGTTCGACGCCGACCAGCCCTTCGAGGTGGTCCGGGAGCGGACCCGGGTGCTGCTGCCCACCCCGCTGGTGGCCCGCCGGGCGGCCGCCCTGGCCCGGTCGTACGGCTGCGACACGGTGTGGTTCGGGGCCGCCGCGCCGCTGGGGTTGCTCGCGGCCGGGCTGCGGCGGCGGGCCGGGATCGGGCGGGTGGTGGCGTTGACCCACGGGCACGAGGTGGGTTGGGCGGCGCTGCCCGGCGCCCGCGGCCTGCTGCGCCGGATCGGTCGCGGCGCCGACGTGGTGACCTATCTGGGGGAGTACACCCGGGTGCGGCTGGACCGGGCCCTGCACGGGCTGACCGACCTGCACCGGCTGGCCCCCGGCGTGGACACCGACACGTACCACCCGTCGGTGGACGGCGAGCCGGTCCGGGTCCGGCTGGGGCTGGCCGACCGCCCGGTGGTGGTCTGCGTGTCCCGGTTGGTGCCGCGCAAGGGGCAGGACATGCTGATCCGGGCCATGCCGGAGATCCGCCGCCGGGTGCCGGACGCCACCCTGCTGGTGGTCGGCGGCGGGCCCTACCGGGCGGCGCTGGAGAAGCTGGCCCGGCAGGTGGGCGTGGAGCGGGACGTGGTGTTCACCGGCTCGGTGCCCACCGCGGAGATGCCGATGCACTACGCGGCCGGTGACGTGTACGCGATGCCGTGCCGGACCCGCAACCGCGGGCTGGACGTCGAGGGGCTGGGCATCGTCTACCTCGAGGCCTCCGCCACCGGCCTGCCGGTGGTCGCCGGCGACTCCGGTGGCGCCCCGGACGCGGTCCGCGAGGGCGAGACCGGATACGTCGTGCGCGGCTGGGACGTCGCCCAGCTCGCCGACCGGGTGGCCACCCTGCTGGCCGACCGCGACCTGGCCCGCCAGCTGGGGGCCGCCGGGCGGGCCTGGGTCGAGCGGGAGTGGCGCTGGGAGACGCAGGCGCGGCGGATGGCCGACCTGCTCGCCGGCTGAGACACCCGGTCCCGGGCGTCGCGTCCCGGGCGTGTCCCGGCCGTGGCGGAACCAGGCAGATCAGCGTGATACCTCACAGGCATGAATATGACTGTGAGGTATCACGCTCGCGGGCAAGCCCTGCTGTCGGTCAGCTCGCCGTCGGTGATCGGCTGGTGGCGCCGGGCCACCGTGGCCGGCTGCGTTCAGACCCGGGTGAGGACCGGTGGGGCCGAGGGCGGCGGGGCCGGGTGCGACGCCGGGCGGGACAGCCGGCCCGGCCACCAGGTGCGGGCGCCCAGGTCCAGCGTCAGCGCGGGGACCAGCAGGCTGCGCACCAGCAGCGTGTCGAGCAGGATGCCGACCGCCACGATGACGCCCATCTGCACCGACGGCACCAGCGGCAGCACCAGCAGCGCGCCGAAGGTGGCCGCGAGCACCACGCCCGCGCTCGTGATCACCCCGCCGGTGACCGTCAGCGCCCGGAGCACGCCGGGGCGGTGCCCGATCAGGGCCGCCTCCTCGCGGGCCCGGGTGATCAGGAAGATGGTGTAGTCCACCCCGAGCGCCACCAGGAACAGGAACGCCTGCAACGGGACCCCCACGAAGAGCCGCGGGTGTCCCATCGCGGCGAGCAGCAACCCGGCGGCACCCATCGCGGCCGCGTACGACAACACCACGCTCGCGATCAGCAGCAGTGGCGCGACCAGTGCGCGCAGCAGCAGCACCAGGATGATCAGGACGACGGCGAGGACCAGCGGGATGACCACCAGGTTGTCCCGGTCAACGGTGCGCTCCTCGTCGAGCAGGGCCGAGGTCCGGCCGCCGACCAGGGCCTGCGCGCCGGGCACCGCGTGCACCGCCGCCCGCAGCCCGGTCACGGTGTCCCTCGCCGCGTCGCTCTCCGGGTCGGCGTCGAGCACCGCGACGACGCGTACCCAACCGCCGTCGGCGGAGCGTTCCGGCGCGCTCACCTCCGCGACGCCGGGCACGGTGCGGGCGGCGGCCACCACCCGGTCGGCGGCCCCGGCCGTGGCCAGGACCTCGGCCGGCGCCGTCGAGCCGCCCGGGTAGTGGGCCGCGATCAGCCGCTGCCCGGTGACCGAGCCGACCTCGGTCGTGAAGGACTCGTCGCCGGGCAGGCCGATGCTGAGGGCGCCGGTGCCGAAGGTGAGCGCGATCAGCGCCGCGGCGGTGCCGATCCAGACCGCCCGGGGCCGGCCGCCGACCAGGCCCGCGATCCGGCGCCACAGGCCGTGGTCGGCGGCGCGGTCGGTGGTGTCGACGTCGGGCGTGTACCGGGGCACGAACGGCCAGAACAGCCACCGGCCGAACAGGACGAGAACCGCCGGCAGCAGGGTGGTCATGGCGAGCAGCGCCGCGCCGATGCCGACCGCGCCGACCGGTCCGAGCCCGCGGGTGGCCGGCATGTCCGCCGCGAGCAGGCAGAGCAGCCCGATCGCGACGGTCGCCGCCGAGGCGCAGATCGCACCGTACGAGCGGCGCATCGCCGCCGCCATCGCGGTGTGCCGGTCGGCGTGCCGACGCAGTTCCTCGCGGTAACGGGCGATGAGCAACAGCGCGTAGTCCACTCCGACGCCGAAGACCAGCACGGTGAGGATGGTCTGGCTCTGGAAGTCGACGGCCAACCCGGCGTGCCGGGCCAGCAGGTAGACCACCGCCCCGGCGAGCTGGTTGGCGACCGCGACCACGATCAGCGGGATCAGCCACAGCACCGGGCTCCGGTAGGTGATCAGCAGGAGCAGCGCGACGGTCACCGCGGTGGCCAGCAGCAGCGCGCCGTCCATGCCACCGAACGCGTCGAATACGTCGTGCTCGGCGGCCGCCTCGCCGGTCAGCGCCGTACGTAGGCCCGGTGGCGTGCCGTCGGCCAGCCGCTCCTTCACCGCCGCGACGGCGTCGGCGCGCCGGTCGGGGTCGTCGCTGGTGGGGAAGGAGAGCAGCAGCGCCCGGCCGTCCTTGCTGGGCACCGGCGGGGACACCACGCCCCCCTCGGCGTGCCGGGCGAAGTCGGCCCGGTCGGCGTCCACCTTGGCGCGGTCGGCCGCGGTCAGGCCGGTGTCGCGGACGTAGACGGCGATCGCCAGCTGCCGCCGTGACTCGGGGAAGGCCGCCTCGGCCCGCTGCACCGCGCGGGTGCTCTCGGCGCCGGTCGGCAAGGCGCCGAGCGTCGAGTTGTCCTGCACCTCGGTGAGCTTCACCGCCAGCGGGCCGGCCACCCCGAGCAGCAACAGCCAGAGGACGAGTACCGCGTACTTGCCGCGGCGGCCGGACGGCGCACCGGCCAGTCGTTGCGAGGACATCTCGGGTTCCTTTCGGTGGGTCGGCTTCCGGTGGGCCGGGAACCACTGGTCCACCGTCCCGTGCCACCGTCGATCCTTCGCACCGCCGCCGGCCCGGGCAGGGGTGTCACCACGCGGACCCGGGTGGTGCCAGCACCACCGCTCGCGTGGCGGCGGTGCCGGAGAATGGGGTCCGTGGACAGCTCGGTACGCGGAATCGCCCGCGAGTGGATCCGGCCCGGCGCGGTGACCGTCGTACAGGGACTGCTGACCGCCCTGCTGTCGTTGACCACGCACGTGGCGCTCTTCGTGCTGTCGCTGGCGTCGCTGCTCCTCATCCCGGTCTTCGGCGTCGGGTTCGCGCTCTTCCCGGGGGTCACCGCCCTGGTCCGGACGGTGACCGGAGCGCACCGCCGACTGGCCCGCTGGGGCGGGGTGGAGCTGCCCAGCCCGTACCGGCCGGCACCCGCCGACGCGCAGTTCGGCACCTGGCGGCGGTTCCGCTGGGTGGTGGCGGACCCGGCCACCTGGCGGGACCTGGCCTGGCTGCTGCCCGGCGCCGCCACCGGCGGCGCGTGCCTGGCCGCGTTCGCCCTGCCGCTGTACGGCCTGGAGGGCGTGCTCGGCCTGCCGCTGGCGTTGCACACCGCCGGCGTCGAGTACGGCTACGGCCCGTTCTGGCCGCTCGGCAACCTCTTCCAGGCGCTGCTCTGCTTCCCGCTGGGCGCGCTGTTCCTGTTCGCCGGGCTGGCCGCGGGACGCTGGCTGGTCTGGCTGCACGTGACCTTCGCCGGTTTCCTGCTGCCGCCGACCCGCACCGCCGAGCTGGCGCTGCGGGTCCGCCAACTCACCGTGACCCGGGCCGAGACGGTGGACGCCCAGGCCGCCGAGCTGCGCCGGATCGAGCGGGACCTGCACGACGGGGCGCAGGCCCGGCTGGTCGCGCTGAGCATGAGCATCGGCCTGGCCGAGCAGTTGGTGCAGCGCGATCCGGACGCCGTCCGCCGGCTGCTGGCCGAGGCTCGGGAGAGCAGCGGGCAGGCGCTGGCCGAGCTGCGCGGGCTGGTACGCGGCATCCACCCGCCGGTGCTCGCCGAGCGCGGGCTCGACGGCGCGGTACGGGCGTTGGCGCTGGCCGTACCGCTGCCGGTGGAGGTGACCGTCGACCTGCCGGGGCGACCGCTGGCGCCGGTGGAGTCCGCGGTGTACTTCGCGGTGGCCGAGGGGCTGGCGAACGTGACGAAGCACAGCGGGGCCAGCCGGGCCTGGATCCGGCTCGGCCACGTCGACGGGCGGCTGACGGTCGAGGTCGGCGACGATGGTCGGGGCGGTGCGGACCCGGCGGCGGGCAGCGGCCTGGCGGGGGTGGGGCGACGCCTGGCGGCCTTCGATGGAACGATGGTGGCGACCAGTCCGGTGGGCGGACCCACCGTCATCAGCATGGAGCTGCCGTGCGAGTTGTCATCGCCGAGGACCTCGCCCTCCTCCGGGACGGGCTGATCCGGATCCTGGAGGCGTTCGGGTTCCAGGTGGTCGCCGCCGTCGACAACGGACCGTCGGTGCTGCCCGCGTTGACCGCGCACCGCCCGGACGTCGCGGTGGTCGACGTACGGCTGCCGCCGACCTTCACCGACGAGGGCCTGCAGGCGGCGATCCGGGCGCGGACCGAGCTGCCCGGGCTGCCGATCCTGGTGCTCTCCCAGCACGTCGAGCAGCTCTACGCCCGGGAGCTGCTCACCGACCGGCAGGGCGGGGTGGGGTACCTCCTCAAGGACCGGGTGTCCCACGTGGACCAGTTCGTGGACGCGGTGCGCCGGGTGGCCGCCGGCGGCACGGTGATGGACCCGGAGGTGGTCGCCCAGCTGCTGGCCAGCCGGGCCGGCGCGGAGCCCCTGGGGGAGCTGACCGCGCGGGAACGGGAAGTGCTCGGGCTGATGGCCGAGGGCCGGTCGAACGGGGCGATCGGCGCCCGGCTCTTCGTGACCGAGAAGGCGGTCAGCAAGCACATCAACAACATCTTCAGCAAGCTGCGGATGCCGCCGTCCACCGACGACCACCGTCGGGTGCTGGCCGTGCTGGCGTACCTCAACGGCGACGACGGTCGCCAGCCGCGGGCCCGGGCCTGACCGGTCAGGCGGTGGTGGCGGAGAGGGCGGGGGAGCGGCCCAGGTGCTGCTCCGCCGGCCCCGGCCGGCCGAAGTACCAGCCCTGCGCGGCATCGCAGCCCATCGCCCGCAGCAGCTCGGCCTGCTCGGCGGTCTCCACGCCCTCGGCGGTCACCGTCACGTCCAGCGCGTGGGCGAGGGACACCAGCGAGGCGAGGATCCGTTCGTCGGTGCGCCCGGCCGGGTCCTCGGCCGGCGCGCGCAGCCCGCTGACGAACTCGCCGGCCAGCTTCAGCTCGGTCACCGGCAGCCCGCGCAGGTACGCCAGGTTGCAGTAGCCGGTGCCGAAGTCGTCAATGGCGATCCGTACGCCCCGGTCGGCCAGCACCCGCAGCGCGCGCACCGGCTCCTCGACGGTGCTCATCATGGTGCTCTCGGTGATCTCCAGCTGGAGCCGCTCCGGCGGCAGGCCGGTACGCCGCAGCAGCTCGCCGACCTCGTCGACCAGCCCCGGGCGGCGTACCTGCTGCACGGCCAGGTTCACGCTGACGAACGGGGCGGCGGCGCCGTCGCCCCAGTCCCGGGCCTGCCGGCACGCCTCGGCAAGCACCCAGCCGCCCAGCGGGACGATCAGCCCGGTCTCCTCGGCCAGCCCGATGAAGGCGTCCGGGCGCAGCAGCCCGCGCTCCGGGTGCCGCCAGCGCACCAGCGCCTCCAGGCCGCGCAGGGTGCCGTCGGCCAGCGAGGTCAGCGGCTGGTAGTCGAGCAGGAACTCGCCGCGCTCCAGCGCCGCCGGGATGGCCGCGGAGAGGGCGTACCGGGCCAGCTCCCGCTGGTTGCGCTCGGCGTCGAAGACCGACCAGCGGGCCCCGCCCGCCGCCTTGGCCCAGTGCAGCGTGCTGCCGGCCGCCCGCATCAGCTCGCCGGGCGTGGTGCCCCGCACCGGCTGCTCCACGATGCCGATGCTGGCCGAGACGGTCAGCTCGTGCCCGGCGACCACCGCCGGTTCGCTCACCGCGGCCAGCGCCGCCTCGGCGACCCGTACCGCGTCCTCGGTGCGGCCGGTGCGTTCGACCAGGATGGCGAACTCGTCGGCGCCGAGCCGGGCGACCAGGTGCTCGCCGACGGTGCGCCGCAGCCGCTCGCCGACGGTGATCAGCAGCAGGTCGCCGATCTGGTGGCCCAGCGAGTCGTTGACCACCTTGAACCGGTCCAGGTCGAGGACGCAGACGCCGACCCGTTCGGCGCCCTCGCCGGGCCGCGCGATCGCGGCGGCCAGCCGCTCGTTGAGCAGGGTGCGGTTGGGCAGCCCGGTGAGCGGGTCGTGGTTGGCCTGGTACCGGAACCGGGCCTCGCTGTCCCGCAGCGCCCGCTCGGCGTGCGCCCGGGCCACCATCGCGGCCCGCCGGATGGACTCCTGCTCGTCGAGGGTGCGGTCGCGCAGCGCCCGGGCGTACCCGGTGGCGACGGTGGCCAGCAGGCGGGCCATCCGGTCCTCCGCGTCGTCGGCGACCAGCCCGAGGTCGCGCAGCAGCCGCAGCTGGATGACCTCGACGGTACGCCCCAACCCCTCGGCCGAGGCGATGTGCGCGGCGACCAGCTCCGCGCCGACCCGCTGGCCGATGCGCTGGTCGAACGGCTCGGCGAGGAACGCCTCGGCCAGCCGCCCGGTGAGGCGGTGCAGCGTCGCCTCCAGCTGTGCCTGGGTCATCGGCAGGTAACTGGTGCCCGACACCGCCTTGGCCCAGGCCCGGGCGAACACCCCGGGGCAGGACCGGCCGGTCGCCGCCGGCTCAGTCACCGACCCGCCCCAGGCCGCCCATGAACACGGACCGTTCCGCGTCCTCGGCGCTCTCCGGTGACTCGGGCCGCCACTGCGGCACCCAGACCACGCCCGGCTCGACCAGCTCGAAGCCGTCGAAGAGGCCGACCAGCTCGGCGCGGTCGCGGATCCAGAGCTGGCTGTCGGTGCGCCGGTAGACCCGCTCGGCCTCGGCCCGCTCGCCGGTCCCGCTCCGCCCCTCGTCGCTGGCCTGGGACAGCGCCAGGTAACTGCCGGGCGCCAGGGCGTCGCGCAGCCGGCCCAGGATCCGCTCCGGCCGGTCCTCGGGGGCGATGAAGTGCAGCACGGCCACGACCATCACGGCGACCGGCTGGGAGAAGTCGAGCAGCCGGGTGACCTCGGGGTGGCCGAGGATCGCCTCGGGCCGGCGCAGGTCCTCCTGGATCACGGTGGCCCGCTCGTTGCCGTCGAGGATCTCCCGGCTGTGCGCGACGGCCACCGGGTCGACGTCCACGTACACCACCCGGGAGTCGGGGGCGACCCGCTGGGCGATCTCGTGCACGTTGCCGACGGTCGGGATGCCGGAGCCGATGTCGAGGAACTGCCGCACGCCCGACTCGGCCAGGAACTGCACCACCCGGCGGAGGAACGCCCGGTTGGCCTGGGCCATCAGCGGGGCGTCCGGCACGGCGGCCATCATCGCCCGGGCCGCCGCCCGGTCGGGCGCGAAGTTGTGCGAGCCGCCGAGGTAGTAGTCGTACATGCGGGCGACGCTGGGGCGCTCGATGTCGATGGTGTCGGGAGCCCAGTCCGGCCGCTGCATGCCGTACCCCTTTTGGTGGACAACGCGAGAAATGGTGTGCCCTGAGGGTCACCCGGCGTATTGTGCTCCTCTCCCGCCCGGGTGAGAAGAGGCGGTCCGCCCTCTATCGCCTCACCTGGGCCGGTGCATGATCAACCAGGCCGGTGGCCGGGGACGCGCGAGAGGTCCGCACCCGGCCGGGCAATCCGGCGGGACACGGACCTCCCGGTCGGTACGGGGTGCGTCAGAACTTCGGGGCGTCCGGCGCCTCGAGCAGGCCGAGCCGCAGCGCGGTCATCAGGGCCTGGGCCCGGTTGGCGGCGCCGAGCTTCTCGTAGAGCTTGGAGATGTGCGTCTTGGCGGTCGACTCGCTGACGAAGAGCTGCTTGGCGATGCCGGCGACGCTCATGCCGTCGGCGAGCAGCCGCAGCACCTGGCCCTCCCGGGGGGAGAGCTGCGGACCGGACGGGGCCAGCCGCCGCTTCATCGCCTCGGCCAGGTCGGCCGCGGTGAAGGCGCTCGGGGAGGAGGCGGCGTGCCGGGCGGCGGCGACAACCTCGTCGGCCGGCGCGGTCTTCGGCACGAACGCGCTCGCCCCGGCCTCCAGGGCGCCGAAGAGCTGGTCGTCGCCAGCGTACATGGTGAGCACCACGATGCCCATCGTCGCGCTGGACTTGCGCAGCGCCCGGGTGGCCTCCAGGCCACTGCCGTCGGGCAGGCGCAGGTCCATGATCACCACGTCGGGCTGGAGGGCGCCGGCCTGCCGCACGCCCTCCGCCGCGGTGGCCGCCTCGCCGACGACCTCGAACTGGCGGTCCCGCTCGAACGCGTGCCGCAGCCCCTTACGGATGAGATCGTGATCGTCGACAAGGAGGACCTTGGTACGGGTGGCCGGTGTCGGGCTAGTGGTCATCCTCGGGTTACTCCCCTTCTGCTGCTGCGGTGCTGCCGCGCACCTTATCGCGCCGGGGCGAGGAGCCGACTACCACCGCCACGGTCGTGCCGCTGGGTTGCCGCGGCCTGATCTCCAACCGGCCCCGGATACGTTCCGCCCTCTCGGCCATGATCGCAAGACCATAGTGCCCGTCGGGCCGCTGGTCACCGATGCCGTGACCGTCATCCGACACTTCGATCTGAGCGTACGGGGGGTCCACCTCGCAGGTGACCCAGAGGTTCGCGGCGCCGGCGTGCTTGCGCGCGTTGGTCACCGCCTCCTGCGCGATGCGCAGCAACTCGGCCTCGGTGGCGGCGGGGAGCCGGGCGGTCGACTCGTCCAGCGACAGGTGCACCCGCAGCCCGCCGGAGGCGCCGACGGTACGGGCGTACTCGGCGATGGCCGCGGCCAGCCCGCCGTGCCGGTCCACCTCGCTGCGCAGCTCGAACAGGCTCAGCCGCAGCTCGGTGATCACCCGGGTCACCTCGTTGCGCAGGGCGCGCAGCGCGTCGCCGGTCTCCTTCGGGTCCTCGTCGACGTAGGCCAGCGCGTTGTCGATGCCGTAGCCGACCATCACCAGCTCCTGGGCGACCCCGTCGTGGATCTCCCGGGCCAGCCGCTGCCGCTCCTCGTTGGTGGCCAGCGAGCGCACCTCGTCGAAGAGCAGCGCCGCCTCCAGCCGCAGCGCGGCCGGGCCGGTCAGCGCCGTCACCCGGGACATCACCGGCGCCGGGTACGCCTGCGCGACATCGGTCTCCAGCACCACCAGGCCGACGGTACGTACCCCGGCGACCAGCGGCACGATCAGCGCCGACACGTCGCCGCCGCGGTGCGAGCGGGCCTGCGAGCGGGTCGCGGTGTGCGGCTGCTGGCTGGCCCAGGCGTCGGCGATCGCGGAGTCCGCGTCGAGCGTCGTCTCCCAGTCGACCCGCTCGGCGCCGATCTGGGCGAGCACCACCAGCCGCCCGCCGCCGCTGGCGGAGAGCACCGCCCCCCGGTCGGTGGGGGCGGCCAGCCGCAGCTCGTCCAGCAGGTGCTCGGAGATGCCGCCGGGGTCGAGGGTGGCCCCGGGCAGCTGCCGGGCGACCGTACGCAGCTGGGTCAGCAGCCGGGTCGCCTCGGCGTACGGCTGGGGCTTGCCCTCGCCGCGCACCCGCATCACCCGGTGCAGGCTGCGGGCGGCGTAGAGCCCGAGGCCGGCCAGGATCAGCCACTGCGCGCAGACCGCCAGGTAACCCGGCTGGCCCAGCTGGCGACCGCCGTCGACCACGGTGAGCGCCCCGCTGACCAGCAGGGTCACCGCGGTGACGGCGAGCAGGCCGGCGCCCTCCCGGAAGGCGCGGCGCAGCGCGGTCACCGTCACCGGCACGGCCAGGTACGGCAGGACGGCGGAGGCGCCGATGCCGTCGATCGGGCCGCCGATGTCGGCGACGGCGGCGACCTGGCTGGCGGCCAGCCCGAGCACCACCACCTCGGCGACCCGGCTGAGCGGGCCGAGCCGGTGGTGCTGCGGGGCCAGCACGGCGGGCAGCCCGGCGACGGCGAGCAGGGCGATCCACCAGAGCTGGGCGGGGTCGCGGGTGGCGACGTAGGTGAGGACGGCGACCAGCGCGAGCATCACCAGCCGCGCGGCGGCGGCGAGGGGATGGGTCAGCGGTTGACCGGGTGTCGAGGCGGGCACGTGACGGATCGTAGTCAGCCGCGGTAGATCTCGGCGATCTCCGCCGCGTACGTCTCGTGCACGACCTGACGCTTGACCTTCAGCGACGGGGTCAGCTCGCCGGTGGCCTCGGTGAAGTCCCGGGGCAGGATGCGGAACACCTTGATCGCCTCGGCCTTGGAGACCGACTCGTTGGCCCGGTCGATCGCGGCCTGGATCTCGGCCCGCAGCGCCTCGTCCTCGCGCAGTTCGGCCACCGTGGTCCCGGCCCGGCCCCGCGCGGCCAGCCACTCGGGCAGGGCCTCCTCGTCGATGGTGACCAGGGCGGCGATGAACGGCTGCCGGTCGCCGACCACCAGGCACTGGCTGATCAGCGGGTGCGCCCGGACCTGGTCCTCGAGCACGGCCGGGGCGACGTTCTTGCCCCCGGCGGTCACGATGATCTCCTTCTTCCGGCCGGTGATGCTCAGGTAGCCGTCGTCGTCGAGCCGGCCCAGGTCGCCGGTGCGGAACCAGTCGCCGTCGAGAGCCTCGGCGGTGGCGGCCTCGTTGTTCCAGTAGCCCTGGAAGATCAGGTCGCCGGCGATCAGGATCTCGCCGTCGTCGGCGATGCGGACGGTGACCCCGGGCAGCGGCCGGCCCACCGTGCCCATCCTGGTGCCGGTGGGCAGGTTGGCCGCGGCGGCGGGGGAGGTCTCGGTCAGGCCGTATCCCTCGCCGACGGTCACCCCGACGCCCCGGAAGAAGTGCCCCAGCCGGGCGCCGAGCGGGGCGCCGCCGGAGATCGCGTCCCGACAGCGGCCGCCGAGCGCGGCCCGCAGCTTGCGGTAGACCAGCTTGTCGAAGAGCGCGTGCTGGGCGCGCAGGCCCAGGCCCGGCCCGGCGGTGGTCTCCAGCGCCTCGCTGTACACGATGGCCACCTTCTCGGCCCGGTCGAAGATCTTGCCCTTGCCCGCCGCCTCGGCCTTCTGCCGCGCGCCGTTGTAGACCTTCTCGAACACCCGCGGCACCGACAGCACGAAGGTCGGCCGGAAGTCCTGGAGCTCGGCCACCAGGTTCGTGGTGTCCGCGCAGTGCCCCATCGTGGCCCGGGCCTGCACCACGCCGATCTGGATGAGCCGGGCGAAGGCGTGCGCCAGGGGCAGGAAGAGCAGGGTGGAGGCGCCGGGGCCGAAGAGGTTGGGCAGCACCGGTACCGCGTTGGCGATGTCGGAGTACATGTTGCGGTGGGTGAGCACGCAGCCCTTGGGGCGGCCGGTGGTGCCACTGGTGTAGATGATGGTGGCGATGTCGGCGGAACGGACCTGCTTGCGGCGTACCTCGATATCGGCCGGGTCGACCGCCTCGCCGGCCGCGACCAGCTCGCCCACCGCGCCCAGCTCGATCTGCCAGACGTGGCGCAGCTCGGGCAGCCGCTCGTGGATCCCGGCCACCAGGGTCGCGTGGGCGGTGGTCTCCACCACCACGGCGACGGCCCCGGAGTCGGCCAGGATCCACGCGGCCTGCTCGGCGCTGGAGGTCTCGTAGATCGGCACGGTCACCGCGCCGGCCGCCCAGATCGCGTAGTCGACCAGGGTCCACTCGTAGCGGGTGCGGCTCATCAGCGCGACCCGGTCGCCCGGGTTGACGCCGGCCGCGACCAGGCCGCGGGCGACCGCGACCACCTCGTCGCGGAACTGCCGGCAGGTCACGTCCTCCCGGGCGCCGTCGGGCCCGGGCCGGACGAACTGCACCGCGTCCGGCGCGGCCTCGGCGTTGTCCCAGACCGGGTCGGTCAGGTTGGCCGCGTCGCCGACGGTGACGATCGGCGGGACGGAGAACTCGCGCACCTGCACTCCCTCGTGCTCGCACTGGCCGGGACGCCGCCACCGTGGGGTCGGCTCTGTGGAAACCTACCCGGCCGGCGGACCGGGGTGGGAGCGCGGTGCCGCCGGCCCGGTCCGGGTAGCCTCCCCCCATGGCGGACAGCTCCACCCAGTCGATCATCATCGGCGCGTCACCGGACCGGGTGGCGGCGGTCATCTGCGACTTCCCGAGCTACCCGGAGTGGACCGACGCGATCCGCCGGGCGGAGGTCGTCGAGGAGTACGAGGACGGCTACGCCAGCCAGGTGCGGTTCACCATCGACGCCGGGGTGCTGGCCGACGAGTACGTGCTCGCCTACGAGTACGCCGAGGACCTGTCCCGGATCGAGTGGCACCTGGTCGAGCCGTCGCGGATGCAGCGCACCCAGCGCGGGTCGTACGACCTGGTCGGCAACCCGGACGGCGGCACGACCGTGACGTACACGCTGGAGGTGGAGCTCGCCGTCGGGATGCTGGGCATGTTCCGCCGCAAGGCCGAAAAGATGATCATGGACGCCGCGTTGAAGCAGCTCAAGCGCCGGGTAGAAGCACCCGGTGCGGCGCACTGACCCGACCACCGGCGGCCCGGTCGCCACCTTGGAGGAACCGACCATGGCGGGTACGGAGCCGGGCTCGGCCCGGGAAGAGGCGGAGCGGCTGGTCGCGGCGCTGCTGGCGATGACCCGGTCACCCGCCGCCGGTGCCGCTCCGGTCGGCTGGGGCTCGCTGGGTGGGATCCTCTCGGGTGTCCTCAATCACACCGGGGAGCGGTTTGCCGCGGGTGCCGGGCCGATCGCCCGGCCGGAAGGCGGCGGTTTCGCCACCGGCGCCCCGGAGTGCTGCGTCTGCCCGATCTGCCGTGGTATCGCCGCGGTCCGCGACCCGAGTCCGGAATTCGCCGAACGCCTCGCCACCGGCGCGGGTGATCTGGCGGCCGGGGTGGCCAGCCTGCTGCGCGCCTTCGCCTCCGCCGGCGCCCCGTCCCCGGGCCCGGCCGACCAGGCCCGAGCCGGCACCGGGGACGCCGACGGGGATCATGTGTGGCGCGAGGCCACCCGGACCGGGCATTATTCTCAGCCGGCACCCGAGCAGGACGTGTGGTCCGCCGCCACCCGGGGGGAGTGCTCGGCCGACCCGGGTGCCCCCGTACCGCCCGCCGACGGGCCCGACGCGCCGGTCACCGACCGGCCGCCGGCCGACCGTCCCGTGGTGCCCGCCTCGCGGGCGTCCGGCGAGGCGGGCGGGAACGCGCCAGGCGACGGGGCCTGACCCACCGGACATCCGGCATCGCACGGCCGGCTCGGCCGATGCCGGGCAGCACAGCAGAGGGGAGTGGCAGCGGTGACGCTGACCATCGGAGTCGACGTCGGTGGCACGAAGGTGGCCGGCGGTGTCGTGGACGACACCGGCACCGTGCTCGTGCAGGTCCGACGGGACACCCCCGCCGACGACGTGGCGAAGACCCGCGACGTCATCATCGAGGTGGTCACCGAGCTGGCCGCCGACCACGCCGTCGAGGCGGTCGGCATCGGCGCCGCCGGCTGGATCGACGCCAGCCGCTCCACCGTGCTGTTCGCGCCGAACCTGGCCTGGCGGGACGAGCCGCTGCGCGAGTACGTCAGCGGCGCCGTCGGCAAGCCGGTCATCGTGGAGAACGACGGCAACGTCGCGGCCTGGGCCGAGTTCCGGCACGGCGCCGCCCGGGACGCCGACGACTCGATGGTCATGTTCACCATCGGCACCGGCGTGGGCGGCGGCATCGTGCTCGGCGGCGAACTGGTCCGCGGCGCCAACGGCATCGCCGCCGAGCTGGGCCACATGCTCACCGTCCCCGACGGCCACCAGTGCGGCTGCGGCCGGCTCGGCTGCATCGAGCAGTATGCCAGCGGCAGCGCGCTGGTCCGCTTCGCCCGGGCCGCCGCCCGCCAGGAGCCGCAGCGCGCCACCGCCCTGCTGGACCTCGCCGGCGGCGAGGCCGACGCGATCACCGGCCCGATGGTGACCGCCGCGGCGCAGGGCGGCGACCCAGTGTCCGCGGAGGCGTTCGCCCAGGTCGGCCGCTGGCTCGGCACCAGCCTGGCGGACATGGCCCAGATCCTCGACCCGCAGGTCCTGGTGGTCGGCGGTGGCGTGGTGGACGCCGGCGACCTGCTGATGGGCCCGACCCGCCGCTCGTTCGTCGAGGCGCTGGCCCAGCGCAGCCGGCTGCCGGTCGCCGAGATCCGCCCGGCCGAGCTGGGCAACAGCGCCGGCGTGATCGGCGCGGCCGACCTCGCCCGCCGGCTGTAGCGGCGGTGCCGGTGACCGGGGATCGGGGCGTGCCGCTGCGCGTCGTGTCGTACAACATCCACACCCAGCGGGACGACACGGCCGCGCTGGCCGCCGTGGTCCGGACGGCCCGGCCGGACGTGGTGATCGTGCAGGAGGGGCCGCGCCGGTTCCGCTGGCGGCAGAAGTCCGCCACGCTGGCCGCCTCGTTCGGCCTCACCGTCGCCGCCGGCGGGCTGCCGTCGCTGGGCAACCTGCTGCTGACCAGCCTGCGGGTGCGGGTGCGGTCGACCGCGTGCCGGCGGTACCCGCTGACCCCGGGCCGGCACCTGCGCGGCGCGGCGTACGCCGAGTGCGAGGTCGGCGGCGTCCGGTTCCTGCTGGCCGGCTCCCACCTGTCGACCGACCCGGCCGAGCGGCCGGCGCAGGCGGCGGCGTTCAAGCGGGAGCTGGCCGCGACCACGCTGCCGGTGGTGGCCGGCGCCGACCTGAACGAGGGGCCGGACGGCTTGGCCTGGCGGACCGTGGCGGACGGGCTGACCGACGCCGCGGTCGCGATGGACCGGGCGGACCGGCACACGTACTCGTGCGCGAACCCGCGCCGGCGCATCGACGCGCTCTTCGTCGACCCGCGGATCACCGTGGTCGACTACGACGTGGTCGACACGCCGCAGACCCGGCGGGCCAGCGACCACTTCCCGATCCTGGTCGACCTCCTGTTGCCGGCGGCCGGCTGACCGGCGCGGCGGGACGGGGCTGGACAACCGGGGCGGATCTGGGCAGGATTTCGCAGCGACCCGGCGCTCGTGCCGTACGAAGGAGAATCCGGTGTCCCCCTCCCCCGAGCACGACCGGTCCCGACCGGAAGCGGCCCCGCTCGCCCCGACCCGCGACGGCCGTCCGGTCTCCGACCGGGGCGACACGGTCTGCGTCATCGGCGCCGGCGCGAGCGGCCTGACCACGGTGAAGAACCTGCGCGAGCACGGCTTCGGCGTCGACTGCTACGAGCGGGAGACCGGTGTCGGCGGCGCGTGGAACTGGCGGCACGACCGCAGCCCGGTGTACGCCAGCACGCACCTGATCTCGTCCCGGCCGTTCACCCAGTTCCCCGACTTTCCGATGCCGGACTCCTGGCCGGACTACCCGCACCACAGCCAGCTGCTCTCCTACTTCGAGCGCTACGCCGACCACTTCGACCTGCGCCAGCACATCTGGTTCGGCACCGAGGTGGTGCGGGTGGAGCCGGTCGAGGGCGAGCGGTGGGACGTGACCACCCGCAGCACCGGCGGGTACGGCCCCGAGCGGACCTCCCGGTACGCCGCCGTGGTGGTGGCCAACGGGCACAACTGGTCGCCGAAGCTGCCCCGCTACGAGGGGCTGGCGGAGTTCCGGGGCGAGGTCATGCACGCCTCGTCCTACCAGGACCCGGCGCAGCTGCGCGGCAAGCGGGTGCTGGTGGTCGGCGCCGGCAACACCGGCTGCGACATCGCGGTCGAGGCGGCCCAGCAGGCGTCGCACTGCTGGCACTCCACCCGCCGCGGCTACTGGTACGCCCCGAAGTACGTCCTCGGCCGCCCGGCCGACCAGGTCAACGACACGCTGCTGGCGCTGCGGGTGCCGCTGCGGGTGCGCCAGTGGCTCTACCACTGGACGCTGCGACTGACCGTCGGTGACCTCACCCGGTTCGGGCTGCCCGCGCCGGACCACCGGGTCTACGAGACCCACCCGATCGCCAACAGCCAGCTGGTCTACTACGTCGGTCACGGCGAGATCGCCCCGGTGCCGGACGTGGCCCGCTTCCACGACCGGACGGTGGAGCTGACCGACGGCCGGCGCATCGACCCGGAGCTGGTCGTGTTCGCCACCGGCTACCTGCCGCGGTTCGAGTTCCTCGACCCGAAGCTGCTCGGCGACGAGGGGGCGGAGGGGCGGCCCCGGCTGTGGCTCAACGCGTTCGTGCCCGGCCACCCGACCCTCGCCGTGGTCGGCCTGGTGCAGCCCGACTCCGGCATCTTCCCCCTGTCGCACTGGCAGGCGGTGCTCTTCGCCCGGCTGCTCCGGGCCCGGCTGACCCGCCCGGAGCGGGCCGCCGCGTTCGCCCGGCGGGTCACCGCGGGGGCGGGGGAGCGCTACTCCGGGGCGGTGAAGGACAGCAGCCGGCACTGGTTCGAGGTGGGCCACGCCGACTACCTGCGCGCGCTGGAACGCGCCCTGCACGAGCTGGAGGCCAGTAGAAAATGAGGGAGCGGGTGATGCGGGCGTGGGAGTGGGCCCGGCCGGTCCGCCCGGCGCGCCGGGAGGTGCTGGCCGCCGTCCCCGAGCTGGACGAGGGCCGCCCGCCGCTGCTCTTCGTGCCCGGCTTCGGCCACGGCGCGTGGGCGTTCGCCGAGCACTGGCTGGCGCACACGTCCGGCCGGGGCTTCCCGGCGTACGCGATGAGCCTGCGCGGCCACGGCGACAGCGAGCCGGCGCCGGACGCGACGCTGCGGGCGTACGTCCATGACGTGATCCAGGTGGCCGCGGACCTGCCGCGGCAGGCGGTGCTGGTGGGGCACGGCGCCGGCGCCCTGGTGGTGGCGCACGCGCTGGCCCGCTACCCGGCCCGGGCGGCGGTGCTGGTGGCGCCGGTGCTGGGCGGCTGGCCGACGTTCGGCGCGGCGCTGCGCCGCAACCCGGCCGGTACGCTGCCGGCGGTCTTCGGCGGCCGGCTGCGGCTGGCCCCGCGGCAGCTGTTCAGCCGGGAGCTGCCGGACGCCGACGCCCGCCGGTACGCGGCCCGGCTCGGCGGGGCGGCGCGGCGCGTGCAGTGGGCGCTGCTGAACCCGGACGAGCCGGAGGCGGCGGTGGGCCGGCCGCCGGTGCTGGTGCTGGGCAGCCCGGACGACCGGGTGGTCCCGGTGTCCGCGCTGAACCGGGCGGCCCGCCGGTACGACTCGGCGCCGCTGCTCTTTCCCGGCCTGGGGCACGACATGATGCTCGACGCGCGGTGGCGCGAGCCGGTCGACGCGATCCTCGACTGGCTGGCGAAGGAGCCGGCGCCCGACCCGTCCCGGGCCGGCGCCTGACCGGGCACGGCGTGGGGCCGGGAGGCAGGCCGCGCGGTCAGTGCGCCCCCTCCGGCCGGCGGTCACCGGCGGCGCGGGCTGCCGGTGGTGCTGGACGAGCCGCCGTCGGCAGTTGTGGGGCCGGTGGGGTGGCCGCCGGGCTGCTCACCTTCGTCAGACCCTCGTGAGCGTGATACCTCAGAGTCATCAAAATACCTGAGAGGTATCACGCGCGTTCGGGTCCTGCCGGCCCTGTCGGGCGGCAGCGACCGCGCCGGGCGGATCGGTCGGGGTCAGTCGGTGCGCAGCCGGTCGGTCAGCGCTCCGCTCTCGTCCAGCGCGCTGAGGTAGGAGCGGGCCCAGGCCCGGATGTCGTAGCGGTGCAGGTGGTCGCGCATCGCGTGCATCCGGTCCGCGAGGTCCGCCGGGTCGGCCTGCAACGCGGCCAGCAGTCCCTGCTTCAACCCCTCGAGGTCGTGCGGGTTGACCAGGTACGCCTGGGACAGCTCGGCGGCGGCGCCGGCGAACTCGCTGAGCAGCAGCGCGCCGGTGTCGTCGACCCGGGCGGCGACGTACTCCTTGGCGACCAGGTTCATCCCGTCCCGCAGCGGGGTCACCGCCATCACGTCGGCGACCCGGTAGAGCGCGGCCAGCTCGGCCCGGTCGAAGGGTTGGGTGAGGTAGTGGATGGCCGGCTCGCCGACCCGGCCGAACTCGCCGTTGATCCGCCCGACCTCGCGCTCCACCCGCTCGCGCAGGATCTGGTACTGGCCGACCCGCTCGCGGCTGGGCACCGCGACCTGGACCAGCACCGTGTCGCGGACCTTGACGTGCCCGCCGGCGATCAGCTCGCTGTACGCCTTGAGCCGCTGCTCGATGCCCTTGGTGTAGTCCATCCGGTCGACGCTGAGGATGACGTGCTCCGGACCGCCCAGGTCCCGGCGCAGCCGGCTGGCCCGTTCGGCCACCTCGGGCCGGGCGGCGAGGGCCGCCATCTCGGCGGTGTCGATGGAGACCGGGAACGCGCCGATGCGGACCACCCGGTCGCCGACGCCGATCCGCCGGTCGGTGGCGGGCAGCTCCAGCACCTTCGCCACCAGTTGGGCGAAGTTGTGCGCCGCCTGGGCGCGCTGGAAGCCGATCAGGTCGGCGCCGAGCATGCCGCGCAGCAGCTCGGCCCGCCGGGGCAGCTGCATGAACAGCTCCGGCGGCGGGAACGGCACGTGCAGGAAGAAGCCGATCCGCAGGTCGGGACGGAGCTCGCGGAGCAGGCCGGGGACCAGCTGAAGGTGGTAGTCCTGCACCCAGACCACGGCGCCCGGCTCGGCCACCTCGGCGGTCGCCTCGGCGAACCGCTGGTTGACCCGCTGGTACGCCTCCCACCAGCGCCGGTGGTACTCCGGCTGCTCGACCGCGTCGTGGTAGAGGGGCCAGAGGGTGGCGTTGGCGAAGCCTTCGTAGTGGTCCCGGAAGTCCTCCGTGTTGAGCGCCACGCTGCGCATCCGTACCCCGTCCACGTCGGGCAGGACGGGCGCCGGGCCGGTGCCGCCGGCCCAGCCCACCCAGGTGGCCGGGGTGTGCCGCAGCAGCGGGTGCAGCGCGCTGACCAGGCCACCGGGGCTGCGGCGCCACTCGCAGGCGCCGTCGGGTGCCATACCGTCGTCGATGGGGAGGCGATTGGCCACCACCACGAGAGAACTCTGTCGCATCTCGGGCATTCCGATCAGCAGGGGCTGACCACCGCGAGTGAGGAACAACCGGGCAGTCAGGGGGGAAGTGACGTACAGCCGTATTCCTACTGACCGTAAGTTACACCACTGTTACGCCGTACGCGTGTCGCGCCCCGTCTCGCGATGCGGGCGAGCGCCCGCCGGGGTGATATCAGACGACCGCGCCGTCGTCCGGGTCGCGGTCCTCGTCGCCCGGACGCAGCCGCCAGATCAGCGTGACGAAGCCGGCCAGGATGCCGGTGAAGCCGAGCAGGGTCACCACCGACGAGTCGACCGGCAGCAGCGTGGGGCGGAGGAAGAACACGAAGCCCACCAGGATGCAGAGCACCCCCACCACGGCGTACTTCGACACCCGGGGCAGCGGGGGCGGGGGCGGGGGCGTGTAGCCCTCGTCCTCGTCGCCGGGCAGGTGGGCGCCGAAGGTGTCCAGCCCGTCCAGCAGCGAAGGCTCGTCGGGCCGGTCCCGGCCCACCGAGATCCCGGACACGTCGGCCGCGTACGGCAGCCGGCGCACGTCGGTGGCGGTGGGCCCGGGGGCGTCGTCGGTGCCGGTGCGGCCGGCCGGGCCGGTGGCCGGGCCCGGACGCTCCGCCGGGTCGTCGTCCACGTCCTCGGCCGCGGGCCAGGGGTGCGCGCCGGCGGCCGGCGCGGTGTGGAACCCGGCGACGATCCGGGCCCACTCGGCGTCGACGTCCGGCTCGGCGTCGCGGTCGGCGGGGCCGCCCTCGTCGGCGAGCTGGGTCAGGTAGTCCCGGGCGGTGGTCAGGTGCGAACGGTCGACGTAGAGCCGGTCGACGGGCCGCGGCGGGACGGTGGTGGTCCGGGTGACCGGGTTGAGGTCGGCGGAGGGCTGGAGGTACGCGGCGATGCCGCCGGCGGCCAGCACGTCGAGCAGGTGCTCGCCGACCCGGGGATCCACGTCACCCGCGACGGCGTACTCGCTCGCGTCGAGGCCGTTGTCCCGCCGCCCCCGGCGGGGCCCACCCGCTGACACCGGACACCCTCCTCATCGCACCTGGCGGTGCGTCCGCTCGCGCCCCGGCGCCCGTACGCCGTGCCTTGAATCGTGACACGTTCCGGGCCGGTTCCGGGAGTGCGTTGTGGCGTGCCGCTCGCTGTTCGTACCCTCGGCATCGACGGTTCCGCTCGCCGACGGCGCCCGGACGGGCCCCGCTGCCCGCCGCGGGGCCCTCGCCGCCCCGTTCTGGAAGGACCCCGGTGCTGTACTGGCTGCTGAAGTACATCATCCTCGGCCCGGTGCTGAGGCTGGTCTTCCGCCCGCAGGTCGAGGGCCGGGAGCACATCCCGGCCACCGGCCCGGTCATCCTGGCCAGCAACCACCTCTCCTTCTCCGACTCGATCTTCACGCCGCTGATCGTCAAGCGAAAAGTCACATTCATCGCCAAAGCGGAATATTTCCTCGGTAAGGGCATCAAGGGGTGGCTGACCAAGATGTTCTTCCTCGGCTCGGGCGCCATCCCGGTGGACCGCTCCGGCGGCCGGGCCGCCCGGGCCGCCCTGGACACCCAGCTCCAGGTGCTGCGCGCCGGCGGCATCGCCGGCATCTACCCGGAGGGCACCCGCTCGCCCGACGGCCGGCTCTACCGGGGCAAGACCGGGGTGGCCCGGCTGGCCCTGGAGAGCGGCGCCCCGGTGGTGCCGATGGTGCTGCTCAACTCCGACGAGATCCAGCCGACCGGCCAGCTGATCCCCAACCTGGGCCGGGTCCGGATCCGGTTCGGCCGGCCGCTGGACTTCTCCCGCTACGCCGGGATGGCGGGCGACCGGTTCGTCGAGCGGGCGGTCACCGACGAGATCATGTACGAGCTGATGGAACTCTCCGGCCGGGAGTACGTCGACACGTACGCGCAGAAGCTGAAGCAGCAGCCGACGGAACCGGTCCCGGCCTGACGGTCAGCAGGCCAGGGCCGGCCCGGCGTCCGGGACCGGCCGCCGGGCCAGGGTCAGCAGCCCCGGTGCGTCGTTGCGCTGCGCGAAGGCGCGTACCTCGGCCAGCGGCCCGGCCACCGCCGCGCCGTCCCCGGCCCGGTCCAGCTCGGCCACGGCCAGGGCGAGGGCCAGCATCCGGTCGGTGACGTCCGGGATCCGGGCGTAGATGTCCGCCCCGGCCAGGTACAGCTCACCGGCCCGCCGGTGGTCGCCGTCCGCCGCCGCGACCGCCCCGGTCACCGTCCGCAACGCCGCCTCCGACCAGGGCGTCCGATGGCCGACCCGGTCCAGCATCGCCCGCACCCGCACCGCCGCGTCCCGGCCGGCGAGGGTCGCCGCGTACGCGGCCGCGGCGATCCACTCCCCGCTGGCCAGGGCCGGCACCGCCGACCACGAGTCGGCCAGCTCGTCGATCAGGACCGCCGCCTCGTCGGTGCGGCCCTGCAACGCCCGGCAGAGCGCGGCCATGCCGAGCATGGTCCAGTGCGGCCGGTGGAAACCGCCACCCCGGGCGCTGGCCAGCGCGGCGGACACGTCGTCCCGGTGCCGGACCACCTCCGCACCGCCGTCGCGTTGCCCGGGGGCGGGCCGGGCCGCCGGCGGCACCGGCTGGCCGCGCAGCAGCAGCAGGCACGAGCGCATGCCGCGGACCTTCATGTCCCAGCCCCCGGTCGGGGTGTCGACGAACGCGTCCGCGGCGGCGATCAGCCGGGCGAAGTCACCGTCGAAGTACGCCCGGACCGCCTCGCCCGAGTAGCTGGTGGCCAGCGTCTGCCCGCTGCCCTTCAGGGCCGGCAGGGTGGCCAGCAGCGCGTCGGAGCGCAGCCACTCGCCCTCCTCGTTCAGCGCGAACATCAGGTTCTGCAGGGCGCGGGGCAGCGCGTACAACTGCTGGGTCCGGGCGGTCTCGACCAGCCCGTGCAGCTCGTCCAGCCCGGACCGGTCGCCCGCCTGGTAACGGGCGGTCGCCGCAGTGATCCGCGCGTTGACGTTGACCTCGACGAGCCCGAGCCGGGCACCGATCGCGGCGGCCGTCTCCGCCGCGGCGACCGCCTCGTCCCGCTCGTAGTTGAGCATGTGCAGCCGGCCCAGCTCGGCGTGCGCGTCGGCCTTCTGCTGGCTGTCCGGCAGCGGCTCGAACAGCGCCACCGCCCGGTTCAGGCAGGCGACCGCGGCGGTCCGGTCGGCACGCAGCCAGGCCGCCTGGCCGAGCATCGTCCAGGCCCGCGCGGCGCAGGCGTCGTCGCCGTGGGCGAGCAGCCGGTCGGCGAGCGCGTGCAGCTGCTCCGGCCCGCCGCCGGAGAGGAAGGTGTTGCCGTCCCGGTGGAACGAGATCTCGGTGCTCAGCAGCTCCAGCTGCAACCGGCCGACCGGGTCGCTGTCGTCGGCCAGGCCCAGCGCCCGGCCCGCGTGCGCGGCGGCGGCGTCCAGCCCGTGCAGGGCGTACGCCCGGCGGGCCGCCCGGTGCAGCGCGGCGCGCGCCGGGGCGGCGTAGCGGTTGGTCTCCGTGCCCAGCGTGCGGGCGATCTCGTGGGCCGCCCACCGGTGGTGGGCGAGCACCTCGGCCAGGTCGGTGTCCCGGCTCTGCGACAGCGTGTCCAGCCAGTCCGCGGTCCGTTCGTGCCGGGCCACCCGCTCGGTACGCGGCAGCCGCTGGTAGCAGACGTCCCGGACCAGCACGTGCCGGAACCGGAACTCCGGCTGCCCGGCCATCGTCGAGGCGCCCTGCTCGTGCACGAAGTCGCGCTGCTCCAGCCGGCGCAGCGCCCGCTCCACCGACTCGACCGACTGGCCCAGCGCGGCGGCCACCGCCCCCGGCCAGAACTGCACCCCGACCACCGAGGCGGCCAGCAGGACCGCGCGGTCCTTGGCGTCGAGCAGGTCGACCCGGTTGGCGATGACCGAGTGCACGCTCTCCGGCATCGGCAGCTCCAGGTGCTTCTCCAGCGACCAGCCCCGGCCCGACTGGCGTAGCGCGCCCTGCTCGATCAGCATCCGCACGTACTCGTGGGCGTAGAGCGGGTTCCCGCCGGCCACCTCGATCAGCGGGTTGAGCATCTCCGCCGTGAACGCCGCCTGGCCGAACATGTGCGCGTAGAGCGAGGCGATGCCGGTGTCCCGCAGCGGGGGGAGGGTGATGGTGACCGAGCCGGTGATGATGCCGGCCCAGCTCGGGTCCCGGTCGATCAACTCCGGCCGGGCGGTGCAGAGCAGCAGCAGCGGCGCGTCCCGGGCGGCGGCGCCGAGCAGCTCGACGAAGCGCAGCATGGCGTCGTCGGCCCAGTGCAGGTCCTCGAAGACCAGCACGGTCGGGCGCCGGGCCGCCAGGGCCAGCAGGAAGCGCCGGCACGCCGACTCGGCCTCCTCGGCGGGCAGGGTGGCGCCGGCCAGCCCGACCAGCGGGCGCAGGGCGGGCACGATCCGGTCCCGCTCGCCCGGCCCGACCAGCTCGCCGACCGCGGCGGTCAGCCGCTGCCCGGCGGTGGCCGCCGGGTCGGTGTCGAGGATGCCGGCCTCGGTCTTGACGATGTCGGCCAGCGCGGCGTAGGTGACGTTCTCCCCGAACGGCGGGCACCGCCCGGTACGCCAGGTCAGCGGCTCGTCGACCAGCCGGCCGGCGTGCCGGTGCAACTCCCGGACCAGCCGGCTCTTGCCCAGGCCGGCGCGTCCGAAGACGGTCACCACCTGGGGCAGCCGGTCGCGCAGCGACCGGTGCAGCGCGTTGACCAGCAGCCCCAGCTCGTGCTCGCGGTCGATCAGCGGGGTGGTGTCGGGCTCCCGGTCGGTGGGCTGCCGGCGGACCGGGGCCAGGGCCAGCCACACCTCGGTGGGGGTGGAGCGCCCGCGCAGGGTGACCGGCGGCTGTTCCTCGTACCGGATGGCGTCCTTGGTGAGGGCATGGGTGGCGCCGCAGACCAGCACCCCGCCGGACGGAGCCACCGACTGCGTCCGGGAGGCGGTGTTCACCACGTCGCCGGCCACGATCGCCTGCCCGCCGTCGCGGGCGGCGGCCACGTCGACCAGCGCCTCCCCGGTGGCCACGCCCACCCGGAAGCGCAGCTCGTCCGCGCCGCTGGGCGCGAACCGGGTGAGCACCCGTTGCAGCTCCAGGCCGGCCCGTACGCAGCGCAGCGCGTCGGTCTCGGTGGCCACCGGGGCGCCGAAGAGCGCCATCACGGCGTCGCCGATGTACTTCTCGACCACCCCGCCGTACTGCCCGACGACCCGTTTCGCGGTGGCGAAGAAGCCGGTCTGCATGGCGCGGACCTGCTCCGGGTCGGCCCGCTCCACGTACGGGGTGAAGTCGATCAGGTCGACGAAGAGCACGCTGATCCGGCGCCGGTCCTCCTGGGGTGCCGTGATCGGCTGCCGGGCGCCGGCCCGGGGCGACCCGCACGAGGTGCAGAACGCCACGTCGGCGGCGAGGGGACGCAGGCAGTGCGGGCAGACCGCGCCCAGTTCCGCCCCGCAGCCACCGCAGAAGCGGTCGCCGTCGGCGGCGGTACGTCCACAACGGTCACACTGGGCGGAGATGACACCCTCCGATGGTGGTCCTGGGGCCGGGTCCTGGCCGGGCGCCGCCCCCCGCGGCGTCCAGGTGAGTATCGCGGTCGGGCGAGCTGTCGGGTACCGGGCTGTTGGCTTGTGGACACTCATCCGGGCAGTCAGGCGGACCGGTCGCGGATTAGATTCATGCCGCCGGACGACGAGGACCGCGATCAAGGGGGAAACATCATGGTGTACGTGAAGCTGGAGAACGACTGGACCGATGCCGACGGGATCAACCACTCCGCGGGCGAGTCCATCGACGTGGACGCCGCCACCCTGGCCTCCCTGCAGGCCCAGGGGATCGTCAGCGAGGGGCCCAAGGGCGGCGGCAGCAAGGACGGGACCGACGGGTGGATCGGCCCGACCAGCACCAAGCCGTGAGCTGACGCGGGACCGCTACCACGTGGCCGGGGCGTTCGACGCCCCGGCCACGTGCCGTGTTCAGCGGTCGTTCATCCCCGCCCGGCGGCGCAGCGCGGCCACATCGGTGACCACGATGCGGCGCCCCTCCGTACGCAGCCAGCCCCGGTTGGCGAACGAGCCGATCGCCTGGTTGACGCTCTGCCGGGAGCCGCCGGCCATCTCGGCGAGCTGGCTCTGGTTGAGCTCGATGGTGATCATCGGCGCCTGGCTCTCGCCGGCCAGCCGGACCAGCGTCTTGGCCACCCGGCCGGGCAGGTCGAGGAAGACGTGGTCGGCGTTCTGCTCGGTCAGCCGCCGGATCAGCCCGCCCAGCGAGCGCATCACCGCGTCCAGGATGCGCGGGTTGGAGTGCACCAGCTCCATGAAGGCGGGCCGGGACAGCGCCAGCGCGGCGCAGTCCTCGATGGCCTCGGCCGACGCCGAGCGGGTCGAGGCGTCCAGCAGGGAGACCTCGCCGAGCACGTCCGGCGGTCGGATCACCGTCAGCACGGCCCGTTCACCGGTGGGCGCGGTGCGGAACACCGCGACCGCCCCGCGCCGCAGCACGATCAGCGACTCGCCGGGGTCGTTCTCCACGAAGAGCAACTGCCCCTTGCGGTAGGTGCGAGGCACCGCCGCCGCGATGACGCGTTGGCGTACCTCCGGCTCGAGGCCGGCGAACATCTCGACACCGGTCAGCGCGTCACCCGGCTCCGGCAGGCGAACCTCCACGGCCCAACCCCTCCCCGGTCAAGGACCATTCCACGCACCGGGTGAACCAGGCAGTCGCCGGTACGAGGTCGACTGGACCGGTCCGGCGTCCGGTAGCGGTACACATCAGATCATGACGGTCCGGTCGCGTGCTGTACACCCCTCAAAACGCTTCCGTGGCGCCCGGCGGTCCGCCCTGACGTGCGGATCCGTCGCCGGAGGTGGCCGTGGACGGCGGCCCCGCGCCCCGCCGTCGGGCCGGCTCGCCCGGTGGGCGAGGATGGCGGTGATGGCCTACCGCTACTTCTACGACTGCGAATTCATCGAGGACGGCCGCACCATCGACCTGGTGTCGATCGGCGTCGTCGACGAGTACGGCCGCGAGTTCTACGCGGTCTCCACCGAGTTCGACGACTCCCGGGCCGTGCCGTGGGTCCGCCGCAACGTGCTGGACCGGCTCCCGTCGCCGGCCGACCGTGCCTGGCGGTCCCGGGCGCGGATCCGCGACGACCTCTACGAGTTCCTGGTCGAGCCGATCCGTGACCGCCCGGGCGAGCAGCTCGAACTCTGGGCCTGGTACGCCGCCTACGACCACGTGGTGCTGGCCCAGCTCTGGGGCTCGATGACCGGGCTGCCGCGGGAGATTCCCCGGTTCACCAGGGAGTTGCGTCAGCTCTGGGACGACCGGGGCCGGCCGCGGCTGCCCGACGCCGAGGCGGAGCGGCACGACGCGCTGGTCGACGCCCGGCACAACCTGGCTCGGTGGCGGGCGATGACCGGCGGCTGACCGGTCGCCGCAACTGGTCGGGCTGTTCCAGGTTTGACCCGTTCCGTCCCGGGCACCGTCCGGTCGGAGGGACGCGAGGGGGTACGCCATGACCGACGAGTCGACGGCGGCCGACGGCCGCCACCGGGTGACCGAGCTGATCCGGCAGGCGCGGATCTGCATGCTCACCACCATCGGGGTGGACGGCCGGATGATGAGCCGGCCGATGGGGCTGCAGGAGGCGGCGTTCGACGGCAACCTGTGGTTCTTCGCGTACGCCGACTCGGCGAAGGTGCGCCAGATCCGGGTCAACCCGGAGGTGAACGTGGCCTTCTCCGACCAGCGGCACCACGCCTGGGTGTCGATCTCCGGAACCGCCCACGAGGGCTACGACCGGGCACGCGCGGAGCAGCTGTGGAATCCGCTGCTCAAGGCCTGGTTCCCGGACGGCCTGGAGACCCCCGGCCTCACGCTGATCAAGGTGCACGCCACCTCCGCCGAGTACTGGGACTCGCCGGGCGGCACCGTGGTCACGCTGTTCGGCTTCGCCAAGGCCGCGGTGACCGGCCGGCCGCCGAGGACGGGCGAGAACCACGAGGTCAACTACTGACGGGTAGCCGGTCCGCCGGGCGGGACGCGCCGGGGCGCGGTGTCGGCGCCCACCCACGGCGACTACAGTTCGCGGTGACGGCCCGCCCCGGGCCGGCAATGGCGCCGACGGTCTGATTCCGACCCATATCCTGGGGCTTGTTCCGGGCTTCACCTGATGCTCCAGGAGGATGAGCAGATCATGCGTATCGGCGTGCTCACCGGCGGCGGCGACTGCCCAGGGCTCAACGCGGTAATCCGGGCGGTGGTCCGCAAGGGCGTGGCCATTTACGGTCACGAGTTCGTGGGTTTCCGGGACGGGTGGAAGGGCCCGCTGGAGGGCCTGACCAAGCCGCTGGGCATCGCGGAGGTCCGCGGCATCCTGCCGCGCGGCGGCACCATCCTCGGCTCCTCCCGGACCAACCCGTTCAAGATCGAGAACGGCGTCCAGCGGATCAAGGAGAACCTCGCGGCGCAGGGCGTGGACGCCCTGATCGCGATCGGCGGCGAGGACACCCTCGGCGTCGCCACCAAGCTGCACGAGCTGGGCGTCAACGTCGTCGGCGTGCCGAAGACCATCGACAACGACCTGGGTGCCACCGACTACACGTTCGGCTTCGACACCGCGGTCAACATCGCGATGGAGGCGATCGACCGGCTGCACACCACCGCGGAGAGCCACCACCGCACCCTGGTCGTCGAGGTGATGGGCCGGCACGCCGGCTGGATCGCCCTGCACGCCGGCCTGGCCGGTGGCGCCAACGTGATCCTGCTGCCCGAGCGGCAGTTCGACGTCGAGCAGGTCGCCGGGTACGTCGAGAAGCGCTTCCAGCACCAGTACGCCCCGATCGTGGTGGTCGCCGAGGGCGCCCAGCCGCTGGACGGCCAGATGGTGCTGCACAACCAGGAGCTGGACTCGTTCGGGCACGTCCGCCTCGGCGGCATCGGCCAGTGGCTGGCCGAGCAGCTGGAGGCGAAGACCGGCAAGGAGGCCCGCACGGTCGTGCTCGGCCACATCCAGCGCGGCGGCACCCCGACCGCCTTCGACCGGGTGCTCGCCACCCGGCTCGGCCTGCAGGCGATCGACGCGGCGCACGAGGGCGACTGGGGCAAGATGGTCGCGATGCAGAGCACGGACATCGTCCGGGTCCCGCTGGCCGAGGCCACGGCCGAGCTGAAGACCGTCCCGCTGGAGCGGTACGCCGAGGCCGAGGTCTTCTTCGGCAGCTGACCGTGCTGGGCGGCACGGCGGGTCACCGCCGTGCCGCCCCGGTTCCGGCGAGGAAAGGGGTACGACCGATGGGAGCCGCCCGGCACACGGTCGCGGTGATCGGCGCCGGCAAGATCGGCGAGTTGATGCTCTCCGGGCTGCTGCGCTCGGGCTGGCCGGTGGAGCGGCTGCTCGCCACGGCCCGCCGCCCCGCCCGCGCCGAGGAACTCACCGCCCGCTACGGCGTACGGGTGGTGGACAACCTCACCGCGGTGGAGGAGGCGGCGGTGCTCGCCGTCTCGGTCAAGCCGCAGGACGCCGCCGCACTGCTCGACGAGATCGGTCCCAAGGTGCCCGCCGACAAGCTGGTGATCTCGCTCTGCGCCGGCCTGCCCACCAGCTTCTTCAGCCGGCGGCTGCCGGAGGGCACCCCGGTGGTCCGGGTGATGACCAACACCCCGGCCCTGGTCGACGAGGCGATGACCGCCATCTCCGCCGGGGCGCACGCCACCGGCGCGCACCTGGCCCTGGCCGAGGAGATGTTCTCCCCGCTCGGCGCCACCATCCGGGTGCCCGAGTCCCAGCAGGACGCGGTGACCGCCCTCTCCGGCTCCGGCCCGGCGTACTTCTACCTGCTGGTCGAGGCCATGGTCGACGCCGGCATCCTGCTCGGCCTGCCCCGGCAGGTGGCGCACGAGCTGATCGTGCAGACCGCGATCGGCTCGGCGGTGATGCTGCGCGACTCCGGGGAACACCCGGTCAAGCTGCGCGAGGCGGTCACCTCGCCGGCCGGCACCACCATCTCCGCCGTACGGGAGCTGGAGAAGCACGGCGTACGCGCGGCGCTGCTGGCGGCGCTGGAGGCGGCCCGGGATCGGGCCCGGGAGCTGGCCGCCCAGGCGGACTGAGGCTCGCAGCTGCGCTGCGCCGAGTCGAGCAGGACCTGTATCGCCCGCTCTGGACCCGGGCGATGCTGCGCGCCCAGGCGGTGACCTGGGTGCCCCATACTGCTCGGGTGTTCACTCTCGCCCAGTCGCGTCACCTGGTGGCGACCCTGCGCCCGCGGATCGACGACCTGATCCGGCTCCGCGCCGACCTGGCCGAACTCCGCGCGGACCTGGCCGACCACGGCATGAGTGTGCTCGGCGGGTTGCCCGAGGTGAAGGCGCTGGAGGCCCGGCTGCACGGCGTCCTGGACGAGTTGCACGAGCACGACATCCAGGTCAAGGGGATCGCCCCGGTGCTGCTCGACTTCCCCGGCGAGCGGGACGGCCGGGCGGTGCTCTGGTGCTGGCTGGAGGGGGACAGCGACGTCCGCTGGTACCACCGGGCCGAGTGCGGCTTCGCCGGCCGCCGCCCGGTCTGACCGGCGGCCCGGGAAAGGACGGACCGGGCGGCCGGGGCCGGCGGCGCGGTGACCGCGACGCCGACCCCGCTCCCGGCGGTCAGGCGGAGCGCCAACACACCCGCCGCGACCAGCCCGCCGGTCCGGCGACCCCCCCAGCGTCGCCGGACCGGCTCGCTCCTGGCACTCACCGTGCCAGGCTGCGCCGGCGGATCAACAGCACACCCGCCACCGCGGCGCCCGCGGGCAGGCCGCCGGCGACCATCGGGTACCCCCCGACACCCGCCCCGGCCGAGCCGCCTCCGCCGGTCTCCACACCCCCCGTGGTGACCAGTGCGCCGCCGCCAGCGTCCTCGCGCAACTCGGTGACCAGCCCGCCCCGCTCGGCGTCCAGCACCAGCAGCGAGTAGACCGCGCCCCGGGCGAGGGTGACCTCGGCCTGCTCGCCCCAGGGTCCCGTTCATGGGACTGTCGCGCAAGTCGACCGGCCGGCACGTCGGATTCCTTCCTGCGGCGGCAGCCGTTTGGCAGTTGTTTGCAGCGAATTATCGCTATGGGCGGCTGGCGGAAAACCGCAGGCTACCGCCGGGTACGATCTTATTGATATCAATCTCTCACCATCACTTCCCACCCCCAGGAGTGCGACGTGCGGAGATTCCGTCTCGTTACCCTCGCGCTGAGCGCGGCGACATCCCTCGCCGCCACGCTGGCGCTGGCCGCCCCCGCCCAGGCCGCCCCCACCGACAACTACGTCGCCCTCGGCGACTCGTACGCCTCCGGCGTCGGCGCCGGCAGCTACACCTCCGAGAGCGGCTCCTGTCAGCGCAGCACCAGCGCCTACCCGGCGCTCTACAGCACCGCGGTGCGGCCGGCCTCGTACCGCTCGGTGGCCTGCTCGGGCGCCCGCACCACGGACGTCATCAACAGTCAGCTCGCCGCGCTCAGCTCCACCACCACGCTGGTCAGCGTGACCGTCGGCGGCAACGACGTCGGCTTCGCCAACATCATGACCACCTGTGTGCTCTACGGCGAGTCGCAGTGCGTCGCGGCCGTGCAGGCCGCCGAGGACAAGGCCCGCGCCGAGCTCGCCGGCCTGCTGGCCAACGTCTACAACGGCATCCGGAACCGGGCACCGTCGGCCCGGGTGGTGGTGGTCGGCTACCCGGTCTTCTACCAGCTCGGCACGGTCTGCATCGGACTGAGCGCCGCCTCGCGGGCGAAGATCAACGAGGGCATCAACCTGGTCGACGACATCACCCGCAGCGCCGCCCTGGCGGCCGGCTTCAAGTTCGCCGACGTCCGGTCCATCTTCGTCGGACACCAGCTGTGCAGCTACGGCGAGAAGTGGCTGCACGCGTTGAACTACACCAACATCGGCATCTCGTACCACCCGACGGCGGCCGGCCAGTCCGGCGGCTACTACCCGGTGTTCCGCAGCACTGCGGGGTGATGGCAAGGAGGGGGCCCCGGTTAACGCTTCCGGTAGCGGAAGGGCCCCCTGTTGACACCCGCCGCCCCCGCAGACGGGGCGGCGGGGCCGGCGGGTGGCGGGTCGTCAGCCGGGGAGGACCTGCTCGATCGCGGCGCGCAGCTCGGGTGAGTCGGGGGCGACCTGCGGGGCGAACCGCGCGGCCACCGTGCCGTCCGGCCCGATGAGGAACTTCTCGAAGTTCCACCGCACGTCGCCGGTGTGCCCCTCGGCGTCCGGAGTGGACACCAGCGCCGCGTAGAGCGGGTGCCGGGCCGGGCCGTTGACGTCCACCTTCTCGGTCAGCGGGAAGGTCACCCCGTAGTTGACCTCGCAGAACTCGGCGATCTCGGGAGCCGTGCCGGGCTCCTGGCCGGCGAACTGGTTGCACGGCACGCCGAGCACGGTCAGGCCCCGGTCGGCGTACTCCTCGGCGAGCGCCTGGAGGCCGGCGTACTGCGGGGTGAGGCCGCAGCGCGAGGCGACGTTGACCACCAGCAGGGCGCGGCCGTGGTACTGCCCGAGGTCGGCGGGGCCGCCGCCGAGGGCCCCGATCTCGATGTCGAAGACGGTCATGCCGCGAGGCTACGCGCCCGCCCCCGGCCCGCCCGCCGCCCCTCGGCGTGGCGGGTCCCGGCCCGGTCCGCGAGGCCGCCGCCGGCCCGCTCATAAATCGATGTATGCGCATCTTGACGAAGTGATGACGCCGTGAGTAGCGTCTCTGCAAACATCTGGAAGGTTTCCTAACTATTTGGGGAGGCGCCATGAAGAGATCACTCCGCCGAGCCCTCTGGGCCGGTGGCGCCGCGGTCGCCCTGGCGGTCGCGGCCGTCCCGGTGGCGACCGCGGCCGCCGCCGGCAGCGTGACCGCCACGTTCACGAAGGTGCAGGACTGGGGGACCGGTCACGAGGCGCGCGTGACGGTCACCAACGGCACCAGTGCCAACGTGGACACCTGGCGCATCGAGTTCGACCTGCCCTCGGGCACCACCGTCGGCAGCTTCTGGGACGCCGACGTCACCCGCAGCGGCAACCACTACGTCGCGGTCAAGAAGAGCTGGGCCGGCCCGCTCGCCCCGGGGGCCAGCTTCAGCTGGGGCTACAACGGCACCGGCCCGTACTCCGGGCCGTTGAACTGCACGGTCAACGGCGCGTCCTGCTCCGGCGGCGGCACCCCGCCGCCGACCACCACACCGCCGACCACGACCCCACCCACCACCACCCCGCCGACCACGCCGCCCCCGACCACGCCGCCGCCGACGACCCCACCGCCCACCGGCGGGAAGAAGGTGGTCGGCTACTTCGCCGAGTGGGGCGTCTACGGCCGCAACTACCACGTCAAGAACATCCACACCAGTG
The DNA here is from genome assembly GCF_040654475.1 of Micromonospora sp. NPDC050686. Classification (NCBI taxonomy): domain Bacteria; kingdom Bacillati; phylum Actinomycetota; class Actinomycetes; order Micromonosporales; family Micromonosporaceae; genus Micromonospora; species Micromonospora sp. NPDC050686. The sequence goes on from NZ_JBFAID010000014.1 coordinate 95,433, forward strand.
GCTCCGCGGCCAAGCTCACCCACATCCTGTACGCCTTCGGCAACACCACCGGCGGTCGGTGCAGCATCGGGGACAGCTACGCCGACTACGACAAGGCGTACACCGCGGCGGACAGCGTCGACGGCGTCGCGGACACCTGGGACCAGCCGCTGCGCGGCAGCTTCAACCAGCTGCGCAAGCTCAAGAAGATGTACCCCAACCTGAAGGTGCTCTGGTCCTTCGGCGGCTGGACCTGGTCGGCCGGCTTCACCCAGGCCGCGCAGAACCCGGCCGCGTTCGCCGACTCCTGCTACGCCCTGGTCAAGGACCCGCGCTGGGCGGACGTCTTCGACGGCATCGACATCGACTGGGAGTACCCGAACGCCTGCGGCCTCCAGTGCGACAGCAGCGGCCCGAACGCGTTCAAGAACGTGATCAACGCGCTGCGCAGCAAGTTCGGCTCCAGCTTCCTGGTCACCGCGGCGATCACCGCCGACGGCAGCAACGGCGGCAAGATCGACGCGACCGACTACGCCGGTGCGGCGGCGAACCTCAACTGGCTGATGCCGATGACGTACGACTACTTCGGCGCCTTCAACGCGCAGGGACCGACCGCGCCGCACTCCCCGCTCTACTCGTACTCGGGCATCCCGCAGCAGGGCTTCTGGTCCGACGCGGCGATCCAGAAGCTCAAGTCCAAGGGTGTGCCGGCCAGCAAGCTGCTGCTCGGCATCGGCTTCTACGGGCGCGGCTGGACCGGCGTGACCCAGACCGCCCCGGGCGGCAGCGCCACCGGCGCGGCACCGGGCACCTACGAGGCCGGCATCGAGGACTACAAGGTGCTCAAGAACACCTGCCCGGCCACCGCCACGGTCGGCGGCACGGCGTACGCCAAGTGCGGCAGCAACTGGTGGAGCTACGACACCCCGGCGACCATCGGCGGGAAGATGAGCTACGCCAACACCCAGGGACTCGGCGGCGCGTTCTTCTGGGAGCTCTCCGGAGACACCAGCAACGGTGAGCTGATCAGCGCCATCCGGGGCGGTCTCGGCTGAGCCGAGCGCCGACGCACCATCCCACCCGACGGGGAGGGGCCGCACCGGCCCCTCCCCGTCCGCGTGGTTCAGAGCCAGAGGGCGGGGACGTTGGGGGGTTCCCAGCCGGTGAGGGAGGTGTGGGCCTGGCGGCACTGCCAGACGCGGCCGGTGTAGCTGACCCGGGCGCCCACGGCGTACGGGGTGTTCGGCTGCCACGCCGGCGCGGTGCCGGTCGGCGTGGTGGACGGGGACGGCGTGGATGCGGGCGGGGTCGGCGACGGGCTGGGCGGGACGGTGGGGCTGGGCGAGGTGGTGGGGCTGGGTGAGACCGTGGGGGAGGGCGTGGCGGTGGGGGTGGCGCCGCCGAAGGTCACGTCGGAGCAGGTGTAGAAGGCCTCCGGGCTGTCCGAGCGTTGCCAGATCGAGTAGATCAGGTGCCGGCCGGCGCGCTGCGGCAACCGCGCCGCCATCCGGTACGCCCCGTCGGTGAGCGCCGGGTCGGTGGCGGTGTGGAACAGCTCCAGGTCGGCCCAGCGCAGCGGCTGCGTCGGGTCGTAGCCGGTGCGGGTGACGTAGAGCTCGAAGGTGCCGCGGTGCGGCGCGGTGGCCCGGTAGGCGAAGGTCCAGCTGCCGCCGGACGGCAGCGCGGTGGCCGGCCAGTCGGCGCGGGACAGGTCGAAGCCGCGGTACTTGTCCCGGTTGGCGCTGCACAGCCGGCCGTCCGGGATGAGCTGGCGGTGCCGCCCGGCGGCGTCGGCGATGTTGACCTCGTTCCAGTCGTACAGGGCCTGGGTGCCGCCGGCCGCCACCGCCGCCCGGCAGGCCGGCGAGTCCGGCGACTCCGGCCCCTCCAGGAAGCAGGCGTACGTGCGGCTGACCGGCGACTGCATCGAGCCGTGCGCGTCGGCGCGGCCGACCAGGGTGAGCGAGAGGAGCAGCGGAGCGGCCCCCACGGCGGCGACGGTGAGGGTCAGGCGTCCTCGTTTCATCGAAACCTCCCAATCAGTTAATAAACTTAACTGATTAGTCTCGGGGAGGAACCCGCGGAAGGCAACCGGCTGTGGCGTCGGCCGGTCGCCGGCTCGACGGCGACGCCCGCGCCGTGCTCGGGCGGCCGCGCCGCGCACCGATCCGCTCCCATCTGCCGGTACAGCAACCCTCGACAGCAGGTTCCGGGTGCCGTCGCCGTACGCTTTCTGTCATGCGCCATGAGTGGCATCAGTTGAGCTACCCCGCGGTGGGCAGCCCCGCCCTGCAGACCAGCCGGCCGACCGTCGACTCGGCCGAGGACGCCGCCCTCGGCCTGGACCGGTGGCGGGAGCTGCCCCGCGCGCAGACCCCGCCGTGGCCGAACCCGGCCGAGGTCGCCGAGGTGTGCGGGGTGCTCGACACCGTCCCGTCGATCGTCGCGCCCTACGAGGTCGACCAGCTGCGGCGCAAGCTCGCGCTGGTCTGCGAGGGCAAGGCGTTCCTGCTCCAGGGCGGCGACTGCGCCGAGACGTTCGCCGACAACACCGAGAGCCACCTGCTGGCCAACGCCCGCACCCTGCTGCAGATGGCGATCGTGCTCACCTACGGCGCCTCGCTGCCGGTGATCAAGGTGGCCCGGGTCGCCGGGCAGTACACCAAGCCCCGGTCGCTGCCCACCGACGCCCGCGGGCTGCCCGCGTACCGGGGGGACATGATCAACGGGCTGGAGGCCACGCCGCAGGCCCGGGTCGCCGACCCGCAGCGCATGATCCGGGCGTACGCCAACTCGGCGGCGGCGATGAACATGCTGCGGGCGTACCTCGGCGGTGGGCTGGCCGACCTGCACGCGGTGCACGACTGGAACAAGGGCTTCGTGCGCAACTCCCCGGCGGGGGAGCGCTACGAGGCCATCGCCCGGGAGATCGACCGCGCCCTGGCCTTCATCCGCGCCTGCGGGATGACCGAGGAGGAGGCGCTGCGGACGGTCACCCTCTACTGCTCGCACGAGGCCCTCGCGCTGGAGTACGACCGCGCGCTCACCCGGGTGTCGGACGAGCGGGCGTACGGGCTGTCCGGGCACTTCCTCTGGATCGGCGAGCGGACCCGGCAGATCGACGGGGCGCACATCGACTACATCTCCCGGATCGCCAACCCCATCGGGGTCAAGCTCGGCCCGACGACCACCCCGGACGAGGCGCTGGAGCTGTGCGAGAAGCTCAACCCGGACAACGTCCCCGGCCGGCTCACCCTGATCAGCCGGATGGGCAACCACAAGGTGCGCGACGCCCTCCCGCCGATCGTCGCCAAGGTCACCGCCGCCGGCGCCAAGGTCGTCTGGCAGTGCGACCCGATGCACGGCAACACCCACGAGTCCTCGAACGGCTACAAGACCCGGCATTTCGACCGGATCGTCGACGAGGTGCTCGGCTACTTCGAGGTGCACCGCGGCCTGGAGACCCATCCGGGCGGCCTGCACGTCGAGCTGACCGGCGAGGACGTCACCGAGTGCCTCGGCGGCGCCCAGGGCATCGAGGACCTCGACCTGCCCGACCGGTACGAGACCGCCTGCGACCCGCGGCTGAACACCCAGCAGTCGCTGGAGCTGGCCTTCCTCGTGGCGGAGATGCTCCGTGGCTGACGCGAGGAGTGAGCTTGCGAGCCCCGCAGTCGGCAGCCGTAGGGATGACAGTGGCTGACGCGAGGAGTGAGCTTGCGAGCCCCGCAGTCGGCAGCCGAAGGGATGACAGTGGCTGACCTGATCGATCTTCGTTCGGACACGGTGACCCGGCCCACCGCCGGGATGCGGGAGGCGATGGCCTCGGCCGAGGTCGGCGACGACGTGTATGGCGAGGACCCGACGGTCACCGCCCTGGAGGCGGAGGTCGCCGCGCTCTTCGGGCACGAGGCGGCGCTGTTCGCCCCGACCGGGTCGATGGCCAACCAGATCGCCCTGCAACTGCTGGTGCCGCCCGGCGACGAGCTGCTCTGCGACGCCGACGCGCACGTCGTTACGTACGAGATCGGGGCCGCGGCCGCGTACGGCGGGATCTCCTCGCGGACCTGGCCGGCGGTCGGCGCGGACCTCGACCCGGACGTGGTGGCCGGGATGGTGCGGCCGGACGGCTACTTCGCGGTGCCGACCCGGGCGATCGCGGTGGAGCAGACCCACAACCGGGGCGGCGGCGGGGTGATCCCGCTGGGCGTGCTGCGCCGGCTGCGGGAAGTCGCCGACGAGCACGGGCTGGCGCTGCACTGCGACGGCGCCCGGATCTGGCACGCGCACGTCGCCGACGGGGTGCCGCTGTCCGAGTACGGTGCGCTCTTCGACACCCTGTCGGTCTGCCTCTCCAAGGGCCTCGGCGCGCCGGTCGGCTCGCTGGTGGTGGGCAGCGCGGAGCAGATCGCCCGGGCCCGGTTCGTCCGCAAGCGGATGGGTGGCGGGATGCGGCAGGTCGGCGTCCTCGCCGCCGCCGGCCGGTACGCCCTGGCGCACCACGTCGAGCGGCTCGCCGCCGACCACGCCAAGGCGGCTCGGCTGGCTGAGGCGATCGCCCCGTTCGGGGTGCTCGCCGGCCGGGTCCGGACCAACATCGTCCCGCTCGACCTGACCAAGCACCCGCTCGACGCGAGGCGGTTCGCCGCCGCCGCCCGCGAGCGGGGCGTCCTGGTCTCGGTGCTGGGCCCCCGCACCGCCCGCCTGGTCACCCACCTGGACGTCTCCGACACCCAGATCACCCAAGCCACCGAAGCCCTGACCCAAACCCTCCGCGCCTAACCCCCTCCCACCCCCAGCCCCTCTCCGGGTTGATCATGAAGTTTGCGTCGCGGATCGGGCGGAATCCGACGCAAACTTCATGATCGACACCCTGGGGGGTGGGGAAGGGGGTTAGGGGTGGAGGCGGGTTAGGGTGGCTATGTCGGTGGCGTGGCCTTCGTGCTTCTCCGTGGGGGTTTCCACCACGACGGGGACGCCGGCGGTGGCGGGGTGCCGCATCAGCTCGGCGAAGGCCGGTTCGCCGATGGTGCCCTTGCCGATGTTCTCGTGCCGGTCCCGGGTGGAGCCGCACAGGTCCTTCGAGTCGTTCGCGTGCACCAGCTTGAGCCGGTCCGCGCCGACGGTGGCCACCAGGGCGTCCAGCGTCGCGGTCATCCCGCCCTCGGCCGCCAGGTCGTGCCCGGCGGCCCAGGCGTGGCAGGTGTCGAAGCAGACCCCCATCATCGGGTGTCGCTCCACCGCGTCCAGGTACGGGCCCAGCTGCTCGACCCGGGAGGCCAGCGACCGGCCGCCACCCGCGCTCGGCTCCACCAGCAGCATCGGCCCCCCGGCGGCCGCCGCCTCGTCGAGCAGTGGCAGCAGGGTTTCGCGTACCTGCCGCATGGCGGTCTCGGCGTACCCGGCTTCCACCGCGCTGCCGGCGTGGAAGACCACACCCTCGGCGCCGATCGCGCGGCCCCGGCGCAGCGCGTGCGCCAGCGTCTGTGCCGACCGCTGCACCGTGGCCGGGGTGGGGGAACCGAGGTTCACCAGCAGCGACGCGTGGATGTAGACCGGTACGCCCCGCGCACCGCAGCCGTCCCGCAGCAACGCGTCCTGGGCCGGGTCCCCGGGCGGCAGGGCCCAGCCCCGGGAGTTGGAGACGTAGACCTGCACCACCCGGGAGCCGGCCGCGTCGACGTACGGCAGGACCGACCGCGCCAGGCCCCCGGACGTGGGGGTGTGCGAGCCGACCGGCCGGCGGGCGGCCGGCCCGACGGTGGCCGGGCCGGTCACAGGCAGCCGATCGTGACCTGGGTGCCCGGGGGCACCTGCGCGTTCTCACCCGGGTTCTGGAACCGCACGGTGCCGTTCGGGTTGAACTGCACGTTCACCGGGAAGCCGAGGCCCTGCAGCTGCTGCTGCGCCTGCGGGCACGGCAGGTCGATCACGCGCGGCACCACCACGGCGGGCGGGCCCTTGCTGACGTCCAGCTTGACCTGTGCGCCCTTCTCGACCCCGGCGCCGTCGGCCGGGCTCTGCCCGAGGATCTCGTCCTTGGGCTTGTCGGAGTCCTTGTACGTCTCGACCGGCACCAGCCCGAGCTGCGCCAGCGCCGACCGGGCGTCGTTGACGTTCTTGCCGACCAGTTGCGGCACGGTGATCGGCGCCCGCCCCTTGCTCACCACCACGGTGATCTTGTCGCCCGGCTTGACCTGCGCCTTGGCCTTCGGGCTGGTAGCCACCACGACGCCCTTGGGCAGGTTGTCGTTGTAGCGCGCGGGGCCCTTCACCACCACCAGACCGGCGCTCTTGAGGTCCGAGTCGGCGAGTGTGAAGTCCTTGCCGATCACGTCGGGCAGCGGGAAGCGCTCGGGGCCCAGGGACAGGGTGAGGGTGATCGTGCCGCCCTTGAGGATCCGGCTGGCCGAGGCGGGGCTCTGGCCGATCACCTGGTCCTTGGGGGCCTTCTCGTCGTACCTCGCCGGGGCGTACTCCAGGTTGAAGCCGGCCTCGGCGGCCCGCGACTCGGCGTCGGCCTTGCTCATGCTGACCAGCTGCGGGGCGACGGTGTACCGGCCCACCCCGAACCACCAGCCGCCGAGCGCGGCGAGCAGGCCGAACACCACCACCACGGCGGCGATGCCGAGCCGGTTCTGGCCGTCGCCGTCGCCGCCCATCCGGCCGCGCAGCGCGGCCAGCTTGCCGCCCAGCGCCGAGCCCTGCGGCGCCGCCCGGCGCCGGTGCGGCGGCTGGGCCTGCGTCTCGGGCAGCCGCGCCCAGGCCGGGCGTTGTGCCGGCTGCACCGCGGCCACCACCATGGTCGGCTGGGCCACCGGCTGCTGGTCGTCGCTCACCCGGCGCAGCACCGCGGTGTGCGTGTTGTCCGGGGTGCTCAGGCCCTCCCGGACGGTCTGCATCTCGCTGAGCAGGGCGCCCGCGTCGGTCGGCCGGGCCCCCGGGTCGCGGCGGGTGGCCCGCGCGACCAGTTCGTCCAGCTCGCGGGGGAGCGCCGGCACGAGCATCGACGGCGCCGGCACGTCCCGGTCGACGTGCTGCCAGGCGATGTCCACCGGCCGGTCCCCGTCGTACGGCACCCGGCCGGTGAGCATCTCGAACAGCACGATGCCCGCCGAGTAGACATCGGTACGGGCGTCCGCCCGGCCCTCGGTGACCAGCTCGGGCGCCACGTACGCGACGGTCGCCATCAGCTGGTTGCCGTTCTCCTCGCTGGCCTCCACCGCCCGGGCCAGCCCGAAGTCGGCCACCTTGACCACGCTGTCGACCAGGTTGGCCGGCCCGCCGGTGGGCGCCTCGGCGACCAGCACGTTCTCCGGCTTGACGTCCCGGTGCACCAACCCGGCCCGGTGTGCGGCGGCGACCGCGGCGAGCATCTGCTCGGCGATGGCCAGCGCCTCCTCCGGGTTGAGCCGGCGCCGCTCGGCCAGCACGTCGCGCAGGGTGCGACCGCGGACGTACTCCATGACCAGGTACGGCAGCCCGGCGTGCTTGCCCTGGTCGTAGACCGCCACCACGTTGGGGTGGGTCAGCCGGGCGATGGTCTTCGCCTCGTCGGTGAACCGTGCCACGAAAGCGGCCAGCCGGGCCGGCGACTCCGGCGCCTGGCTCGGGTGAATGATCTTGACCGCCACGGTGCGTTCGAGGCGCTCGTCGGTGGCGGTGTACACGGTCGCCATGCCGCCACGCGCGACGCGACCGCGAATGCGGTAGCGCCCGTCGATCAGCGAGCCCAGCAACGTGTCGGCGACCTGTGTGTCCATCGGCAGGCAGTCTATGTGTCGGAGGCGTGAACGGTGAACAGGATGCTACAGCCGGGGCTCCGGTGCGGCTGTCCCGCCGCGCTGACGCAGGTCACGGGGGTGCCGGTGGTGGACCGCCGGCGGCACGTGGCAGGGTGGTCGGGTGACCGATTCCGTACCCTCCGGGCAGTCCGCCGCCGCGGGACCCGCCGACCCGGCCGCCTGGCTGACCCTGCCGGACGTGGCCGAGCGCCTCGACCTGTCGATCAGCAAGGTGCACCAGATGATCAGGGACCGGGAGCTCGTCGCGGCGCGCCGCGACGGCGTCCGCCGGATCCCGGCCGACCTGGTCGCCAACCAGCAGGTGCTCAAGCACCTGCCCGGCGTGCTGAACCTGCTGGCCGACGCCGGCTACGACGACGAGGCGGCGCTGCGCTGGCTCTACGAGGAGGACCCCACCCTCCCCGGCACGCCGGCCGCCGCGCTCGCCGGCGACCAGGCCCGCGAGGTCAAGCGCCGCGCCCAGGCCCTCGGGTTCTGACCCGGCTCCGGCCGGGAGCGGGTCAGAGGGTACGGCGGGTGGCGGCGATGGCCAGGTCCACCAGGGCCTGGCGGGCCTCGGTCTCCAGGTCGACCGTGGCCAGCGCGCCCAGCGCGGTCTCGGTCAGCGCGGCGATCCGCCGCTCGGTACGCTCCAGCGCCCCGCTGGCCGTGATCAACTCTCGCAGCCGGGCGACCCCGGCCTCGTCCAGCTCCGGGTCGCCGAGGCCGGCGAGCAGCCGCCCCCGGCCTGCCTCGTCGGCCGTCTCCACGGCCGCCGCCACGAGGTACGTCCGCTTGCCCTCGCGCAGGTCGTCCCCGGCCGGCTTGCCGGTCTGCGCCGGGTCGCCGAACACCCCGAGCACGTCGTCGCGGAGCTGGAACGCCTCGCCGAGCGGCAGCCCGTACGCCGAGTAGGCGGCGCGTACCGGCTCCGGTGCGTCGGCCAGCGCGGCACCGAGCAGCAGCGGCCGCTCGACCGTGTACTTCGCCGACTTGTAGCGGGCCACCTTGCCGGCCCGCTCCAGCGAGATGTCCCCGGTGGCCTGGGTCAGCACGTCGAGGTACTGCCCGACGGTCACCTCGGTGCGCATCTCGTCGAAGACCGGTCGGGCCCGGGACACCGTACGCGGGTCCAGGCCGGCGGAGTGCAGCAGCTCGTCCGACCAGACCAGGCACAGGTCGCCGAGGAGGATCGCCGCGGCGTCGCCGAAGCCGTCCGCGTCCCCGCCCCAGCCGGCCCGGCGGTGCCGGGTGGCGAACCGCCGGTGCACCGCCGGCTCACCCCGCCGGGTGTCCGAGCGGTCCATCAGGTCGTCGTGAATCAGCGCGCTGGCCTGCACGAACTCCAACGCGGCCAGGGTGCTCACCACCTGGTCGGAGTCGACCCCGCCGGCGCCCCGGTACCCCCAGTACGCGAAGGCGGGCCGCAACCGCTTGCCGCCACCCAGCACGAACCGTTCGATCGCCTCGGCCACCGGTGCCAGGGCGTCGTCCACCCCCCGCATCCAGATGCGCTGCTGGGCGAGAAACTCGGTGAGGGCCTTGTCCACCCGCTGGCGCAGGCCGGCGCGGTCGACGGGGGACACGGGAGCGGCGTCGGTCACGCCACGACGCTAGCCGGTCGCCGGGGCACGCGCCGCATCCCGGGGCCGGCGGGTCGGCCGAGGTGGGCCACCGCGTCGGCCACCCGGACCCGGCCGGCCGGTCACCGGCGCGCGTCGCGGCAGCCACGGACGGGCCGCGGCGACGAGTGCGCCGTGCCGGCGTACCGCGGGGGCGTCGGCGCGCTGGGCCAGCCGGCGGCGCACCTCGGCCAGCTCGCCGACGGCCCGCGGCGACCCGGCTCGGACGGCGTCGAGCAGCGCCGCCCCGGCCACGGCACAGGCCCGCTCCAGCTCACCGAGCTGAAGGTGACCGCGGGCCAGCCAGGCGCCGTAGACGGCGGCGGCGCGCGGCCGGCCCGCCCACCGGGCGGCGTGCAGCAGCGGCACGCCGGCACCGGACCGGCCGAGCGCGACCAGCGTGCGCCCGGTCATCGCGGCCAGTTCGGCCGCGTCCAGCCAGTACAGCCAGGACGGCTCCCGGCCCGGCTCCGGCGCGACCGTGGCACGCCGGGCCGCGTCGAGCGCCGCGCCGGCCGCCCGGAGCCGTCCGCCGAGCGCGGCGGCGAGCGCCACCCGGTGCAGCAGCAGGGCGCGCAGCCCCGGGCTGGCCGCCCGCCGGGCGCCGAGGTATCCGGTGCGGGCCAGCAGCAGCGCGCCCGCCGGGTCGCCCGCGCCGGCCAGCAGGTGGCTGGCCGAGCCGAGCACGTGCCCGGCCAGCGCCCGGTCCCCGGCGGCCGCCGCCGCCCGCAGGCCCAGCCGGTACGCCTCCAACCCGCCGGCCGGATCGCCCGCGTCGGCCGCCAGCCACCCGGCGAGCTGGGCCGACTCGGCCAGCACGGGCAGCAGCCGGCGGCGGCCCGCCGGGCCGGCCGCGGACAGCCGGCGCACCGCCCGGCGCAGCCGGTACGCCCCGAACGGCGCCAGGTCGGCCCCGCCGGCCAGGTCGTCCAGCCGGCGCAGCTCGGCCAGCCCGGGCGCCCCGGCGGGCGCCCCGTCGACGACCTGGGCGGGCAGTTGGCCGGCGGTCGGCGCGGCGAGCAGCCCGCCACCCGGGTCGGCCAGCCAGCGCCGGGCAACCGCGAGCAGCGCCGCCCGCGGCCGGGAGCCGACCCGGGCCCCGGGCGGTGGACCCGGGTGCCGACCGTGGGCCGCCGCGTCGGCGAGCAGCCCGGCCGGCACCCCGAGGACGGTGGCCAGCCAGGCCAGCCAGAATTCGCCGGGCAGCCGCACATGGCGCTCCCACCGGGAGATCTCGTGCCGGGTCAGGGTCGGCACGCCGGCGGCGGCGCACAGCTGCGCGGCGAGCCGCTGCTGGCTCCAGCCGCGGGCCGTACGGAGCTGGGCCAGCAGCGTCCCGAGGGGCGGCGGTGGCGGGGTCATCGGTCCTCCGAAAGGCGTCGGCGCGGCGACGCCGACCGTCCCCGAGGACGGCACGTACGTCGCCGATCGGTGCTGGTGACCCCGCGTGACCCCCGCGCGTACCCCGTGGTCCGGCCCGGCCGGCCGACCCGCGCTGCCCCCAGTGATATCCCGGGGGTACGACGCTTCCCGCCCGACATTGCCGCTCCGACGGGTGGGAAGGTCGTCGGTGCGGGGCGTCCGGGCGGCTAGAGTCGTGGCGTGGCGCTCGGTCTTCCCTCCGTCCTCCCCAATCCGCAACCGGCGATCGGGGAGCTGATCCGCACGGGGCAGCCGACGTTCTCGTTCGAGTTCTTCCCGCCCAAGACCGAGCCGGGCGAGCGACTGCTCTGGCAGGCCATCCGCGAGCTGGAGTCGCTGCGTCCCTCGTTCGTCTCGATCACCTACGGCGCGGGCGGGTCGACCCGGGACACCACGGTCGCGGTCACCGAGCGGATCGCCACCGACACCACCCTGCTGCCGATGGCGCACCTGACCGCGGTCAACCACTCCGTCGCCGAGCTGCGCAACGTGATCGGCCGGCTGGCCGGCGTGGGGGTGCGCAACGTGCTGGCCGTGCGGGGCGACCCGCCGGGCAACCCGGGCGGCGAGTGGGTGCCCCACCCGGAGGGCGTGCAGTACGCCGAGGACCTGGTCCGCCTGGTGCGGGACGCGGGCGACTTCAGCGTCGGGGTGGCCGCCTTCCCGTACAAGCACCCGCGCTCGCCGGACGTGGCCAGCGACACCGAGCATTTCGTCCGCAAGTGCCGGGCCGGCGCCGAGTTCGCGATCACCCAGATGTTCTTCGACGCCGACGACTACCTGCGGCTGCGCGACCGGGTGGCCGCCACCGGCTGCGACACCCCGATCCTCGCCGGGGTGATGCCGGTGACCCAGCTGAGCACCATCGAGCGGTCGGTCCAGCTCTCCGGCGCGCCCTTCCCGCCCGCCCTGGCGGAGCGGTTCGCGCGGGTGGCCGACGACCCGGAGGCGGTGCGCCGGCTCGGCATCGAGCAGGCCAGCGAGATGTGCGCGCGGCTGCTCGACGAGGGCGTCCCGGGCATCCACTTCATCACCCTCAACCGGTCCACCGCGACCCGCGAGGTGTGGCAGCACCTGCGGATCGGAGCCCGAGTCTGACCCCGGATTCCCGACACCTGGACGCTGCTGCGACGGTTGACCGGTGGTGGGCACACAACTGAGCTGGGACGAGTACGCCACCGCCTGGGCTCGGCTGCACGGCGGTTTCGACCCGCGGGTGGCGGCGCCGGTGGTCCGGGCCTGGCTGCGCTTCGCGTACCACGTCGGGTTCATCCTGGGCCGGCTGCGGGTCGGCCCGACCGCGGTGACCGCCGTCGGGGTGCTGCTCTGCTTCTGCGTACCGCTGTTCGCGGTGCGGCCGGGCAACGGGCCGTTCGTGGCGGCGCTGTTCGTGCTGGCCGCCGCGGTGGCCGACAGCGTGGACGGCGCGGTCGCCGTGGCCACCGGCCGGACCACCCGCCTCGGGTACGTCTACGACTCGCTCGCCGACCGGCTCGGCGAGGTGGCCTGGCTGGCGGCGTTCTGGCTGCTGGGGGCGCCGGGCGCGCTGGTCGTCGCGGGTGGGGCGCTGTCCTGGTTGCACGAGTACGCCCGGGCCCGGGCGGTCGCCGCGGGCATGCGGGAGCTGGGCGCGGTGACCGTGGGGGAGCGGCCCACCCGGGTCTGCGTGGCCCTGGTCGGGCTGCTGCTGGCCGGGGCGAGCGGCCTGATCGACCCCGACCTGACGGCCGGGACCATCACCATGGTGACCGCGGTGTGGGTGCTGCTGGCCGGCTTCGGATTGGGCCAGCTGCTCTCCGCCGTCCGCCGCGCCCTGGCCGACGCCGGCTGACCCCGCCCCGGGGTGTTGACCGGGGGCCCCTCCTTACCCCCAGGCGGGGCCGATTTCGGTGGCGACGATTTCGGCGGAGAGGGTGACCATGGGCAGGCCGCCGCCGGGGTGGCTGGAGCCGCCCACCAGCCACAACCCGTGCGCCGGGCCGCGGTTGGCCGGCCGGAGCAGCCCGCCGGCGGTGCCGTAGATCGACCCGCCCGGCGCGGCGGCGGCGGTGGCCAGGTCGGCCGGGGTGCGCACCTCGCGGAAGAGCAGCCGGTCCCGGACGTCCACGCCCCGCTCGGCCAGCACGTCGAGGATCCGGTCGGCGTACGCCTGCGCCAGCCCCGGCCGGCGCCAGTCGACCGCGCCCGCGGCGGTGCCGTGCCGGGCGGCGTTGACCAGCACGAACCACGCCTCGTGCCCGGCCGGGCGGGCCGCCGGGTCGTCGGCCACGGTGACGAAGACCGCCGGGTCGAGGGCCGGCCGGGCCCGGGCCCCGCGCCCCGGGTCGCCGAAGACCGCGTCGAACTCGGCGTCGTAGTCGCGGGGGAAGAAGACGTTGTGGTGGGCCAGCCCGCTGTCGCCGCGCACGCCGAGCAGCAGCACGAAGCCGGCCAGGCTCCGGTCGGTGAGCCGGGCCAGCCGGCGCGGGTGGGGCAGCAGGTCCCGGTAGAGGGTCAGCGCGTCCACGTTTGCCACCACCACGTCGGCGGGCAGCGGCGCGGTGGCCCCGGCGAGGCGTACCCCGTGCACCCGCCCGCCGGCGGCGTCGATCCGGGTGACCGCGGTGTCGGTGCGTACCACCACGCCCAGGTCCAGGCAGCGGGTGAGCAGGGCGTCGGTGAGGCTGCCCAGCCCGCCGCGCAGGTACCAGCCGCCGTAGGCCAGCTCGGCGTAGGGGACGGCGACCAGGGCGGCCGGGGCGCGCCGCGGGTCGGCCCCGGTGTAGGTCGCGTACCGGTCGAGCAGCATCCGCAGCCGCGGGTCGGCCAGGTGGCCGCGGCCCAGGCCGCGCAGCGTACGCCCGGGGGCGATGGCGGCCAGGTCACCCAGCCGCCAGGCCAGCGCGGCCAGGTCCCGCGGCGAGTCGACGCTGCGCCGCAGGATGTCCCGGTGCGAGGCCGCCCACACCCGCTCGGCCCGCCGCCACAGCCGCCGCCAGTCGGCCGCCGCGCGGTCGCCGAAGGCGGTGCCGATCCGGCCGGCGAACCCGTCCGGGTCGGCGCCCGAGTCGAGGGTGGACCCGTCGGCGAAGACGTGCCGCACGATCGGGTCCAGCGGCACCAGGTCGAGGTACTCGTCGAGCTTCGCGCCGGTCGCCTCGAACAGGTCGTGGAAGACCTGCGGCAGGGTGAGCAGGCTCGGCCCGGTGTCGAAGTGGAACGACCCCTCGGGGGTGTGGTGGGCGTACCGGCCGAGCTTGCCGCCGACCGTGCCGGCCTGCTCGAGCACGGTGACCTGATGTCCGGTGGCGGCCAGCCGGGCGGCGGTGGCCAACCCACCCACCCCGGCGCCGACGACCACGATTCGCGCCATGCCGCGCTCCTCCTAGCTGACCGGGCGACCGCGCCAGGACAGGCGGCGCCGCTTCCGCAGATGGTACGACCGCAGCGTCAGCCAACCGAGGACCACGACCGACACGGGGTGTGCCAGCGCGTCGGGCCAGGCCCGCCCGCCGGTCGCCCGGGCGCAGACCACCCGCCCGGCGACGCCCGCCGGGTACGCGGCCAGGGTGGCCGCGGCCACCGCCGGCTGGCCGGTCACCAGAGCCGCCACCGCGAGCAGCGGGGGAGCGGAGTAGAGCAGGAGCAGCAGGGTCACCACGACCGCCGCGGCGCTGGGGTGCCCGAACGACGCCCACAGCGACTTCGAGTAGCCGTCGCGCAGCTGCGGCCAGTCGTCGTACATCCGACAGGAGGCGAGCCGGGAGCCGTCGGCCAGCGCGATCCGGCCACCGGAGCGTTTCACCGCCCGGGCCAGCTCGATGTCCTCCAGCACCTTGTCGGCGACCGCCGCGTGCCCGCCGGCCCGCAGGTAGCCGGCCCGGTCCACGACCAGGAACTGCCCGCCGGCCGCGGCCAGGGACGGCCGTGGCGAGCGCTCCATCGCCCGCAGCGGCAGGAAGGTCAGCCACAACCACTGCAACAGCGGCTGCACCAGCCGGTCGGCCGCCGTCCGCACCACGATCCGGGGGTACGCGGACAGCAGCACCGCCCGCGCCGCGCGCAGCTCGGCCACCGCCGCCGCGACGGCGTGCGGGGCGAGCACCACGTCGGCGTCGATGAAGGCGAGCACGGTCGGGGCCGGGTCGGTCCGGGTGGCCAGTTGCCAGCAGGCGTGCGGCTTGCCCAGCCAGCCCGGCGGCGGGGCGACCCCGGTGAGCAGGGTGACCCGTGGGTCGCCGCCGGCCACCGCGCGGACCACCTCCGCGGTGCCGTCGGTCGAGCCGTCGTCGAGCACCACGATCCGCAGGCCGGGCACGCCCTGCTGGGCGAGCAGCGCGCGCAGGCAGGGGGTGACCCGGTCGGCCTCGTCGCGCAGCGGCAGCAGCACCGCGACCGGCTCGGTCGGCTCGGCCGGCGGGTCGCCCGGGCGGCGCAGCCAGCGGGTGGCGTTGACCCAGGCGTGCCCGGTGAGCCCGGCCACGGCGACGAGCAGGGCGAGGGCGGCGGTGATCATCGGGTCGCGTCGGCCTCGGCGGCCGGTTCCGGCGCCGGCCGGGCCCGGTCGGTCCGGTCGGCGCGGCCCCGGCCGAGCGCCACCGCCAGCGGCACGGCGACCACCGCCATGCCGGCCGCGCCCCAGAGCGCGGAGGCGGGCAGGTCGAGGAAGACCGCGTGGGCCAGCACGCTGGACGCGTACGTCCACAGGTAGAGCGCGTACATCGGCAGGTCGGCGGGCCCGGTGCGGCCCGCCGCCGGGCCGGCCAGCGGGCGCAGCGCCGCCATCAGCAGCACCGCGAAGAGCAGCCAGCCGAGGTGGTTGCTGACCGGGATGCCGGGCAGCCCGGGCAGCGCCGGGGTGGCGTCGAGCCAGCGCCAGTGACCCTCGGCGACCATCTGCGGGTCGAGGAAGAGGTCCCAGGCGGCCAGTCCGACCGCGCCCAGCGCGACCCGCCCGGCCGCGCCCCGCCAGCCGACCGGCCGGACGAGCCGGACCGCGGCCAGCCACGCCGGCCACGCCATCCAGGTCCAGGCCAGCGGGATGATCAGCGGCACCCCGGCCAGCTTCGGGCCGAGCTGGCCGGAGTAGTCGTAGCTGCCGAACGGGAAGCCGGTGGCCACCCCGAGCGCCTCGATCGCGAAGCCGCCCCCGGTGGCGACCGCGACCAGCGCGGCGGCGGCGCGCGGACCGCGGCTGACCGCCGCGTGGGCCACCGACAGCAGCCAGCCCAGCAGCACGGTCGCCACGGTGAGCCGGTTGCGGGTGACCCCGCCGGCCAGCGGATAGCAGATCTGGGCGAGGACCAGGACGGCCAGCAGCACCCAGGGCAGCCGCCGGTGGATCACGGCGTGCCCGGTCCGGGCCGGCCGGCGCCCGGCGGGTCCAGCGGCAGGTCCCGGCCCAGCACGCCGAACGGGCGCTCGTCGCCGGGAAAGTGGAAGTGGCGCAGCAGGTCGACGAAGCCGAACCGGCGGTAGAGCCGCCAGGCCCGCGACCGCTGCTCGTCGGCCTCCGGGGTGGAGAGCAGGGTGGTGTCGCCGTCGGCCAGGTCGAGCAGGGCGCGCAGCTGGCGGGCGCCCAGGCCGTGCCCCTGCGCGGGCGGCCGGACGTGCAGCTCCACCACCTCGAAGCAGTTGCCGAGCCACCGCTTGCGGGCCGGCGGGTCCAGCGCCCGGTACACCTGGTCGTGCCACCACTGCCCGGCCGCGCCGAGATAGCCGTACCCGAAGCCGGCCAGGTGCCCCTCGGAGGTCAGGCTGGCCACCGCGCGGAAGCCGGGGCGGCGGACGTGGGTGGCGATGTAGCCGCGCCGGGCCTCCAGCAGGTCGGCGCGGTAGCCCATCGCCTCGCCGTAGACGACCACCACGTCGTCCAGCCGTCGGACGAGATCCTCCGGCGTCCACCGGACCAGCCTCATGCCTGTCCCTTCGTTCCCGCGCCGCCCGCGCCGGCCCAGCCCAGCACCGAACGGTCACCCACCACGTCGCGCACCTCGAACCGGGCGAAGAGCTCCTCGGCGTACCACCCCTCGGTCGGGGTGCGGGCGATCGCGGCCCGGTGCTCCGGGTGACGGTACGCGAACGCCACGAGGTCCGCCGCGTCCCGCCACACGCTCACCGTGCCCTGCCAGCCCAGCGGGGCCTCGCCGACGCCGAACCGGGCGAGCAGCCCGGGCGCGGCGTGCAGCGCGGCGGCCACCGGCGGGACGGCCCGCCAGAAGGTGGCCGCCCGGCGGGGCCGCAGCCGGGCCCGGGTGAGCGCGAGCACCGGCCCGTCGACGAGGCCGCCGGGCGGGTCGCCGAAGGGTCGCCGGCCGGACCATTCGCCCCGGCTGGTCAGCGGGCGCAGCTCGACCCGGGCGGACGCGTGAGCGATCCGGTCCCAGGAGCGGCCCACCGGTGAGCCGTCGAAGCCGGCCGCCGCGGCGGGGGAGTCCCAGACCACCAGGGCGGCCCACCGGGTCAGGTCGGCGTCGCCGGGGCCGAAGCCGGTGCCGGCCCCGGTGCCGAGCAGCTTGCCGAACCGTACGCCGGGGGTGTGCCGCAGCCGGAGCGGGTGCAGCGCCATCCGGGCCAGCGCCCGGGGCACCGCCGTCCGGGGGATCCGCCACACGTGCAGCGTGACCAGGTCGGGGACGTCGCTCACGCCACGTCGGCCGGGGTTCCGGCAGTGATCCGCAGCAGCTCCGCGTACGTGGTCGGGAAGACCGCCTGGGGCACCCCGCCGGCCGCCCACACCTCGTCGTACGCCGCCAGGGCGGTGTCGACCAGAGTGCGCAGCGGTCGGGGGTGGCCGACCGGGGCGACCCCGCCGATCACCTGGCCGGTGTGTTTCCGGACGAACTCGGGGCTGGCCCGGCGCAGCCGGGTGACCCCGATGGACGCGGCGAGGCCGGCCGTGTCCACCCGGTGCGCGCCGGAGGTGAGCACCAGCAGCGGCGCGTCGTCCGCGTCGAAGATCAGCGAGTTGGCGATGGCCCCCACCTCGACGCCGAGCGCCTCGGCCGCCGCCGCGGCGGTGTGCGCCGCCCCGGGCAGCAGGCGTACCTGGCTGGCGTCGGCGGAGCCGTCCCGCGCGCCCGCGTCGTCGAGCGCCCGCTGCACCGCCTGCACGTTCGGGTGTGACTGCATGCCCCCATTCTCCCCGCCGCGCCCGCCCGGTCCCCACCCACCCACACCGTGTCCCGCCGCGCGACGGTAGAGGTCGGTCAGCCCGTCCCTCGATCTCCCGCGCGTACCAGTCCGCCTGTGGGTCCTCCTCGTACGCCGCCAGGGGGAGCAGCTCCTCGGGCGTCGGGAATTCGCGCCCGAAGGTGGGCCCGAAGTAGCCGGCCGAGCGAGTGCGTGATCATGGCCGGTGCCCACTATTTCCGGGCGGGAGGCCGCTGGTCGCCCCGGCGGCGCGGGCGGCGACGAGCGCGGCGATGCCGTCGAGGATGCGGGCCAGGCCGAAGTCGAGGGCGTTGTCGTCGACCTCGCCGCCGGCAGCCGGCCGTAGCGCGGCGGCCAGCGCCGGGTAGCGCTCCTCCCGGCCGCGTACCAGCAGCGTGAAGGCGGCCTCCCGGTCCTGCCCGGGGGCGGAGTCAGCGGTCGTGTGCTGGGCCAGGTTGCGGGCGTGCCCGATCAGCAGCACCGCGACGTCGAGTTGCTCGCCGCCGGTCAGCCCGGTGCCGCTGAGGGCGGCGACCACACGTTCCAGCCAGGCCAGCTCGTTCGGGCCGGGCACCCGGGGGGCCGCGGTGGCGGCGTGCGCCCACGGGTGACGGCGGAACCGGTCGAATATCTGCCGGGTCCAGTCGTCGAGCTGGGTGCGCCAGTCGGCTCCGGGCGGCGGCGGGGCCGGCTCGCCGATCGCCACCTCCAGCATCAGGGCGACCAGCTCGGCCCTGCCGGGCACGTACCGGTAGAGCGCCATCTTGGTCACGTCGAGCGACTCGGCGACCCGCTGCATGGTCAGCCCCTCGAGCCCGTCGGCGTCGGCGATGGCGATGCCGGCCCGGGCGATGGTCTCGACGGTGAGGGTGGGCCGGGGGCCGCGCCGGGGCCCACCGGGTGTGCCCCACAGCAACTCGTGGAGCCGCCGTCTGTCGATGCCACCGTGCTCCACGGACACCTCTCTTGCTCGTCGGCCGAAACTGTGTCTACAGTACACCGTATCCAACGGACACAGTTTTTACGGGGGGAATCATGGCGCTTCCACTGCGCGGCTTCCGCGTGCTCGTCTCCGGTGCCGGGGTGGCCGGCCCGGCGGTGGCCTGGTGGCTGGCCCGCTTCGGGGCCGAGGTCACCGTCGTCGAGGTCGCCCCGGCGCTGCGGACCAGCGGCTTCGCGGTCGACTTCCGCGGGCCCACCCACCTCGGCGTGCTCGCCGCCATGGGGGTGCTCGACGAGCTGCGCGCGGTGCAGACCCATGCCGGCGCGATGAGCCGGGTCGACGCGTACGGCCGGGAGATCTTCCGGCTACCGGCCGAGTTCGCCGGCGGCGAGCTGGAGGTCCGCCGCCGCGACCTGTCCCGGATCCTCTACGAGCACGGCACCGACCGGGTGGAGTACCTGTTCGACGACCGGATCACCGCACTCGCCGAGGGCGCCGACGGGGCGCGGGTCGACCTCGCCCGGGGCGGCTCCCGCACCGTCGACCTGGTGGTCGGCGCGGACGGGATGCACTCGGGGGTACGCCGGCTGGCCCTCGGCCCGGAATCGGCCCACCTGACCCACCTCGGCTACCACCTGGCCGGCTGGGACCTCCCCAACGACCTGGGGGCCGACGCGGTGCCGCGGCAGTTCAACGTGCCCGGCCGGATGGCAAGCGTGGTCGCCGACCCCCGGGAACCCGGCCGGGCCACCGCCCTGGTGGTCTTCACCGGCCCCCGGCAGGACCACGACCGGCTGGACGTCGAGCGGCAGCAGGCGCTGATCACCGACGCCTTCACCGGACTGGGCTGGCACGTGCCCCGGCTGCTGACCGGCCTGCGCGCCGCGCCGGAGCTCTACTTCGACGCGATCGCCCGGATCCGGGCCCCGCGCTGGCACACCGGCCGCAGCGTGCTGCTCGGCGACGCGGCGTGGGGGGTGACCCTGGGTGGGATGGGCGTCGGCACCGCCGTCGTCGGGGCGTACGTGCTCGCCGGCGAGCTGGCCGTGGCCGGGGGCGACCCCCGGGTCGCGCTGCCCGGGTACGAGCGGCGGATGCGCGGGTACGCGTCCCGCTGGCAGCGCGGTGCCAACCCCGGCCACTTCCTCGCCCCGGCCAGCGGATGGGGGCTGTGGCTACGCGACCGGCTGCTGGCCACCCGGCCGGTCCAGTCGATGCTGGTCCGCGGCACCGGCTCGCTGGCCACCGAGGCCGACCTGCCCGACTATCCGGCGTGGGTCTGAGCCGCCGGCCGGGACCCGGGCCAGTTCGGGGTGGCCCGGACCCGGCTGGCGGCGTCCACCAGCAGGGCGGCGTACCCGTCCAGGGTCGTCAGCCAGTCCAGCGCGTCCGCGCCCCGGGCTACGGCCGTGGTCGCGTACACGTCGGCCCAGAGCAGCTCGGGGCCGACCACGGTGACCGACCGGACGGCCCGGGCGGGGCGGCCGGCGCGCGGGTCCAGGATGTGCGCGCCGCGCCGCGCGGTGCCCGACGTGGCGACCGCGCCGCTCGCCAGCTCCAGCACGTCGAGCAGCCGGTCGGGCCGCCCGGGGTCCTCGACGCCCACCCGCCAGCCCGGCCGGCCCGGCCCGGTCCGCAGCAGCACGTCCCCGCCGGCGTTGAGGCAGAGGTCGTGCCCCGGCAGGTCCGCCAGGTGCCGCGCGGCGCGCTCCACCGCCCACCCCTTGACCAGCCCGGACGGGTCGTAGCCGGTGCCACCGCCGGGCAGCGGCAGGCGGCGGGCGTCGAACCAGCCGCCGGTACGCGACCGGGCCGCCTCGCACCACTCGACCACCTCCCGCACCACCGGCGTGGCGGTGGCCGGGTCGGGCGCGGCCCCGCCCAGCCGGCCGATCTCGCTGTCCGGCCGGTACGTGCTGAACACCGCGTCCACCTCGCACAGCTCGGCGAAGAACCGCTGCACCCGCTCCGCCACCGCGTCCGTGCGCACCTGCGGCCCGCGCAGGTGCGCGCTCACCGGCAGCCCCATCACCTGCACCACCCAGGCCCGCCGGTCGAGGTCCACGGTCGTCGGCTTCATCGCGCCCTCACTTCAGGTGTGCCGCGTCGATGGCGGCCTGGAGGGACTCCCGGTAGCCGTCGCTGGTGACGGTGGCCCCCGAAACCGTGTCGATCTCCGCGCTCTGCGCCGCGAGGGCCTCCTGCCGCAGGACCGGCACCGCGTAGTCGTTGATCTCCTGATCCCGACGGTTGCCGTCCGGCACCCGCACGGCGACGACGTCGGTGATCTTCCCGCCCGAGACGGTGATCCGGACCTGCACCGGCCCCCACCGGGTCTGCGCCACCGACCCGGTGGCCGTGCCGTTGGCCGAGGAACCGCCGGACGGCGAGCCGCTCGACGAGCCCGAGCCGGAGGAGCCCGAGCCGCCCGAGTCGTCGGTCGCGGACCAGTACCCCTGGGCCGAGCCGCCGGCGGTCGCGCTGCTTCCCCCGCCCGGCCCCATCGTGCTGGTCCGGTAGCTGAACAGCAGCACCAGCGCGGCGACCGTGGACAGCAGCCAGAGGGTGAGGCGTCGCATGGATCCGTCCCTTCCGCCCGTCACCAGGCGAATCGTTCGTGATGGACGTGCGCCTCGGGCACCCCGGCGGCGCGGGTCGCGGCGCGGACGGCGTCGACCCAGCCGTCCGGGCCGCAGAGGTAGACGTCGTGCCGGGCGATCTCCGGCGACAGCCGGCGCAGCGCCTCGGCGTCGGTCAGGCCCTCGGCGTACGCCGGCAGCCAGGACGGCCGCCGCGCGCGCGGCCCGACCAGGTGGTGGACCACCACGCCGCGCTCCGCGGCCAGCCGGTCCAGCTCTGCGGCGAAGGCCAGCTCCTCGGGCGTACGCGCGCGGTAGAGCAGCACCGCCCGCCCCCGGGCGTACGGCAGCTCCCAGAGCAGCGCCAGCAGCGGGGTGATGCCGACGCCGCAGGCGAACATGGTCACCCCGCCGCCGCGCCAGTGCTCCCCGGTCAGCCGCCCGTACGGCCCCTCCAGCAGCACCTTCGTGCCGGGGCGCAGGGTGGACACCCGGGAGCTGCCGTCGCCGAGGTCCTTGACCGTGATCCGCATCAGGTCGCCCGACGGCGGCGCGGACAGCGAGTACGGGTGGGCCCGGGACCAGCCGGGGCCGGTCAGGAACCGCCAGTTGAGGAACTGCCCGGCCCGTACCGGCAGCCGGTGCAGGTGCCGTCCGCGCAGCCAGACGGAGGTGATGCCGGGCGCCTCGGGCACCACCGCGGCCACCTCGACCCGGTGCCGCAGCGAACGCCAGGCCGGCAGGCCCAGCCGGAACACCAGCACGCTGGCCAGCGCCAGCAGGTACACCGTCCACCAGTAGGCCCGGGCCGCCGCCGAGCCGACGAAGTCGGCCCCGGTCCAGAGCTGGTGCGGCAGCGCCAGCGCGATGCCCAGGTACGCGTACAGGTGCAGCAGGTGCCAGGACTCGTAGCGCAACCGCCGCCGGGCCGCCCGGACCGAGGTCACCACCACCAGGACCAGCAGCGCCAGCGCCGCGGTGGCCAGCAGCATCCCCGGGTACGCGGTGACCAGCAACCACGCCTGGGCGAGCGGGTTCTGCCGGGCGGTGCCGGCGTACCCGAGGGTGGTCAGCGCGACGTGCGCGAGCAGCAGGTGGCAGGAGGCGAAGCCGGCGAGCCGGTGCCAGCGGGCGATCCGGTCCTGCCCGAAGCGCCGCTCGATCAGCGGCACCCGGGCCATCAGCACCACCTGGATGAGCATCAGGTCGGCGCTGAGCAGGCCGGTGAGCCGGCCCAGCGAGGTCAGGCCGGTGGCGACGCCGGCGAGCAGTTCCTGCACTCCCCGGTCGGCGGTCCAGAGCGCGGTGACCACCAGCAGACTGAGCGCGGCGGCGCCGCCCGCCACGTCCGCCCACCAGCCGGGGACGGCCCGCGGCGGGCGCTGGACGGTACGCCGGTCGGCGACGGTGGCGGTCACCGGGCGGCCGGTTCGGTACGGCTGACGTTCATGACCACCACCCTGCGCGGTGGACCTCCGCGCCGGCTTTGCCGACCCTGTGTGCGGGCTGAGAAGTTCCGGGCCTGGCGGGGGTGCCTCGTCGGACGCGCCGCCCGTCACACGTTGCATTTTTGTCGGAGGGGAGGTGTACTGTCAGCGGTAGTTAGAACGAGTGTTCGATTGAGTCGCACACCCGTTCCAACGTTCTCCGGGAGTGGTGTTTCGCGGCGCCGGCTCCCGGGAGGCGCGGTTCCGCGGATCGCGCCGGGGCGCCGGGCAGTCGCGAGCCCGGTTCCCGTCAGGCAGGACCGTCGTCCGCCGCCCACCGACCCCCGGGCGGCGGACGACGGACCCGCCGGTACGCCGGCCGGGTGTGGTGTGGGGAAGCGTCCACACCCGGCCGGCCACCACCCGGTGCGTCTTCCTCCGCACCACCCGCCCCGGGCGCGCCGCCCGGCGGGCTTCGGTCCGTCGCCGACGCGCCCGTCCCGGCCACGTGGAGGAGACAGCCATGCCGACCAGTCAGGCGCCGACGGTGCCGGCGCACGTGCTGCCGCACCGCACCCCCGCCCAACTGCTCGCGGTCGCCCGTCGCGGGCTCGCCGAGGCCGCCCGGACCCGCCCCGACGGCCTCCGGTACGCCGCCGCCCACCTGGCCGCGCTGCGCGCCGCCGCCGCCGTGCTCGCCGCCCGGGCCCGCCCGGCGCCCGCCCGGCGCAACCGGATCACCAGCGTGTGGGTGCTGCTCTGCGCGGTCGCCCCCGAGCTCGACGAGTGGGCCCGCTACTTCTCCGCCGGTGCGGGCAAGCGGGCCGCCGCCGAGGCCGGCATTCCCCGCGTGGTCACCGCCCGCGAGGCCGACGACCTGCTCCGCGCCGCCGAGGAGTTCGTGACGTTGGTGGAGGCCATGCTCGGCGTGGCGCACCAGCCGGCGCTCGACGGGCTGGCCGCCTGACCCGTGGCGTCCGGCCACCGGCGGGAGGACAGGTGGCCGGACGCCCCCCCCCCCACCGCCCACAGCACACACGATAACCGGGGGGGAAGCCGCCCAGGGAAAACCACC